>CALBZE010000146.1 GCA_937889645.1 uncultured bacterium
TTCCGGAGCTCGCTGATCAGGCCCTCGCGCTTCGGCACCTGGCCGGTCACCTCGGCATCCTGTCTCACCACGCGGGGAAAGGCTCATGGTGGCGGAAGTGACGACCACGGAGACACCGATCTACATCGCCTTCCGAGACGCGATCCACGTCGCCGCGGAGCGTGCATCTCGGACTCAGTGGCCGTCGCCGAAGTACCGAGACGACCCCGAGGCGTTCGCGTGGGACATCTTCGGGATCCGTCTGCATCCTGGGCAGGTGCAGATCATTTTCTCTGTCGTCCAAAACCGACGCACGGCCGTCGTGACTTGCCACAAGGCCGGAAAGACCATGACGGGCGGCGTCGCGGCTCTCTGGTGGTACTGCACATTCCCCGGCGCGCGCGCGATCCTGTTCGCGCCGACGGAAGACAACCTCGACTCGAACCTGTACCACGAGATCCGAGCGCTCGTGCGTCGCTCCGGTTGCTGCGGCGACTGCCGCGAGGCCTTCGCTCGGACGCACCCGAATCCCGAGTACATCCGGGAGGAGGAGCTTCCGAAACCGTGCCCGCATTCGGCGATCATCGAGGAGGAGCCGTTGACGAAGCCGACCGACGGCATAACGGCGCCCGATGGGCGGCAGATTTTCGGAGTCGCGGCGACGAATCCGGTCGCGCTACAGGGGCTCAGTGGCCGGATCCTCATCATCGTTGACGAGGCGCCCGGCATCCGGGACGAGCACATGACGGCGCTCAAGACGTCCCTCGCCGCAGAGCAAACTCGCCTGTTGCTGCTCGGCAACGCGAACTATGCGTCGGGAGTATTCTTCGACGCTTTTCACCGGCACGCGGACCTGTACCATACCTTTCGGATCGACGCCTTCGAGATAATCTCGTACGTCGAGGCAGGCATCATCCCTGCGTCTGCAGCGTTCGCGTCGCGCGTGTGGGTCGAGGAGGTGCTCGCCGAGTGTGGCGGCGACGAGGATCATCCCGAGTATCGGTTGCGCGTTCTCGCGCAGTTTCCGAGGATCGACGACAAGCAGCTCATCTCGAGGGGCATGGTCGACGATGCCGTGGCTCGATGGCTCGAGCGACGAGAGCTGTTGAAAGGTCGACCGCCGGAGCTGTTCGCGCGCGAGGCAGGCCAGCTTGCGATCGGCGTCGACGTCGCCGGTGAAGGTCCCGACGCTGACGACATCGTGATCACGGCCGTGCGCGGGCTCGTGTGCATCGAGCAGTCCGTGCACAACGGGCTCGACAGGTTCGGCATCGCCGACGAGGTGGTGCGGATCGCGGACAGGTACCGGGCGCCCGGAGAGAGCGTCCGCATCAAGGTCGACGCAGCAGGCATCGGCGCCGACACGTACCGCGAGATCCTGCGAACGAAGGCGCGGCAAGATGTCGTCTTCGCCGTTCGGCCTGGCGATCCGCCGCCGGTGCGGTTCGACGAGTACCTGTTTATCCGGGACGAGATTTGGTTCACATTGCGCGCGTGGATCCGCGCCGGAGGGGAGCTCCCAAACGATCCCCTCTTGCATGAGGAGCTCTACACGGTGACGTACGGGAGCCCGTACAACCCAAAGCACGCGCACAAGCGGACGATCGAACGCAAGGACTCGATCCGGAAGCGGCTCAAACGGTCGCCGGACCGTGCGGACAGCCTCGGGCTAGCGGTCTGGGACCCGGACGGCCTGCACGAGCGGACGTGGGCCCGTGTCGTGCCTCCTCCCGGTCGCCCTGCGCCGCCGCCTCCTCGTCCTCGCGTGACGCCGCCGTCGGATCGCATCCGGCCGACGCCTGGACGCGTGCTCTCGCAGTGGCTCACACAGCGCCGTCGGTGATGCCTTCTTTTGTAACACCGGACGCATGAAGCCTCATGCCCAATGTCGTCCGTCGATTCCTGAACTTCGTGCGAGGTTCGCAGGGTCCGCGCGAGGTCAAGAAGGGCGGGCGCGGCAAGCGCGCGTTGAACCTCACGCCGTGGATGCCCACGTACGTCGACTGGGACATCCCGGACATCGACGCCGCGCTGGCCGTCGCCGAGACGGGCAACATGCAGATGATCGGCCGCATCGCCGACACGCTGATCGGCGACGGCCTGATCGCGGGAGAGCTGTCGACGCGCTTCGATGGCATGCTCCACCTGCCTCGGTACTTCGAGGCGAGCGTGGAAGAGGCGCCAGACGGTCGACCGTACCGAGGGTCAATGCGTCCGGCGGAGGAATACGCGATCGCGCTCTCGCGCGAGTTCGACACGCTCTGCCCGGCGTCGGAACTTAGCCTGATCGCTCGTGACGGCGGGCTCCTGAACATCATGTTCGGGGAGATCCTTGAGAACGAGGACGGACGGCTTCGTCTCGTTCGAAGGAACCCCGAGTTCCTCACGTACCGATTCAGCGAAAATCAGTGGTACGTCCGCACGGCGTACGGCGAGCAGGAGCCGGTGACGCCTGGCGATGGCCGATGGCTGCTCGCGTTCCCGCATGGGTCGGATTACCCGTGGAGGTACGGCCTTTGGCGCGCTCTCGCGTTCGCCTACGTCACACGTAGGCAGGCGTTCCTCAACTTGAACGCGTGGAACAACTCCCTAGCGTTCCCGATCAAGAAGCTCACGGTCCCGAACGGCGCGAACGAGGACGAGGTCCGCGAGACGTTCGACGCGATCAACCATTTCGGCCCGTTCCCGGCCATCCTCTTGAACGAGGGATGGCAGTTCGATCTCGAGCACCCGTCGCAGACGACGCCCAGCTCGATGAAGGACCAGCTCGAGGCATCGAAGGAGGACGTCATATTTGCGATCTCCGGCCAGCGTGGAACCACCGAGCCGGGCACCGGTTTCGCGAACAATAGCGTCTTCGCCAAGGTCAAGCACGACCTCATCCGTGGCGACGCGGAGACGATGGCGTCCGCGCTGAACGAGCAGGTGATCCCTGTCTGGGCGCAGCGACGATTTTCGTTCGATGGCTGGTTCCACCGACCGCGCGTGCGATGGGACGCGACGCCGCCGAAGGATCTCGCGTCGGAGGCGAACGCCGTGAACGTCGGCGGCGACGCGGTGAAGAGGTGGACCGACGCGCTCGTGTCGAGCGGCGCCCCCGAGCGAGTCGACGTCGCCGCGATGGCTCGCAAGTTCGGTGTGCCGCTCACCGGAGGTGTGTCTTGAGCCGAGCGAGGTCGATTCTTGCGCTCTCCGAGCTCGCCGCCGCGCGACCGCTTGTCGAGCGCCCCGGTCCGGGGAAGGCGCCGACGGCGTTCCGGATCTGGGCGTACGGGCCGAACGCGTGCGACGGTGGGGAAACGTTCGTGTTCTCGGAGCGGTCGGCGGAGCTCCTCATCGAGGAGCAGAACGAGCGCGGTCGGATCTACAGCATCGACTTCGACCACCGGTCGATGATGCCGGACGCGCCGCCCGAAGCGGCGAAGGCTGCTGGGTGGCACGTCCTCGAGGTGCGCGAGGACGAGAACGGCAAGCCGGAGCTCTGGGCCGTGTCGTGCACGTGGACGGACGAGGCGCGCGCCGGGCTCGAGGCGGACCCGCCGGAGTGGCGGTACTTCTCGCCGTGTTTCTACGTCGATGAGAAAACGCGTGAAGTCATCTCGTACGTGAACTGCGCGCTGACGAACAACCCGAGGACTCACGGCATCCCCGCGCTTGCGTCCGCGATGTCCGTGTCGCCGTCGGGCGGACGGCTTTCTCTCTCGATGGCGAAGCTTCGCGTGCTGCAGCTTCGCTCGAGATTGTGACGCCTTCTTTTGTGCGCCGATCCAGGTGATGGATCCGAAGGAGCTGATCGCGGCGCTTGCGACCCTCGTCGACGCGTCCGCCTCCGACGAGGCGAAGGCGGCGGCGCTCGACAAGCTGTCCGCGTACTTCAATTCGCTGCTCGACGCGCAGCAAGCGCAGGAGCAGGAGACGCAGGCGTCGGAGTCCTCGGAGTCGTCCGAGGAGAAGGCGAACACGTCGGAGGGCGAGCCGACGACGTCGTCGGAGTCCGGCGGGAGCGAGGAGGAGAAGGAGCCGTCGAAGGAGCTCGCGTCCGCGCTCGCGACGATCAAGTCGCTCACCGAGCGAGTGGCGAAGCTCGAGAAGGCTTCGTCGATCGGCCTCGCGAAGCGGGCGTCGAGGCCAACGGTCATCCCGCGCGTGGATCCGCCGGCTCCGAAGGACGCCACGATCATGGCGATCGAGGCGGCCGCTCGGAACACGCTCCGCAACCTGAGCAAGTGAGGGGCACGATGGGCTTCATCCGAACGGACAAGGACATCGTTCCGGTTGCCGGCGGCGAGAGGATCGCCGCCGGTGACACGGTCGTAATCAACTCGAGCGGCTGCGCGGAGCCGGCCCCCGCGCCCGGTCCCGGCGTTTCGGGGACGGTCTTCGGCGTCGCGATCGAGGACGCCGACAACACGGCCGGGAACGACGGCGACGTGCGGGTCACGATCGAGTTCTCGCGCGGGCAGAAGGAGTACCTCTTCGCCGGCTCCGGGATCGGTCTGAAGGACGTCACGAAGCCCTGCTACGTGGGCGCGGACCCCAAGACCGTGTCGCTCACGAGCGAGGACGCGGTGCTTGCGGGAACGATCTCGGGCGTCGAGGCCGACGGTCGCGTCCGCGTGATCCTCCCCCTCTGACCTCTGACGAAGAGTCGGAGTCCGAACCTCACCCTCCACGTAGACGGAGAGACGAAAGATGTTCACCCCGATGCAACACGTGATGGCCCTGAACAAGACGCTGCAGAGCGTCTATCAGGCCAGCTACGACAACGCCCTCAAGAACCGCTGGGCGAGCATCGTCGCCAACGAGGTGGAGGGGGCCGGAGTCGCCGACCTCCGGGAGTTCCTGGTCGAGGACATCCGGATCCGAGTCGGTCCGGGCATCGAGTACTCGGACCTCAAGACCCACGGGATGGCGATCAAGCACGAGCAGGCCGGCGGTGGCTTCGTTGTGCGAGATCGCGATTTCAAAACGCAGAACGCGCTGCAGATCAAGACCGATGCTGCGGCTGGTCTCGGCGCCTCCGCCGCGCTGCTGCCGCAAAAGCTGTTGCTGCAGCTGATCAACGACCAGAACGCGAAGGCGTACGACGGTCTCACGTTCTGGAATTCAGCGCACTACGTCAATTACAAGGACGCGACGCAGGGCGTCTACTCCAATACGGAGGCGGGCCGTGATCTGACGCCGGAGAATCTCGCTTGGGCGGCCTCGCAGATCGAAGACCGAAGGATGCCCGACGGCACGCCTCGCGCGCTTCGCGCAAAGTGGCTGCTTCATCCCCCGTCCCTCAAGTACAAGGCGCACGTGGCGACGAATGCGGCCTTCTTCGGGACCTCGAACGGCACGACCGAGAACATCATCCGGCGCTCGTACGACATCACCCCGGTGCAGGTGCCGGGGCTCGAGCAGGTGGGCAACAAGGACGTCTGGATCGTCGTCGGCGAGCTCGAGGGAGGCGGCGCGTTCTCGCGTCCGTTCGGGATCTCGACGCTTATCCCGATGACGATGACGAACTTCGACGGGCTCACGGTGCCCGAGCTGGCTCGCATGCAGGAGCTCGAGTACCTCGTGACCGGCGACCTCACCGCGTATCTCGGTCACCCGTACCTCGCGCAGCGCTGCATCTGCCCGTGACGGGCGCGATCTGACCGCGACGGCCCGCGTTCGGTCCGACCGGCGCGGGCTGTTGTCATTGGAGGGCGCAGATGGCGTATGTCGACATCGCATACTTTCGCGTCATGGGCTCGATCCCAGACGCGGAGCTCGTCGACTTCGTCGACAAGCACCCTGGGCGCTTCGAGGCGATGTCGGAGGCGGTGTCTCGCCTGATCGACTCGTACCTGCGCAAGCGGTACGCCACGCCCTTCACGGATCCGGTGCCCGAGGCGGTGAAGTTCCACGCCGCTCAGATCCTCTCGTACCAAATCCGCATATTCATCGGCTTCGATCCGTCGAGCCAGCAAGACGGCGAGATCGTGAGGGCACGGGACGAGGCGATCGCGTGGCTCGAGAAGGCCGCGAACGCGCGGGATGGGCTCGTCGAGCTTCCTCTTCGCGAGCCGGAGCCTGGCAAGCAGGACGAGGACGGAGTGTCGAGGCGGAGGGCTCGCGCGTTCTCGTTCCGCTCGCCGATCGACTGGCACCGGACGATGCGCGGGAGGCGATGATCGTGGCGGACCTGCGCGAGCTCATCGAGCAGATCGAGGATCTCGCTACGGCGCCCGAGGAGATCGCGAAGGAGGCGGCCAACGACGCGCTGAGAGCGCTGCGAGAGAAGACCGCCGCCGGCCTCGACATCGAGGGCAAGCCCTTCGCGCCGCGAAAGGACGGCACGCCCTACGCAGACGTCTCGAGCGCGCTATCCGTCACCGTGTCGGGCGCGAGCTTCGTCGTCAAGCTCGCGTCGCCGTCGAACGGCGCGTTCTTTCAGAATCGGATGATGGGCCATCGTGAGAACCGCCCGCGCCGGCAGATCCTCCCGTTCGTGCAGGGCGACCCGGAGCCGAAGGAAGCGATCGAGGCGATCGAGCGCGCGATCGAGCGCGTGCGCCAACGCAAGCTCGGAGGGTGACATGCCGTCGGAGATCACTCTCGAGTCTGGTTTCTCGGTGTTCGTCGACCGCATGCGCGCCTACCTAGAGGCGCATCAGGTCGACGCCGAGTTCCTCGCCGGCTGGCTGCAGCGCCCGAAGCAGGGCACGCGAGCGGGCGGAAACCGCATCGTGGTCGCGCCGTCCGATGAGGGTGGCCGCGGAGGAAGGATCCTTCCGCCGAAGGGTCCAGGCGTGCGCGTCACCGAGACGCAAGCATGGCGCCCGTTGGCGTGTTGGGAGATCGATCTCGCCTGCTACGTCTGGGCGACGGACAAGACCTCCGAGGAGGATCAAGTCAGCGCGACGTTCCGGCTCATGCAGTGGGCGATGCGCGCGATCGCGAACGCGAGCGACGGGCATCACACGTTCGGCGATACGACGTGGACGCGTCCGGAGACGCTCACGCAGCTTGGCCGTGAGCTGAAACTGACGTTCACGCTGCGCACGCACGTGATCGATGTCCCGTGGGACCTCACAGGCCCGCTCTCGCCGAACATCGTGCGCGAACCGTGACGCCTTCTTTTGTGCCGCCAGATAGGCATGCTGCCCCGCCTGACGTATCAGCGCGCCGACGGCAACACGGGCGCTGGACGGGCCTCGCCCATAGGAACGTTCGCGATCATCGCGGCATCGGCGGCCGGAGTCCCGGCCAAGCCGACGAGCGCGACGACGAAGGCGCAGGCGCTCGCCTCGTTTGGTCACGGCGAGCTCTCCGAGCTCGGAGCATACATGCTCGAGGTCGGTCGCAAGCCGGTCGTGCTCGTCAAGTGCGACGCATCGACGGACGGGACGTACAGTACGATCGACGTGACCGGTGCGCCGCAGGCTGGCGCGGCGACGATCACCGCCGGCTCGACGAAGCCGCTCGACCGGTTCCGCGTGGTCATCCGATTCCCGAAGGGCGGAACGGTCGGTGCTGCCGGCATCCGCTACGCCGTGAGCCTCGACGGCGGCAAGACGTTCTCCGCAGATCGGGCGCTCGGCACGGACGACGAGATCGTCATCCCGGACACGGGCATCACGATCGAGCTCGGTTCGGGAGACATCGCCGACGGGCAGGAGGTCGCCTTCACGACGACGGGGCCGAAGGCGTCGCTTTCGGATCTGCTCCCGTGCCTCGAGGCGCTCAAGAACACCGGGCTGCAGTACGAAGCCATCCTGATCGGGTCCGTCGAGGCGGACGCGACGATCATCAATGGCGTCCGCACCGCGCTGAACGGATTCATGGCTCGCGGGCTCAGCAAGCGCGCGATCCTGAACGTGCGTCCGTACCAGCCCGACGACGAGTCGGCACAGGACTACATCGACGAGCTCGAGGTCATCAGCAACGCGGCGAGGACGGGCACGCGCGTCGACGTCTGCGCGGACGGTGGGTACGTCGCTTCGCCGATCCGTGGGATCAGCATGTGGCGGCCGACGTCGCTCGCGCTCGCTGGCCGAATCGCCAAGATCAGCATCGGCACGGACGCCGCTTACGTGGCAGACGGGCCGGTCGACGGATTCGCGATCGTAGACGACGACGGAACGCCCGTCTGCTGGGACGAGGACGCGACGCCGGGGCTCGACGATCTCGGATACGTGACGTTGCGTACGTTCCCGCGCCGTGCTGGCGCCTTCATCGGCAACCCGCGCGTGTTCTCGCCAATCGGTTCGGACTTCGTGTTCGATCAACAGGAGCGATGCATGTGCGTCGCCGAGGAGCGATCGTGGGATTTCCTCACTGAGGAGTTGAGCTCGCGAAAGCGCAAGGACCCGAAGCCCGGCCCGAACGGAGAGGTGTATCTGCTCGAGGCCGACGTGGCCGAGATCGAGCAACGAGGCACGCTCGACCTCAAGTCCGTGCTGCGTGGCGAGGTGGACGACGTGCGTCTGACTCTGTCGCGCGTCGACGACGTCGGCTCCAACGACGGCGCCATCGTGACAGCGACCATCGAGATTTCGAGCCTCGTCTACATCAAGGGGTTTGCCGTGACGAGCCGCTTCGTCCGGAGCTTCAATATCTGAGGTGATCGATGCTCCCTCCTAATCCGATCATCGGCGGCCACGTCTACAACTGGTATGAGTGCAAGTTCTCCTTCGACACCCTCGTGGTCGAGGGCGTCATCGAGGTCACCGGGACGAAGGAGAAGATCGAGCAGTCACCGCAGTATGGGACGGGCCGTGAGCCGATCGACCTCGCTACGGGGCATGTCGAGTACGACCCGATCACTGTGACCATGTACGCGTACGAGTGGCAGAGGGTGAAGGCCTACCTGACCGCGAAGTCGCTCGGACGTGGCTACGGACACGCGAAGTTCATGTTCACCGTCATGGCGACGGGGAACCCGATCACGGGCGCGCCGCCGGTCGGTGACGTCTGGGAGTGCAAGGTTTCGGAGGTCGGGAAGGAGTTCAGCCAAGGGCCCGACGGCAACCGAGTCGAGGTCACCCTGCAGCCGATGCGCCATCGCGATCTCGACGGCATGTCGATCCACAACTTCTGAGGCGAGCCATGGCGGAGAGCGAGAAGAGCCCGGCGGACATCCTCGCGGAGCTCGAGAGGCAGGTCGAAGCAAGGAAGGCGGAGGTCCTCGGATCGGATCCGGAGACGGCCCGGAAGATCGAGGAGGCGAAGGCGGATCTCGAGTACCTCGATCTCGTCCAGCGGTTCAGCAAGCTCGGCAAGCAGGGGCAGAAGTTCGCGATCGTCGACGTCAGCGCGCACGGAAAGGGCTTCATCGTGCTCGTGACAGGCCCGAAGGCGGAGCTGCATCACAAGACGCTGGCGCATCTCGTGAAAGAGGACAGTGTCACGCCCGAGCAGGTACTTGCGATCGTTCGCGAGTACGTGAAGCACCCGTCGGTCGAGGCGTTCGACGCGATAGTCGCTGAGACGCCGTCGGTCGTGGACGTGTGTCTGGCGGCCATCCACGATCTCTGGGGCGCTCGCGCGAAGATCCGCCAGGAAAAATAGCGAGCCGAGCGAGGGCGGCTGTAGAAAAACCCTCGCGAGACTTGGAGGCCTTCCGAGCGCTCCTCCTCCCGGATCCTGATCCGAGCGATCCGGAAGCGGAGGATGAGGCGAGGCAGGTCGGATTGCTCCTGCGCGCCGTCGAGTTCGAGTGGCTGCGGTCGGCGGCGCAGTCGCTCAAGCGCATCGAGGCCATCCTCGAGGCCGTCTGCCTGAAGACGAGGACGTGATGGCAAGTGGCGTCCGTGAGACGAAGTGGGTCGTCACGATCGACGGCAACGTCCAGGAGGCTAGCTCCGAGACCGTCGACGCCCTCAAGGCTATGGCCTCGGAGTACGAGCGCAACAAGAAAGCGCTCGATCAGCTCAACTCGGCGCTCAAGGCGACCGGCAAGGGAAACGCCGAGGTCACGAAGTCGATCAAGAAGCAGATCGAGCAGATCAAGGCCCGTCAAGCCGTGCTGACGCAGTCGGCGGCGAAGTACGGGCACAGCATCACCTCGATCATCAAGCAGGCGAAGAAGGAGGCTGCCGAGCGCGAGAAGTTCGCGAAGAAGATCGCGGCTGTCGAGGCGAAGGCGTACGGGATGCTCGGCGGCAAGCTCGGAGCGCTCCGAGGTCGCTTCCTCGAGTACCGCGAGCTCGTGAGCCAGGAGGGGGGACGATCGGCACTGCTGAAGGCGAGCCTGACGGGCGCTGCGAGCGCCGCCGTGTCGCTGTCCACCGCGGCGACGATGGCGGGCGTAGCTCTCGGCATCGGCCTCGCTGGCGCGGCCGCAGCGGCGACGGCGAGCCTCACGAAATGGGTCGTCCTCACGGCAAGCAGCCGGCAGCAGACGATGCTGCAGATGCAGGCTTGGGTCCGCACGAGCGAGAACGCGCGGAACCTCGCCGACCAGGTCGACGCGCTCGCGATGAAGGTCCCAACGGCGACGCGCGAGCTCGAGAAGCTCGCGATCGAGCTCCGTCAGAGCGGGCTTCGCGGCGGGACTCTGGTCGATTCGCTGAACGCGGTCGGGCAAGCGTCGGCGGCGCTCGGAGACCAGGCCGGCGCGAAGATTCAGGAGTTCCTCACGCGGTACCAGCGCCTCGGGGTTCTCCAGATCAACCCGGTGGAGATGTACGGCACGGGGCTCGACTTCGACGACGTCGCCGGGGCTCTCGCGA
>CALBZE010000147.1 GCA_937889645.1 uncultured bacterium
GAGCAGCGCGGCGAGCGCCATCGGCGAGACGGCGAGGGCGCAGAGCTGCGGCGCGCGCATCACTCGCCCTCCGTCTCGATGCCGATGGTGGCCGCGCCCCACAGCAGCGCTATGCCAGCGATCCCGCCGACGACGCCCCACGGGCCCCACGCGAGGTAGAGGCCGAACAGCAGCGCGCCGACCATGACGGCGGAGACGATGGCGCAGATCATCCTCACGCCTCCATCGCGATGCGCTGTTCATGGAGCACGCGCTGGGCGTTGCGGCTGAACACGTCGATCGCGATCCAGCCGATGATCGCCGCCACGCCGATCCAGAACACGAGGAACGACAGCGACGAGACGCGCAGGCCGGTCAGTGGCGGCGGCGGCGGGCGCAGCGCGCCGACGCGGAAGGAAAGGCGGCGGCGGGTCATGGCTACACCCCCCCCTCGCGCATGAAGCAGTGCGGGCGGCACGAGTCGGCCCAGGCGTAGAGCGGCAGGTCATCGACAGGCGCTTCCTTCCACGCCTCCGCCTCATCGATCTGGCCGAGCGCGACGCCGACGCTGTTGCCGTCAACGTCGATCAGCGCCCACAGCATTTCGGCCAGCACCTTCGCCGTCTCAGGGCGAGGGAATCCGTCGAGCGGCCGAATGCATTCCTGATAGAGGCGATGGATCGCCTCGTAGCACTCGGCCAGTCGCTCGCGCGCGAGGCTCAGGAAGAGCGCGTCAAGCTGATACTTGCGCGTCTCGGCCTCGTCCTGCGAGGCAAAGAAGTGGCCGATCTCAGGCGCCGCGAGCGGCGGCAGCGTGGCCGGCGGCGCCGGAGCGGCGATGGCGGCGGGCATCTCAGCGCCCCTCCGTGCAGTCGATCATCCTCGCCACCATCCGGAGCGCGCTCTGCTGTAGGGAGCGCCGCGTGGGGGCTAGGGCGGCCCTGGCGGTGTCACGGGCAGCAGCCCCGGCGGCGTCTCTGATGGCGACCCTGGCGGCGGCACTGGCGGCATCCACGGCGGCACAGGCGGCGCCCCAGGCGGCGGCACGGGCGGCATCCACGGCGCCCCAGGCGGCGGCACAGGCGGCGGCCGCGGCGGCATAGGCGGCGCCCCAGGCGCCCCAGGCGGCGGCACAGGCGGCGTCCCAGGCGGCGACCCAGGCGGCGTCCCCAGCGGCGTCCCCAGCGGCGGCACAGGCGGCACAGGCGGCGGCACGGGCGGCGACCCAGGCGGCGTCCCCAGCGGCGTCCCCAGCGGCGGCACAGGCGGCACAGGCGGCGGCACGGGCGGCGGCACGGGCGGCGGCCGCGTCGCGCTGCGCCGCCTCGATCGCGCCGCGGATGGCCGGCACCTGCTCCAAATCCGTGATCTCGGGCAGGCCGGCGAGCGCATCGGCCTGCGCCGTCAGTCCGGCGAGCCGCAGCCACGCGGGCGTGTACTCGCGCACCACCCAGTCGATGACCAGCAGCGCGCGGCGGCGCTCCACGTCCGGCGTCGCGCGGGTGCCGACGAGGCGCGGGATCAGCGGGCGCAGCAGCGCGTCCCGCTCATCGTCCGGGAGGCCGTCGTTCCAGGCGCGGAGGAACGCGGCGATGACCGGGCAGCAGCACTGCGGATGGTCCGACCAGGGCTCGCCGGCGACGTAGCTGAGCGCTTCCATGACGCAGGCGCCCGCGTCCGGGCCGGGGTGCGCGCCGGCCTTCAGCGGGCCGAGCGCGTCGAGCTTGGCGAGATCGAGCTTGGGCGCGGCGGCGGCTGGATCGGCGACGGGGGTCGGATCGGTGGGCATCGGCGCTCCCTCCTGTGGGGTGGCGCCTGAATGTCAGAAAATCGGACGACGGTCAATCAGAAAATCTGACGGCCGATTCCCGCGTTTCGCCCAACGGGCCCCGGCGCGAGAGGGGGCTGGTCGTTACCCATCGGTTGATGGCAAGATCGCTACGCGGGGGGATCGAATGCGCGAGCGGCCGTGAGCCTCGTCGCAGCACGGACGCGCTTGTCATTCGCCGCCCTAAGCACCGCGGCTGAGGAGGAGACGCAGGCACGATGGCACTGATCCGGGGCACCAACTGGGCCGACAGCAAGCTCGGCACGGCCGGCGACGACACCATACGGCTGCTCGGAGACCCGTCCGCGGCCTGGTTCTTGCTGTAGAGCCCCCGCCGGGGCGCGGCGGGGTGGGATCACTTGGCGGCAAGCCGGTGGTGACCACCTCCATCGGACCGTGTTAGACCGCTCGCCTGAGGCTGAGGCGATGGACGCGCCCGACATCATCTTCCGGATCGAAGGGTTCACCCCCGAGACGCTGCCCATGAGCCGGCTCGCCGAGTACCTGAGCGCGCTGGCGCGGCTGCTCGGGGAGAAGGAGCGTGTCCATTTCGTGGCGATCGAGGAAGGGTCGGCCTGCCTGGTCGCTCGGCCGGAGCCCCAGGTGGCGCCGAAGGTCCATCAGCGAATCGCCTCGGCGCAGCGCGGCGACGATGAGGAGATCAACGGGATCGTTGCCGCACTCAACCGCATGCTCGCCAACGACAACACCGCCGGGGAGCTGCGCGAGAGCGGGCCCGCTGGCGTCGTCCTCCGCTTCCCCGGCGCCGACGCCAGGGGCGCGGAGCTCGGCCCCGTGGTCGAGGAAGGGGCCATTCAGGGCGAGCTCGTGTCGGTGGGCGGCAGAGACCGGACGGCGCACGCGACGCTGCGCGATGGCGACCGGACCTACCATTGCGAGATGAGTCGCGATCTCGCGCGGGCCATGGGCCCCTACCTCTACGGTCCGCCGCTCCGCGTCACGGGGCGCGGCACGTGGCGGCGGACACGCGAGGGCAAGTGGGAGGTGGTCAGGTTCCGCGCGGCGTCGTTCGAGCAGCTGGAGGCGGTGTCGCTGATCGAGGCGGTGCGCCGGCTGCGAGAGGCCGGCGGCTTTGGTCTGCGTGACGCCGCAGAGGTGGACCGGCGGTTGCGGGAGCTCCGGGCGGACTGATGCCGACGGTCGTCTTCGACACCGCGTTCCTGCTCGCGCTCACTGACGATACGGCTCCGATTCGACCGCCTCCGCCGCCTGGGTCACGAACAACGGCGCGTGAGCGCGCGCCGCCGGAAGATCATCCGCACCGTGCTCGCCGCTACTGAGTGGCCAGCCAATCGGTGAAGTTGTCGAGGTCGTGCGCCCAGACCAGGAAGAGGCCGGCCTCTTGCGCCTTCCTCAGGTCCTCCGTCCCGAAGACGCCGGAGATGAGGGCCACCGGCAAGACGGTCTTTCCCACCGCATCGTTCCAATGCTTCGCTTTGGCCGCGGTGTCGTTGAGCACGCGCTTCACGCTGTTCACGACCGAGGACGAGTCCTTGGCCTCGACGGCCACCGTTCGGCCATCCTCGAGGCCGATGAGGAGGTCGGCGCGCCGCCCATAGAGCGAGCACTCGCCGTAGAAGGTCTTGGCCGCAGGCATGTACTTCGGCGCGTTGACCTTGCCTCCATTCGGAGTCGGCTTCTTCTCGTATCCCATCGCCTCGAGCCGCTCGCGGAGCTGCCGTTCCAGCTCGCGGCCGTAGGCGCGGCGCTCTGTCTGTAGTGTCTGCGCGGCGTGTAGTGCCGCCGTCGCCTCGATGGCGCGGCGGAGCTCTCCCGGCCGGGGAGCGCGCTTGGCCCGCACCCAGCGGAACCTGGCGCTGTCCGCCACGCGGCAGATGAGCTTGAGGATGTCCGGCGCGAGCGTGGGCTCCGTCCTGATCGCCGCCTTGGTCAGGCGCTTCGCCTTGCGCGTGACCAGGACGCCGAGATCGTCCTCGCTGATGGGGGGGCCCGCAGCGTAGCGCAGGGCGGCCAGCAATTCTTCGTCGAGCATGATCCTCCGGACCGCCGCGGGGTCCGGCGCCTCCGGGTCGATCGGCCGTAACGCCAGGAAGAGCCGTGCCAGGGCCCGGCGCCTCTGCGCGAGGTGCTCTGCATACCGCGTGTCCGGTTCGGCGAGCCGCCGGTCGACGAACGCGTTGAGGGACTTCTCGGCCTCGGCGGCTAGTTCGGCCGCCGTCCACACCCTGGGCGTCGGCGAGGCGTTAGCCAATGGTGGCATCGAGCGTGGCAGGGTCTGGGATGCGGAGGCGCTGGACCTCGCCGGGCTCGAACTTCGTGAGGCCACCGGCATAGGTGCGGCCGTCGCCGATGTGGACGTTGCCGTTCAGGAAGCGGGCGAGCGCAGCGAGGGCCGATGGCCTCATCGGCTCGCGTGGGTAGAGCCCGTGCGCGATGTTGATGTGCCTGATGCCGTGCGGGTTGAAGGCGAAGACGGGCGGCCTGCGCGCCATGTAGGTGCAGACGATCGGGGCGGGCTCCCTGAGGCCGACGGACCACCATGCCTTCCGGTGCCGCGCGATGTAGGTCTGGTCGGCGCCGCGCTCCTTCGCCCACCTGAGGAACGCGTCCACGGCCTTGCGGTCGGCCGGATCCAGCTCACGGAGGTCCGCCGGAAGGTCGATGACGGAGCGCAGGCGCGAGGGATCGGACAGCACCGCACCGGCCTCGATGATGTCGCGCGCCCGGGTGACGCATCGGAACAGAACGCTCGGTGGAAGGGGCGCGCGGTATGCCCCGGCGATCCAGACGTCGTTGGCCCCTGTGACCTGGCCTCTGTGGACGCGGAAGAGCTCGCCGAGTTCGATGTGGCCCGCCGCGGCGGTGCGCGGGGCATCGCCGCGCACGAGGATGGACCAGCGCGATGCTCCCTCCGCCGCGCTCCAGGGCACGGGGAGACCGCCGCCCAGGTGCCCGAGCTCGCCGATGGATTCGACGGCGCGCATCCGCAGGGCGTCCCCGCGCCGCCCGACGTGGAACGTGGTGATGGCGCCGGTGGTGATCGACTCGAACGGCATGGCATCGGCAGCGAGGACATGCACGCCGGTGCCGCCGAGGCCGTCGGCGAGCATGCCGCGCAGGACGCTCCCGTAGTTGACGTCGAGCCATTCGGCCGAGGTCACGAAGGCGCCGTAATCGCCCGGCCGGGCGAGCTGCCTGGTGCGGAGGAAGAAGTGCATGTGAAGGCCGGCGAGCTTGCTCGCGCGCAGGCCGAGCCGGGCTGCGCCCCTGGCGAACCAATCCTTGTCGGCCTCGCTGAGGTCGTGGTGCCGCACGTACGGCGGGTTGCCGATGTAGAGCGTGCGGCCCTCGATGCGGCGCAGGCGGACCTTGCGGTAGTCCGCGCAGAGGATCTTGAGGCGGTCGGAGAAGCCGAGGACCGCGGCGTTGGCGCGCAGCACGAGCAGCGCCGCCGGATCAGTGTCGATGCCGACGAGCTCGGCGCGCGGGAAGCGCTTGGCGGCGGCGCAGAGGTAGCGGCCGGAGCCGGTCCCGGGGTCCACGACCCGGGCAGGCTCGCCCTGGTCGGCTGCCCACGCGACCATGCTCTCCACGATGGCGGGGGGCGTGTAGACGGCGCCGATGGCGCGCCGCTCCTTCGGCGTGCGCAGGGCCGAGAGGGCGGCCCCGAGTGGATCGCCGCCCGCCTGGATGAGGGTGCGGACGGCTGCGACCCTCTCCGGGGCGGCGGCTGGCAGGGTCTTGGCGAGCGCGCGCTCTGGGGCAGTGAGCCTCGCCCCGGGGGGCAACAGGGCGCGTGCAGTGGCCAGGACATCGGAGATGCTCCCCGCGGGGATCAGCGCGATCCCGCCTTCCTGGCCTGCTGAGCCCTGTAAGTCTCCCATAGCTCCTCGAACAGCCGGCGCATCGTGATGCCCCGGCGTGCCGCCTCGACCTTCACCTCGCGCGCAACAGCGGGCGGCAGGCTGAAACCCAGGATCTGTCGCCGTTTCGGCCCACCGCTGGAGTCGACTCGCCGTTCCACACGGTCATCGTGTCGACGAGTCGACACCGGGTCAATCGGAAACTTTGGCATCGTAGTGACCGACCGGCAGACGGGCCAAGAAGTGTGGCGGGACCGCCAGCGCGTATACAACGTGACGGGCAGCCTGCTTCCGATGGATGGGTTATCCACGATAATCGAGGCTGTCCGGAGCCTCGCAGAGCGGACCATGAATGAGGCAATAGACGTCCTGCTCGACAGGCCGGGATTCAGGGCCGCCCTACAGCGGGCATAGCGCGCCCGCTTGCGCTGAGGACGTGAGCGCAGGCGCCCGCCTCGCCCCTCTAGGGCTGTGAGGCGTGCAGCGATTTCGGGATTTGACGCCTCGCCCCCAGGCATCCTGTCCCCGTTATCCCCGCTTTCCACAGGCACTCCGTCCTAGACGTTCATATAACGTTCCGGTTACGATGACCGGCGTCGGAACGGTCACGGAGGAGCGCGCGCGAGATGCGAGCATTCGTCTGGCCCAAGCCCACTGCTACACGGCCACCCGCGCCGCGACCGCCGCGCCCACCTGCTCCGGACGGAAGTCCTTCGCATCCGGGTCCTGGCCAAGCTCTCGGGCAGTAAGCCGGATCGCCAACGACGTCGGCACGGCATCCATCCGGCCTCGGTAGATGTAATCCAGCGTGAGGCCGGGCAGCAGATCGCAGAGCTCGGCCATCGCCTCCTCCGCGGGGAAGTTGGGCTTGGCGGGGTTCTCCGCCTCCCAGTTGTAGTAGGTCGTCCTCCCCACCCCTAGGCGCTCGGCCATCTGGGCCGGGCTGAGGCCAAGCTCGGCCCGGACCGCACGGAGGCGCCTAGCGACCTCAGCTCTGACGACTTTCGCCATGCCCTCGGCATAGCCGGCCGAAGGTCGGACTGTCGTCCAAGAAGATCTGACATGCGGCCTCATTTGGGGCTTGCCTTTCGTCAGATTTTCGGACATTCATCGGGGCATGAATGCGTCCGACGTCATTGATGCTTTCGGGGGGCCAGCCGCCGTGTCTCGACGGTTCGGCGCGCCCAGGACCGCGGTCTACAACTGGCGGCGCGACGGCATCCCGGCGAAGTACTGGATCGAGTTCCAGGCTGCGGCCAAGGCGGACGGGAAGCAGATCCCGCTCGATGCAATTCGCTGGCGGCCACCCGAGCCTCCGCACAAACGGCGCGCGAAGACGGCCGAGGACTTCATCGCCCCCTCCATGCCGCAGCAGGCGGGGGCGGACTGAGCGATGCGCACTGCGCCATCTGTCGAGGAGCCGCGCGCGCCATCATGCGTCGCCGCGTGCCTGTGCTTGGAGCATCTGGGCGGCGACCCAAGCGGCGTACTTGTTCCGGCCGTGGGCATCGAGATTCAGGCCCCGCGCCCGACAGAACGCGGGGAAGTCGTGCACATCCAGGTGCACTCGGATGGTGGCGACGCCCGTGCGTTGGATCTGCTGCTCCGCTTTCTGCGCGCGGTAGAGCCACTTCTCGTGGGTCGCGGGGAGCTTCTCGGCGTCGGCCATGATGGCGCGCACGGCGGCGTAGCTCTCGGGGCGATACCAGACGAGGCCGACCGCCTGCGGGCGCATAGTTCCGCGCATACCACATCCTCCATCGGTTCTCGGACAGTCCCGATGGTGGACGGCCCGGAGCGGGGCCGCAACGACTCCGTTCCGGGCCTCTCCCTCGCGCGCGCGGCGGACGGGACCGCCATCCCGCCCGCCGCCTGCGGCTCTCTCTCTCCGGCCCTCCATCCGGTCTCCAACCGTCCCGGTCTCCATGGGACGGAGGAGACCACGGATGCGTGCCAAGGACGCGGCACACTGTGCCGCGAGCGTGGCAATGTGTGCCACGGCTGAGCTGACCATCGCCGAGCTGCGCGGCATCGTCGCCCGCGCCGTCGAGCCCCACCGGGACCGGGGGCTCAAGCACGCGTGGCACGCCGCCGCGCGCCAGCTCGGCATCACCGCGCGCCGCGTGCGCGCCTACCTCGCCGGCGAGGTCCGCAGCGTCACCGCCTGGGAGGCGGCGCAGATCCGCGCCCGCGAGGCCGAGATTCTGGCGCAGGAGGAGGCGCGGATGGCCGCGAGGCTCGCCGCCGTGCGCGCCCGCCTCGCCGCCATCCGGGGGGACGATGATCCGACGATTGGGGGCGGCGCTCGCGCGGGCGCTGAAGGAATTCCATGCGTGGCGCGCTGAGCGTCACGCCGAACTCGCCGAGCGGTGGACCCACCGCTGGCGTCGGTTGAGGGGGCGCGCATGAGCGCCGCCATGCACACGGTTTCGCGCGGGCGTGGTCCCGTCCCGCGCGACGCGGGGGCCGCCGCGGCCGTCACCGCCAGCCAGGAGGCGGCCCCCGCGAGAGACCGCGGCAATCTTCCCCGCCGCGAGGGCGCGGGCCGGCGTCTGGCCCACAGCGACGCCGCCGGACAACTCCGGCCCGCGCCTACTAGCTGCGCCGCCCGCGAGGCGGCCAACGAGGTCCGCGTTGCGCTTGGCGACGCGGGCGCGCGCGCCGTGGCTGGCGCGTGTTCCATCGTTCCTCCCGATAAACTCGCCCCGGCGGTGTCGCAGCCGCCGGGGCATCTTTCTCGGGAGGAGCGGGCCGAAATCCTCCGGCGCATGTTCGCGGACGGATACACGATCCGATCCGCAGCGCAGGCGCTTGGTTGGTCGCGCGACGTGGTGCGAGCAGTCGCACGGCGCTTCGGTCTGGCGCCCCTGCCCAGCGCCATCGAGCAGGCGATCCGCTTCAAGAGCGGCGGTTCCGCACAGAGGGCGGCCGCCGCGAAGCAGCGGCGCGACGAAGCTTTCCGCCGGCTGATCGAAAGCGGGGAGCACACCATCGCCAGCGCCGCCCGCGTGCTCAGGATCGCCGACACCACCGCTCGTGATATCGCCCTGCGCCTCGACCTGAGGGCGAGCGAAGAGGCCGTCAAGCAAGCGCGGCACGGCGCCAAGATCGCCGAATCGCTCGCTCTGGCAGAGCGCCTGCGCCGCGAGATCGCGCGGGACCGCATCACCGTCGCCGAGTGGGCGCGCAGGAACGGCTACAGCGTCTCTGGCATGCGGCATCTCGCTGCCCGCCACGGGATCAAGGCCCCGCCTGGGGTGGTTTCGCGAGCGAAGGCCGAAGCGGCCAAGCACGCGGCCGAGAAAACCAATGCCATGCTCGCGGCCAAACGGCCACCGAAGTCCGTGAGGCCGAAGCGGCGGACGGCGCAACCGGCGGTGACGAACGCGCGGGCCGCAGCGACGCCAGCACGCCTTGATGCGCGCGCCAAGGTAAGCGCGGCGATCCGCGCCGCAATCGCCCGCAGCCGGCCGAAACCTCTGCCGACGCAGGCCGAAGCGGATGCCGCCGTTGCGGCCTTCCTCGCGCGCGGCGGCACGGTCACGCGCTGCCCCGACGCCTACGCGGCCCCGGTGCAGAACGGCGCCGGGCGCGACGCGGAGGGGTGGGTCCGGTGATGCAGGTCGTGTGGTGGGGGTGGCGCTCGTGGCGGTTCGGCGCCGGCCGGTTCAGCGGCAGCCTCGCCCGCGTCTATCGGCGCTGGCTGCGGCTCGGCCCGCTCGAGCTCCGGCAGTGGGAGCGGCTCTGATGCTCGTGCGCGCCGACCTCTCGCCCGCGGACGAGATCGACACGCTGGTCGATCCGCGCGCAGCCGGCGCGGGTTCTGTGATCCTCGCCCTCGATCCAGGGGCCGATGGCGCCCTCGCATGGCTCACCACCTCGGGCGAACTGCTCCACGTGGAAGACATGCCCTCGATCGAGGTGAAGGTGGGCAAGACCAAGCGGCGGCGCGTCTCCGGCGCGCTGCTCGTGGACCTGCTCCGCACGCGCGGCCCGGTCGCGCACGCCTTCGTCGAGCGCGTCGGCGCCATGCCGGGCCAAGGCACGGCCAGCATGTTCGCATTTGGCTACGCGGCCGGGCTCATCGAAGGCGCACTGGCGGGCTGCGGCATCCCGATGACGTTCGTCGCGCCGCAGACGTGGAAGGCGAGTCTGCGCCTGCCGCCGGACAAGGGCGCGGCCCGGATGCGCGCCTGCCAGGTCTGGCCGAGGCTCGCCGCAAAGTTCGCGCGCGTGAAGGACGATGGCCGGGCAGAAGCGGCCCTGATCGGGCTGCACGGCGTGCATACGCTCCGGCAGGCCGGCGTCGCGGTGAGGGCGCGCTGATGGGCGACGCGCGGCGCTTCGACTGCATGGCCGACCTGATCGCCGCTCGATTCCCGCGGCGGGAACTCGCCATCGCCGACGTGGCAGGCGGGAAGGGCCTTTTGCGCGCGGCGCTGCATCGGCGCGGCTATCGTGGCGTGACATCATGGGACAAGCGCCACCGCAACGCGCGTGGGCGGCCGGGCTACCGCTACAGCCTGTTCCATCACGACAAGGTTGCCGAGCGATACGACCTCGTGCTCGGGATGCACCCGGACGGCGGCACGGACCACATCATCCGCTACGCCGCAGCCCGCCGTGTGCCGTTCGTGGTTTGCCCATGCTGCGTGATCCCGAGCGCCGCGCCCTACAGCGGTCCCCGGGACTACCGGCCGTGGCTCGACCACCTGGAGCGACTAGCGACGGCGGGCGGCCATCGCGTCACGCGGTCCATCCTGCCCATGCGCGGATGCAATGTCGTGCTGATCGGGCATCCAGCATGACCTCCTCCCGCCCGCGCCCCGACACCACCACCACCCTCGCGCTGCTCGACCGATGGCTCGCGCAGGAGCGCGCCGAGGCCGCGCGCTGCCGCTCGCTCAACGCGTCCGGCCACCACTCCGCCGCCGCCGACGCCGCAGAGCGCGAGGACCGCGCGCGGCTGCTCGCGGCGCTGCGCGATTTCGCGCGCGAGATCGAGCCCGGGGACCGGCCGCACGCCGTCACGGCCCTGCGCGGCTCGGCGAGAGGCCAGCGCCACCTGGCGCACCAGTGCGCCGACGTGGCGACGCTCCGCGAGCGATACACCGCGCAGGCCGAGCGGCTCGAGCGCGTGGCCGATGCGCTGGAGATGCTGGCAAGGGAGGTCGGGCGGTGAGGGAACACGACCTGAAGTGCTGGCCCGAGTTCTTCGCGGGTGTCGAGGCCGGCCAGAATCCCTTCGAGGTGCGCCGCGACGACGGGCGCGGCTTCGCGGTCGGAGACACGCTGCTGCTGCGCGAATGGGACCCGGAGACGGGCGAATACACCGGCCGCGCCTGCCGCCGCCGCATCACCTACGTCCTGCGCGGCCCTCGATGGGGCATCGAGGCTGGGTATGTCGTGATGGGATTGGCCGCGGAGGTCGCCGCCTGATGCGCTCGCCCGCGCTCCCTGCGCCGATGCGCGAGCAGGCCGAGCTACGGCTCGAAGTCGCGCGCCGCATCGAGGCGCTCGGCGAGGCCTGGGCCGCTTGGTGCGCCACGGGGCCAGACCCGGCCGAAATCGAGCGCATGCGAATGGAGTGCGGACGGCGGATCAGCGACCGCGTGGAGGACGCGCGGTGACGCTCGAGCAGATCGTGCCTGTGCCCGCGGTCATCCAGCGCCGCGCCGTGGCGTGCCTACTGGACATCCTCAGCGCGCCCGGTACGCCCGATCTCAACGTCCTGCTCGCGGCATCACTGATCTGCTCGCGGCCGCCCGGCGGCATCACCTGGGAGCAGGCCCGCTACGCGCTTTGGCTCCATCGCAAGGTCTGCGGAGGCGCGCCGTGACCGTCGCCATCCTCCGCCGCCCCGGCGCGCTCGATTGGGGCTTCGTCGCCTCCCTCGCACTCGATCCCGAGAACCTGCCCCGCGTCCTGGCCGGCATGGGCTTCGACCGGCGCGTCACCACCCTGCGCCGCGGCGACATCCGGTGGTGGCAGCCGCCCTATGCCCCCATCGGCGCCGTCCCGCTCGCCGCCCGCGCGCACCGCCGCGAGCATTGCGCCGCCATCAACCGCGCGATGGCCGGCCGCCCGGTGCTGATGATGCACCGCTACGAGCCCGAGACCACGATCTACATCGACATCGTGGAGGGCTGCTGGCGCTCGCTCGACCACGCCCAGCGCGGCCCGGACCTGGTGGCCCTCGGCGCCCTCATGTGGGGCGTCCGGCCCGGCCGCGCCGCACACCGCATCGCCCGTCTCTGCGGCCTCCCGGAGGCTCCGTATGTCGATGCCGGCTGACGATCCGCTCTTCGACACCGCATTCAGCGCCGCGCGCCAGCAGGTCCACGTCCTGAACGGGCACCGCGCCCCTGTTCTGCGCAAGCCCGGCCCCGGTCTGTGGGTCGAGGACCAAGGATGGGTCGAGGGCGACTTGCCGAAGCGGGACTGGATCGCGCGGGGCTACATGCTCCGCAAGAGCGTCACCCTCATCGGCGGCATGGGCTCGGCCGGCAAGTCGAGCCTCATCATCGCCTACGCCATCTCGCTCGCGACCGGCATCCCCTACGGGCGATTCCAGCCGGCCGAGCCCTACAAGGTGCTGATCTACAACGTCGAAGACGATGCCGACGAGCAGCGCCGCCGGTTCTCGGCCGCACTCCGCCAGTTCAACAGCGGCCCTGCGGCCATCGCCGGCCGCGTGATCCGCTGCGGCCCTGAAGGCGTCGGCACCCTGCTCCACACGGACCCGGAGACGGGCGAGTTCGTGCCATCCAAGGCGATGGGCGAACTCAAGGCGCTGATCGCCAAGCACAAGCCCGACGTGGTGGTCCTCGACCCCCTAGTGGAACTCCACGACGCGGAGGAGAACGACAACACGGCGCTACGGGCCGTCATCGCCGAGTTTCGGACGCTCGCCCAACAGCACAACTGCGCCGTCGTGCTGGTCCACCACACCCGCAAGGGCAGCCTCGCCGGCGACCCGGACAGCCTGCGCGGGGCCTCCTCCATAGTCGGCGCGGCCCGCGTGGTCCTGACCGTCGCGACCATGACCGAGGAGGAGGCCAAGGAACTCGGCCGCCCGCTCGACCTCCGCCGCAGGTTCTTCCGGGTGGACAGCGCCAAGTCAAACTACGCGCCGGCCACCGAGGCCGACTGGCACGAACTGGTCGAATACGAGTTGGACAACGAGGAGACCGTGGCCGCTGCGGTGCCGCTCGACGGCGCCCCGGCCTCGCCGCGGCAGCCCGCGCGCGACCCCAACGAGGTGCTCGCGCTGCTCATGGCAGAGGTGGCGCGCGGCTCGCCGCAAGGCCCCTACAGCCCCCGCCTGGCGCCGGACAAGCCGCGCTCCGTGGCCGCCCTCATGGTCCGCCTGGGGATCGAGAAGCCGGCCCACCAGCGGGCCGCGCTCAACCGTCTGTTGAAAGAGGGCTTCACCGTGGCCGAGTTCCGCGACGCGAACCGGATCAAGAGGGACGGGTTGCGCGCCCCGGACGGGGGGCCGGACGCCCGCTGGATCGGTGCGGACTTCGGTGCAGAGGGCGATTCCGATGCACCGTAACCGCACCGAAGCGCGCACCGAAGAGGCTGGTTTCCGCACCGAAGAGGGGCGCACCGAAGTCTCGCGCGCGCGCGCGCGCCCCCTAACTACGTTAGGGGGGAGCAACTTCGGTGCATCGGTGCGCCGCGCACCGAAGCGGCGCACCGAAGATGGGGGCTTCGCTGACGCTACGCCCCCACTTCGGTGCGGGGCGGAGCAGAACGGGAACGGTGCGCCGCTCTCCAGCGCCCTCGCCCTCCTCCGCGCCGGCGACGCGCGCGAGGCCGCCGCGGCGCTGCGCGAGGCGCCCGACGACGCCGACGCCCGCGCCGCGCTGAAGCTGCTCGACGCGGGGCTGCCCGACTACGCCGAGGCCGTGCTGGCGGATGCGGCGCGGC
This sequence comes from uncultured bacterium, assembly GCA_937889645.1. Classification (GTDB taxonomy): domain Bacteria; phylum Gemmatimonadota; class Gemmatimonadetes; order Longimicrobiales; family RSA9; genus CALBZE01. The sequence continues at coordinate 13,588 of CALBZE010000147.1, forward strand.
GCAGGAGGGCGGCGGAGAGGGGCGCCCCATGACCGCGCCCCCGCCCCGCGCGCCGCTGCGCCTGTGGCCCGCCGCCGATTGCCGCCGCTGCGAGCGCGAGGCGATGGAGCGCGAGCCCGATCCGCTGCGCGCCGCGATGATGCGCCGCTTCATCGTCTGCCCGACCTGCGGGAACAAGCGATGCCCCAAGGCCAGCGACCACCGCCTTGCCTGCACCGGCAGCAACGAGCCGGGCCAGCCGGGGAGCGACTACGCGTGACCGCCCCGCTGCGCCGCGGCAGCCCCGAGTGGCAGCGCCGCGCCGAGGCTTGGGCCGCCGCGCACGGGATGCCCGCCGCGCTCTGGCTCGGGCCGCAGCTCGACCCGCTGCCGGAGCCGGAAACCGAGAAGGAGGACCGATGAGCACCGCCATCGCCATCACGCTCGCCGTGTGGCAGGCAGCCGCCGCCCTCTGGCTGTTCGGGACGCTGCTATGGGCAGGAAGCGCACGATCACCGAGCCGCGCGTCCGCCATTCCCGCGTGACGGTCCCCGCGCGGGCGCACCCGATCGTGCGCTTCCTCTTCGCGGAGATGCGGCGGCAAGGCGTGACCTACTACGCGCTGGCCGAGCGCTCGGGCCTCTCGCGCGAAACGATCACGGCCTGGCGCACCCGCAACCGGCCGGACCTCGAGAGCATCGAGGCCGCGCTCGGCGCGCTCGGTTACGACGTCGGGCCACTGTTCCGCGTCGCCCCGCTCGACCTCGGCGGCGAGATCACGCTGCCCGCCGCCGTGCGGGCGGGCTACCGCCTCTCGCCCGCTCTCGCCGGAGCGGGCGGCAGGCCCGGCGCGCGCCGGCGGACGGGACGGCCCGGCGACGACGAGCGGCAGGGCGCGTTCTTCTTCGCCCGCCGGGACAGCGTCGGGGCGGCGGGCTACCGGCTCGCGGCGGCCCGTGTACGGGACGCAACGGGTGCGCAGGGGAGCGGGTCACGTGATCATGGAGCCCGCGAATCGAAAGCCCGCCCAGCGGCTCAGCTGGGCGGGGCTCATCGAAACCGGGCTTCGGCTGTCGTGACGGTCGCCGGAGGGGCGCACCCCCGGGCAGCCGACACGCCAGCGCGCCTGCCCGCTACTCAACACTATCGGCAATCTATGAGTAGCGCGCGGACCGCTTGCGTGCAAGGGGGTGTGCCCCCCGGCATTGGGAGCAATCGCCCAATGATCACGGTGAGGCGATGATCCGGCTCGAGGTCAAGATCGACCCGCGCGACCTCCGCAAGGTCGAGGCGCTCGGGCGCCAGGCGCCGTTCGCGGTGGCGCGCGCGCTGACGAAGACGGCGCAGGACGCGCAGGCGCGGGTGAAGGCGGAGCTCCCGCACCGGTTCACGATCCGCGGGGGCTATGTCCCGGGCGGAATCCGGTATCGGCCGGCGACGAAGGCCGGGCTCGTCGCGCAAGTCGGGTCCGTCACGCCCTTCATGGAGCAGCAGGAGGCGGGCGGGCAGCGCCAGGGGAAGGGCGCGGTCCCGATCGGGGCGCGGCGCCGCGTCACCGACCGGACGCGGCCGGGGCGCTGGCCGAGTGCGCTCCTCCGGAAGCGCGCGCACTTCCTGGCGCCGATCGAGAGCGGGTCGAGCGAGTTCGTCCTCTGGCGCCGCTACGGGCGGAAGCGCGTCGTCACGCGGGGCGCGTACAAGGGGCAGAAGCGGCAGCCGCTCGAGCTCATGTACCGCTTCGACGACGACATCGAGATCAAGCCCCGGCTCGGGCTGTTCGGCACGACGCAACTCGTCGTGCGGGAGCGCTTCGCGGCGAACTTCCGATGGGCGTACGAGCGGGCGCTCGCGACGGCGCGGTAGGCGGTGGAGCATCCCCGCGCCCGCCACACTGCCGCCACGACGCGGCGCCATCGTGCTCCGGCTGGTCTGGAGGGCCACCGCATGCGCCTCGTTTTCGCCGCCGCCCTCGCGCTCCTCGTCCTCCCCATCGCGGCGGAGGCGCGGGAGGAGGCGCGCCACTACGATCGCAGCGGCCGCTACGTCGGGCGCACCGTCAGCCGCGGCGGCGAGGCGCGGCACTACGACCGGTCGGGGCTCTACCAGGGGCGGGCGGTCACGCGCGGCGGGGAAACCCGCTTCTACGGGCGCGATGGCACCTATCTCGGGCGTGCCGTGACGCGGAGCGGCGAAACCCGCTTCTATGGGCGCGACGGGCTCCTCAGAGGGAAGGCGCGGGCCCGATGACGACGAAGCCGCGCCATCCGTGCGCCGGCCGGACCAAGGCGCAGCGCCAAGCATTCGAGGCGATCGCGATCGGGCGGGATCGCGACGGCTTCCATCCGCGCGTCCGGGCGTCTCGACGAGGAGGGCGGGGGCGACCCGGACCGGTCCGGCCGGGGGGGCTGCGGATTGCATACGGTATGCGACCCCCCCCCTTGGGTCCTCCCGGCGGGGGCCGCCGTCGCGGGTGCCTCGCGACCCCGGGACTTTGCTAGACTTTATACGATCCGCGACCGTTTTTTGTTTCCATCCCGGCCCGTCGAGGGCGGGCCATCGGAGCCGCAGCCGTCCGCGTAGGCGCGCCGACCTCGCTTTCGCGCGCACCTCGACCGCCGCCAGGCTCCCCGCATGGGCAAGAGGGTGAATCGGAACGAGCTCGCCGAAATCTTCGACGTCTCGCTCCCGACCGTCTCCGCCTGGCTTCGCGCCGGGATGCCGGTCCTCGAGCAAGGGCGGAAGGGCCGGGAGTACGCCTTCGACACGGGCGAGGTCCGGAAATGGCTCGAGGCCCGCGCCGTCGCCGCCACGCAGGGCGACATGTCGAAGCTCTCCCTCGAGGAGGTCCGGAAGCGGTACGAGACGGCGCGGGCGGCGCGCGAGGAGCTCGAGCTCGCCAAGGCGAAGCGCGAGGTCGTGCCGATCGACGAGGTCGCGAAGGTCGTCGGCGCGGAATTCTCTCGCTGCAAGACGCGCCTCCTCGCCATTCCCGTGAAGGTCCGCCCGGTCGTCGACGAGTGGACCGGGAACCCGGAGGCGACGGCCGAGATCGTCGCCGCGATCGAGCGACAGATTTTCGAGGGGCTCTCCGAGATCGTCTCGCACGTCGCGGACGAAGGCGACGAGGAGGAGAGCGGGGGCGGAGGCGATGCAGGCCCCGAGTAGCGCCGCCGCCGGCCGGGCGGGCGCGGCCGAGGCGCTCGCCGCCCGCGGCGTCCTCGAGGAGATGCGGGCGGAGTCCCGCCGCGCCCTCCGCCGCCAGGTCCGCCACACGATCGCCCGCGCCTGCGCGCCGCCGCCGCGGCTGACCGTCTCGCAATGGGCCGACGAGTACCGATACCTCTCGCCGGAGAGCTCGAGCGAGCCGGGGAAGTGGTCGACCTCCCGCGTCGAGCCCGCGCGCGGCGTCATGGACGCCTTCACCGACCCGCGCGTCGAGCGGGTTACGGCGATGGTCTGCACTCAGGTGCTCAAGACGGAGAGCCTCAACAACGTCGTCGGGTTCCACATCGCGCAGGACCCGGCGCCGATCCTCGCCCTCCAACCGACGATCGCCATGGCGGAGGCGTGGTCGAAGGACCGCCTCGCGCCGATGCTCCGCGACACGCCGGCCCTCAAGGGGCGGGTCGGCGACCCGCGGGCGAAGGACTCCGAGAACACCATCCTCCACAAGACCTTCGCGGGCGGGCATATCACGATTGCGGGCGCCAATTCGCCCGCGAGCCTCGCCTCCCGCCCGATCCGCATCGTCCTGTGCGACGAGGTCGACCGCTACCCGCCCTCCGCCGGCACCGAGGGCGATCCCGTCTCCCTGGCGGTCGAGCGGACCTCGACCTTCTGGAATCGTAAGATCGGCCTGTTCTCGACGCCGACCGTCAAGGGCAAGAGCCGGATCGAGGCATCCTTCCTCGAGAGCGACCAACGCCGATTCTTCGTCCCGTGCGCGCATTGCGGCGAGGCGCGCCCGCTGAAATGGGCTCAGGTCCGCTGGCAGGAAGGGAAGCCCGAAACCGCCGCCTACTACTGCGAGTGCTGCGGCTCGGCGTGGTCGGAGGGGCAGCGCCTCCGCGCGATCCGCCGCGGGCGATGGCGGCAGACGGCCGAATTCATCTGCTGCGGCGACAAACAGACGCCGAGCAAATGGGACGCGGACGGGCGCTCGCTCTGCCGCGTGTGCGCTCGCCCCTCCCCCTTCGGCGGGCACGCGGGATTCCACCTGAACAAGCTCGCGTCGCCTTGGACCACGATCCCGAAGATCGTCGCGCAATTCCTCGAGGCGAAGAATTTCCCCGACCGACTCAAGGTCTGGGTCAACACGACCCTCGCCGAGACGTGGGAGGACGCGGGCGAGAGCGTCGAGGCGGGCGGTCTGTTCGAGCGCCGGGAGGATTACGAGGCGGAGCCGCTCCCGCCTGGCGTCCTCCTCGTCACGGCGGGAGTCGACATCCAAGACGACCGGGCGGAGATCGAGTACCTAGGGCACGGGCTCGAGGAAGAGACGTGGTCGCTCGACTACCTCCGCCTCTACGGCGACCCGACGAGCCGGCAGTTCTGGGAGGCGATCGACGAGGCGCTCGCCCGCCGCTTCACGCACCCCTCGGGCCGGAGCCTGGCGATCGAGGCGGCGTGCGTGGACTCCGGCGGGCACCATACGCAAGCGGTCTACGATTTCTGCCGCCCGCGCGCCGGGCGCCGGGTCTGGGCGATCAAGGGCGCGGCGGGCGCCCGCCCCATCTGGCCGGAGAAGGCGACGAAGAACGCCGCGAAGAGAGTCAATGTCTTCATCCTCGGCGTCGATACCGCCAAGGATCTCATTTACAAGCGCCTGACCATCGCCGAGCCCGGCCCCGGTTATTGCCACTTCCCGAAGCGATACGGGGAGAGTTATTTCGACGGGCTGACGGCGGAAAAGGCTGTCACGAAGTACCGCAACGGCTTCCCGTATCGGGTTTGGGAGAAGCCCGCGGGCGGGCGCAACGAGCCGCTCGACTGTCGCGTCTATGCGCTCGCCGCCCGGCTCTCGTTGAAGGTCGACCTCCCGCGGCGCGCCGTGATGCTCGCGGTCGCGCCGCCGCCGGACGCCGCCGCAACCCGCGCAGAAAATGCACAGGTTCGCGCCGCCACGCCTCCGGCGCCGCCACCGCCCGCCAGGAAGCCGACGCCGTCGCCCGCCGTCCGGCGCAGGGGGACACGGTCGAGAGGCGTCTCGGCATAGGTTACGCGACTTCGCTCCGGCGAGGCGCCCGCGCCCGATAGGTTCGGATCGGCATGAAGGGGCAAGGGGCGCCACTTTGGGGCAGTACGCGGACAAGCTCGCCAAGGTCGACGCCGCGATCCGCGCCGTCCTCGAGCGCGGGCAGCGCGTGACGATCAACGGCCGCGAGCTCTGGCGCGCGGACCTCGAGGCGTTGCGGCGTGAGCGCAAGCGCCTCGAGCCCCTCGCCGAGCGCGAGAGGCGGGGCGGCGGGATCCGCGTCCGCCGAATCGCCCCGCTATGAGCGTCGCGGTCCGCCCGAAGATCCGCGTCCCCGCGCGCACGACGCCGGTCGCGGGGATCACGCGCGGCGAGCTCCGCGCGCTCGGCCGCTTCGCCGCGCTGTACGTCGGCGGCGGCGGCTACTCCGGCGCGCGGTCCGACAAGGCGAGCCTCCGCAACTGGCACACCTGGCCGGGCTCGGCGGACGGCGACACGCTCGGCGACCTCCCGACGCTCCGCGGCCGGTCGCGCGACCTCGGGCGCAACAACCCGCTCGCGGCCGGCGCCATCTCGACCCTCACGACGAACGTCATCGGCACGGGGCTTTGGCCGTGCGCGGCGCCGAACGCCGAGCTCCTCGGGATCTCCGAGGCGGAGGCGGAGGCGTTCGGCCGGCGCGCCGAGCTCCTCTTCAACGTGTGGGCAGACTCCGAATTCTGCGACGCCGCGCGCTCGACCAATTTCGCCGGGCTGCAAGAGATCGCCTTCCGCGGCGTCATCGAGAGCGGCGATCACTTCGTCCTGCGGCGCCAGATCCCGCGGAAGGGCGCGATCGTCGGGCTCGCGCTGCAATTGATCGAGGCCGACCGGGTCGCGAACCCGCCGACCGTCCCCGAGACGGAGCGGGTCGCGGCGGGGATAGAGGTCGACGCGGACGGCGCGCCGGTCCGCTACCATATCCGCTCGCGCCATCCCGGCGACGCGCTCGCCTCGCCCGGCGCCGAGCTCGATCACACGACGATTCCCGCCTTCGGGCCGAGGACGGGCGAGCGGCTCGTCCTCCATCTCTTCCGCAAGCTCCGGTCCGGGCAGCGCCGCGGCGTCCCGTACCTGGCGCCCGTGATCGAGCCCCTCAAGCAGCTCGACCGCTACTCCGAGGCGGAGCTCATGGCGGCGGTCGTCTCCTCGTTCTTCACCGTCTTCGTGAAGACGGAGAGCGGCGAGGGAATCGGCGACCTCGAGGGCGCGCCGGTCGGCGCGGCCGGCGAGATCAACCTCGGGCCGGGCGCGGTCGTCGACCTCGCCCCCGGCGAGGACGTGCAATTCGCCAACCCGAGCCGCCCCTCGGCGCAATTCGATCCCTTCTGGCTGGCGATCGTGCGTCAGATCGGCGTCGCCCTCGGGATCCCTTACGAGATCCTGATCCAGCACTTCTCGTCGAGCTACTCGGCGAGCCGGGCTGCGCTCGAAACCGCCTGGCAGCATTTCCGGGTCCGGCGCGATTGGCTGGCGTCCTCGTTCTGCCAGCCGGTCTATGAGTGGTTCGTCGCCGAGGCGGTCGCGCGCGGCCTCCTCGCCGCGCCGGGCTTCGACGACCCGATCCGCCGCGCCGCGTGGTGCGCGGCGACGTGGATCGGCGATGCGCGGATCTCCCTCGACCCCGTGAAGGACGCGAGGGGCGACGCCATCGCCGAGGCGCACGGCTGGAAGACGGCCGAGCAGATCACGGCGGAGCGGACCGGCGGCGACTGGCGCCGGAACATGCAGAAGCGGGCCCGCGAGGTCGAGGAGCGGCGCAAGGCGGGGCTCGACCCGGTCCCCGCGACGCCTGGTGCCGCTCCGCCCGGCGGAGGCGGCGGCGCTTCCGACGACCGCGAGGAGGGCGATACGGCATGAGGGCTCTCGAGGCCGCCCTCGCGGCGCCGTGGGCGATGGAGGAGGGCGCGCTCCGCGGGCTCCTCGAGATCGCGGCGCGCGAGAACGACCCGACGCCGGAGGCGCTCGAGGCGTACCGGGCGCAATGGCTCGAGCGCGGCGAGCGGGCGCGGGTCCGCGACGGCGTCGCGATCCTCGACGTCCGCGGCCCGCTGTTCAAGCGGGCGAACCTCTTCGCCGCCATGTCGGGCGCGACCTCATACGAGGTTCTCCGGCGCGACCTCGCGACCGTCCTCGACGACGACACGATCGGCGCGATCCTGCTGCACGTCGACTCGCCCGGCGGCGAGGCGCTCGGGGCCGGCGAGCTCGCCGAGGCGATCTATGCGGCGCGCGGGCGGAAGCCGATCGTCGCCTATGTCGGCGGGCTCGGCACCTCCGCCGCCTATTGGCTCGCCTCCGCCGCCGACGAGGTCGTGATCGACGCGACGGCAATCGTTGGCTCGATCGGCGTCCGGATGGCGGTCCGCGACACGCGCGCCGCCGAGGAGAAGGCGGGGATCAAGACGATAACGTTCGTCTCCTCGCAGAGCCCCGCGAAGGTCGACGACCCGGCGACCGACGAGGGCCGGGCGCGGATCCAAAAGACGATCGACGCGATCGCCGAGGTCTTCGTCGGCGCCGTCGCGCGAAACCGGGGCGTCTCGCGCGAGACGGTCATCGAGAGGTTCGGGCAGGGCGGGACCGAGGTCGGGCAAGCCGCGGTCGACGCCGGGCTCGCCGACCGCCTCGGCAGTTTCGAGTCGGTCTTCGGCGATCTCGCCGCCAAGGCCCGGGAGAGGTCCGTCCGGCCGGGCGGATTCGTCGTCGGCGCGACCGGCGGCATCGTTGGCAGCAAGGGGAGTCCCGCAATGGCGGACGAGAAGGACAAGGCTCCGGTCGCGACCGCACCGGAGCCGATCACGGTCGAGGCGATCGCGAAGAACCATCCGGAGATCGCGGCGCACTTCCGCAAGGAGGGCGCGACCGCGGAGCGCGAGCGGATCGGCAAGATCCAGGCGATCGCGCTCCCGGGATACGAGGCGCAGACGAAAGAGGCGATCGAATCCGGCTCGACGCCGGAGGCGTTCGCCGTTCGGATCGTCGAGGCCGAGAAGGCGAAGGGCGGCGCCCGCCTCGAGGCGATCAAGGGCGACGAGGCGGCGATCAAGCCTCCGGCGCCCGGCGCCGAAAAGGGCGAGGGCGACGAGGTCGCGGCGATGGTCGCCTCGATCATGTCGGCGGCGAAGGGCTGAGGGGGACGCAGCATGTTTGAGGCTGGCTTCACGAAGGGCGAGGGCACCTTCACCCCGGACGCGCTGATCGCGGGCGGCACGCTCCGCGCGCGCAAGGTCACGATCGCGGCGGGCGCGGACCTCCCGCGGGGCGCCGTGCTCGGGAAGATCACCGCGAGCGGGAAATACAAGCTCTCCGCCTCGGCCGCGGAGGACGGGTCGCAGACGCCGACCGCGATCCTCGTCGCCGCCGCAGCGGCAGCCGAGGCGGACGTCGAGGCGCTGATCTACGAGTCCGGCGATTTCAACGCCGCGGCGCTGACCTTCGGCACGGGGCACACCGCGGACACGGTCCGCGAACCGCTCCGCGACGTCGGGATCTTCGTCGTCGATGTGATGGGCTAAGGGGGAGCCGCCGCACATGGATATGTTTGATCCGCGGGTCTTGCGCGGCGTGGTCGAGAACACGCCGACGCCGCCCGCCTTCCTGCTGAATACGTTCTTCGGCACGATCGAAACCTCGACGACGGAAACGATCGAGTTCCACGTCGTCAACGGCCGGCGCCGGCTCGCGCCCTTCGTCTCGCCGCTGGTGGCAGGGAAGATCGTCGCTTCGCAAGGCTATCGGGTGGACTCGTTCTCCCCCGCCTATATTAAGGACAAGCGGGTCTTCGACCCGACCAAGGGCTTCAAGCGTGCGGTCGGCGAGCGGGTCGGCGGCAACCTGACCCCGGCACAGCGCGTGCAGGCGCACCTTGCGCGCGAGATGGCCGATCAGATCCAGATGCTCACCCGCCGCCTCGAGGTCATGGCGGCGGAGACGCTTCGGACCGGCAAGGTCACGATCACGGGCGACCTCTACCCGACGAAGGTCGTCGACTTCGGGCGCGACCCGTCTCTGACGAAGGCCCTCGCGGGCGAGGCCCGGTGGGGCGAGGCTGACGTCTCGCCGGTCCGCGACCTCGAGGCTTGGGCCGAGGAGGTCTTCCTCGCCTCGGGCGTGGCGCCGACCGACGCCATCATGACGGCGGACGCCTGGCGCCTCTACAAGAAGGACCCGGAATTCAAGGAATCGGTCGACACCAACGTCGCGACCATCAACGCGGCGCGCGTCGCCCTCGGGCCGCTCATCATCGGCGGGCAGGGCGCCCGGCTCGTCGGCATCTCCGGCGACCTCCGGATCTGGATCTACTCCGACAAGTACGAGGAGGAGGACGGCTCCCTCGTCGACGTGATGCCGCCGCATACCGTCATCCTGACCTCTCAGGGGCTCGAGGGCGTGCGGCACTTCGGCGCGATCAAAGACGAGGAGGCCGGATACCAGGCGCTCCCGTTCTATTCGAAGTCGTGGGTCGAGAAGGACCCGAGCGTCCGCTATCTGCTGATGCAAAGCGCGCCGATCGTGGTCCCGTACCGCGTCAACGCCAGCATGTGCGCGACGGTGAGGTGATGCGGGTCGCCGCCCTCGTGACCCTCGTCGACGGCGAGGGCAGCCATCCGCCGGGCTCGACCGTCGAGGTCGAGGACGGCGAGGCGGCGGTCCTCGTCCGCCGCGGCTTCGCGCGCCCGGCCCCGGCGGAGGAGGCTCCCCTCCCCGCCGAGGAGCCGGCGCCCGCCGCCGAGCCCGCTCCGGCGGAGCTCGACCGGGTCGCGGCGATCGTCGACGCGATCGCGCTCCTCGAGCCCGGCAATCCGGAGCACTTCACGAACGCCGGCAAGCCCGAGATCGCCGCGCTCGCCGCGATCCTCGGCTGGCGCCCGACCGCCGCGGAGCGGGACGAGGCGTTCGCCCGCTCTCAGGGCTGACGTCCGATGCCGGCGGTCCTGACCGACGACGACCTCCTCGCCTTCGTCGACCCTTTGGCGTTCGGCGAGGAGGTCAAACTACCGGACGGGACCGTCGTCTTCGGCGTCTTCGACGAGCGCGGGGCCGGGCTCGAGCCCGGGACCTCCGTCGAGGTATCCACGACCTCCCCGAAGCTCACGCTCCGCGCGGCCGACGCGGGCGACCTCGCGCAGCGCGACGAGGTCGAGGTCCGCGGCCGGCGATTCGAGGTCGTCGACCGCGACGACGACGCCGCGGGGCTCGCCGTGATCCAGCTATACGAGAGATGAGCTCGCCCCATCCCCGCGCGGTCATCCGCGCCGCCATCGCCGCCCGCCTGGCGGGCTGGCGTGTCGCTCCGGCCGAGGACTCGCCCGGCGAGCGGTGGACGATGGCGGAGGATCGCGTCTTCGACTCCCGACTCCGCCCGATCGACGAGCGGCGGGACCTCCCCGCGGCGCTCGTCTACGCGCGGAAGGAAAAGGTCGACCTCGACTCCTACCCGAAATCGGGGGAGGACGGCGACAACGTCCGGACCCTCGAGATTTGCGTCGAGGCGATCGTCCAGGCGCTCGAGGACGTCGACGACACGCTCGACGAGTTCGCCCGCCAGGTCGAGGCGGCGCTCGAATGGTTCGAGGTCCCCGGGCTCGAGACGGCGACGATCCGCCTCTCCGAGAGCGAGATCGACGTCTCGACGGACGGGCGGATTCCGCTCGGGGCGGTCCGCCTGACCTTTGAGGTCCGGTATCGCGCCCCCTGGCGCATCGTGCCGCCGGTCTGCGATCCCGCCTCCGAGGTGTGGCTTGGGAAGGCGCCGGAGATCGGCGCGGAGCACGTCGCCGATTACTGGCGGGTCGCGCCTCGCCCATGATCGCGCTTCCCCGGTCGAGCGCGCGGACCGCCGGCATCGGCGACGCGGAGGGCGCGGACATCCGCCGCCGCCTGGCGAATCTGGTCCGCCAGGGGCGAGTCGCCGAGGTCGACTACGCGCGGGCGCGCATCCGCGTCCGGATCGGCGACCCGTCCGATCCTCGCGGGCACCTCCTCACGAACTGGATTCCGTGGTCGGCGCAGGCGAGCGGCAGTCGGCGCGAGTGGAATCCGCCCGCGGTTGGCGAGCCGGTTACGCTTCTGGCGCCGTCCGGCGAACTCGCGGGCGCGATCGCGCTCCCGGGCACGTTCTCGGAGGCGCACCCGGCGCCCGGCGACGCCGGCACCCTGCATCGCGTGGTCTACGCGGACGGGACGACGGTCGAGTACGACCATGGCTCCGGCGAGATGACGATCAGGGGCGGCGTGAAAAAGATCGTCCTCGAGGTCGGCACGGAGGTCTCGATTAAGGCGCCGACGGTGCGGATCGAGGGCGACGTCGTCGTGACGGGGGGCGACGTCACGGCGGACGGCGTGAGCCTCAAGCAGCACCGGCACCGCGACGTGCAGCCGGGCGCAGGCATGAGCGGTCCGCCCGTGGCGTCGTCGTGAGCTCGGAGGGCGAGGGTATCCGACTTCGCACGACGCGCCGCCCGCCGCCGTGTAACGTCCGCGCTCGGGGACCGGGCGGGCGGCGGGCGCGATGCGCGGGATGGATGCGGCAACGGGGCGGGCGATCGACGGGCTGGCGCACCTGCGCCAGTCGGTCGCCGACATCCTGACGACGCCGATCGGGACCAGGGTCCACCGCCGCGAGTACGGCTCCGAGCTCCCGCGCCTCGTCGACCGCCCGGTCAACGAGGCGCTCCTCGTCGACCTCTACGCCGCGACCGCCGCGGCGCTCGACCGCTGGGAGCCGCGGATCCGCGTGCGGCGCGTGCGGGTCGAGAGCGCCGCGCCCGGCCGGGTCGAGCTCACGGTCGAGGGTCGGTACACGGTCGACGGGCGCGAGGTCCGGCTCGAGGGCATCGTCGTATGAGCGGCAGCGTCCGCCGCTCCTTCGCCGCGATCGACCTCTCGCGGTCGCCGCCGCCGAAGGTCGTCGAGCCGCTCTCCTACGAGGCGATTCTCGCGGCGATGGTCGCCGACCTCGTCGCCCGCGACCCGGCCTATTCGGCGCTCCTCGAGAGCGACCCGGCGATGAAGATTCTCGAGGTCGCCGCGGCGCGGGAGCTCCTCCTCCGCCAGCGCGTCAACGACGCCGCGCGCTCCGTCATGCTGGCCTTCGCGGCGGGATCGGACCTCGAGCATCTCGGGGCGCTCGTCGGCGTCGCGCGCCAGGCGGGCGAGTCCGACGACCGCCTCCGGCGGCGGATCCAGCTCGCGCCCGAGGCGTTCACGACCGCCGGCTCGGTCGGTGCCTACGTCTTCCACGCGCTCGCCGCGGACCCGCGGGTGCGCGACGTGTCCGTGACCTCCCCGGGGCCCGGCCGGGTGGTCGTCACGATCCTCTCGTCGGAGGCGGACGGCCTCCCCTCGGACGACGTGATCGAGGCGGTCCGCGCGCGGCTGAACGGCGACGACGTCCGCCCCTTGACCGACTCCGTCACCGTCCGCCGGCCGACCGTGGCCGCGTTCGACATTGCCGCGAGGCTCTACCTGTACGATGGGCCCGACGCCGCGGTCGTCGAGGCGGAGGCGCGCGCGTCGCTCGCCGCCTACCTCGAGGGCGCCTTCGCGATCGGGCGCGACGTCCCGAGGTCCGCCATCTTCGCGGCGCTGCACCGGCCGGGAGTCCAGCGCGTCGAGCTCCCGTCCCCGCCCGCCGACGTGGTCGTCGACGACATCTCGGTCGCGCGCAGCCGCTCCGTCTCCGTCGCCGTGGTCGGCCGGGATGAGTGACGACCTCCTCCCGCCCAACGCCTCGCGCCTCGAGCGCGACCTCTCGCTCGCGACCGCGCGCCTCGGCGCCGTCCCGGTCCCGATCCGCTCGCTCCCCGACCCGGACACCGCGCCCGCCGCGACGCTGCCGTTCCTCGCTTGGGCGCTCTCGCTCGACGTGTGGGATCCGGGGTGGACCGAGGAGCGCAAGCGCGCGGCGATCCGGTCGGCATGGCGGATCCACGCGACGAAGGGGACGCTCGGCGGGCTGCGCCGGGTCGCCGCGCTCGCGGGCGGCGAGCTCGTCCGCGCCATCGTCCCGCCGTCGAAGGTCCACCTGGCGCCCGCCATGACCGAGGCGGAGCGCCGCGCCTTCCTGGCGCGCTACCCCGAGCTCCGCGTCTACCGCTACCGCACGCGGGGCGAGCGGGTCGGCGCCCTCCTCTCCGGCTTCGAATTCCTCGGCGGCGGGCGCTTCGGCGCCTTCCCGCGCGTGAGCGACGCCGAGGTCCGGATCTCGCGGCGCGCCTTCCTCGTCGACGGCGGGATCGAAACGCCGCTCACGACGATCGAGCGGCGGACCGCGGTCGAGACGTCCGCCGTCTCGACCTTCGTCGAGGTCCGCCGCCCCATGATGGCGGGCCTCGCGCAGTTCGCCGGCCGCTTCGTCGGCGCGCGGGCGCGCTACCTGACCCACCGCGACGCCGCGGATCGGCTCTACCGCCTCGCGGCGACGGGCGAGATCGCCGTCTCGGTCGAGCGGCTCGCCCGGCGGACCGCCTCGCCCTCGCTCGAGCCGATCTCGGTGATCTCCGAGCGGGTCGCGCAGCGCGGGTCCGCGCGCGGCGTGCTGGCCGATGGCGGCTTCGTCGGCGCCGGGGCTGCGCGGTCCTCGACGCTCCCGACGACGGCGGGCGACAGGCTCTTCGACCGGCTCCGCCTCTTCGACCCCGAGCGGTCGCTCGAGCGGCGCGGGCGGTCGCTGCACCTCGGCGCGGTCCGCCTCGGGATGCCGCCCTACCAGGCGGAGCTCAGGGTCGCGATCCGCGGCCAGCGGAGCCCGCTGGCGGCGGGGCGGTATGTTCGGGGCTTCGCGGTCGCGAGCCCCCGGCGCGCCTTCGACACGATGGTCCGGGCGCTCCGGTGGTCGGTTTCCGCCCGCGATCGCGTGCTCCTCGACACGCGCACGCACGCCGGACTCGTGAGCGGCGAGGGGCGACGGGCCGGGTCCGCGACGGCCGGGCAATGGCAGAGGGTGGATTAGCGTGGAAAAGCGAGTGATCTTCCGCGACCGGCAGGAATTGCAGAGCGCGGACCTCAACAACGCACAGGCGTATGCCGCCGAGGCGATCGAACACGTCGTCGCCGACGCGCTCCTCGAGAGCGCCCGGCGGTACACCGGCTTCACCGTCGCGCAGGAAAGCGCGACGGAGGTCAACGTCGCCCTCGGGCGCCTGTACCACAACGGCGCGGTCTATTCCTCCGCGGGCGACGTCCCGCTCAACCTCTACTCGTACCTCCCGGTCGCGACAAAGAAGGTCGTCGGCATCGTCGTCTGGGGGCAGGAGATCGAGACGGAGGTCGAGCCCCGCGACTTCCTGATCGACCTCGCCGCGGGCACGACCGAGCCGCAGGCGGTCGCGATGCAGCGGTTCCGCAAGGCCGAGGTCAACGCGATCCCCGGCGTCGAGAGCGCCGACCCGCAGAACCCGGCGATCCCCGACAACGCGCTCCTCGTCGCGCTCGTCACCCTGACGCCGAGCGGGATCGAGTCCATCTCCCAGGTTCTCGACAACCGCCTCGCGAACGCCGAGACGAATCAGCGCGACATCGCCGCGCTCAACGCCTGGCGGAATCGCACCGGCCCGCAGATCGAGGCGCTCGCCTCCGACCTCGCCGCGATCGCCGAGCGGACGGCGGCGAAGGCCGACCTCGAGCAGATCGTCCGGATCTCCGCCGACATCGCGCGGCTCAAGGAAAAGGCGGACCTCCCCGACGATTACGCGCAGTATGGGGCGGACTATTTCACCGACGACGGGGAGACGGACGCCGGCCTCACCGCCGGGGGCGCCGAGATCGACAACGGGTTGCTGTTCCCCGCCGCCGCCACCGCGACGGCGGCGCTCGCGCTGTTCAGCCCGCTCGACTCCGGCGTGTGGCGCAGCGGCGACACGATCCTCCCCGCCTTCGACCACGCGCTCGCGCTGCGGACGGAGGGGTACGCGGGCGACATTTCTCTCTCACAGTACCAAGTCCAGACGCACACCTTGGTCAAGTACGTGACCCAGGCGTGGCGCTTCCACTACGGGTGGCGCTGGAATTGGCTTCCCTCGTGGTACGCCTATCATTACCGCAAGATCTACGGTGTCTCGCGCCTGACGCGCCTCCTCCGCCGCGGCGCGTGGGGCTACTGGGAGTCCTATCCGGTCGAGGCTTACCGCCTCGAGGAGACGACGACCTCGTACAACGGCGTGATGGTCGCTCAGACCTTCCTCGCGCCGCGCGCCATGTGGTTGACCCGCGTCGGGCTCTACTTCACGGCGGTAGCGGGGAGCGGGGATGTGCGGGTCGCGGTCGTCGACGTCGAGAACGGCAAGCCGGTCCTCGGGAAGACGCGGGCGGTCGCGACCGTCGCCGCCTCCGCATTGAAGCGGTATCCGGCCGAGACGGCGATCGACGTCCCGCCCGTGCTCCTCGAGAGCGGCAAGCGGTACGCGGTCGTCGTCATCACCGAGGGCGCCCACCGCGCCGCGACCGTCTCGGCGAACGCCTTCACCGCGGGGACTCTGTTCTACGGCAGCGACGGTGACTATTTCGTCGGCGACATAACGAAAGACCTCATGTTCTCGCTCTACGCCGCTGCTTTTCGGCGCGCGCGGACCGAGGTCGCGTTGCAGCCGATCAGCCTCGCGGGCGGTATCACGGAGATCGACGTCGCGGCGGAGCAAGTCATCCCCGAGGGCGCCGGGCTCACGTTCGAGGTCCAGGTCGGCGGGCGGTGGTACCCGCTCGGCGGCACCGAGGGCATTCTCGCCTCGTCGCCCGACCTCGTCCCGCTCCGTGCCGTCATGGTCGGGACGCGCGACGTCGCGCCCTCGCTCACGCTGGCGGCGGGCGCGGTCAAGGCGAGCCGGGCGGCGCTCTCCCTCGCCCACGTCTCGACCGAGCGCACGCTCGCGGCGCCGACGAACGAGGTCCGCGTCTCCCTCCTCCTCTCCGGCTTCGACGCCGCGAAGCATACGGTCGTGGTCGCGCTCCGGAAGGCGGACGCGAGCGAGGTGTCCGCCGCGCTCGTCGAGACGGAGGCGGTCGAGGAGGGCGGCGAGGCGGCGGTCCGCAAGACCTTCCATTTCACCGGACTCGGCGGGCTCTCCGCCTATCGCGTGAAAATCACGGGGACGCGGACCGCGGCCGCGGCGCCGTTCGCCGTCGCCGAGCGCGTCGACGTGGCGCTCTAAGGGGAAATCGGCATGAGCGAGACTCAGAACGTCGGCGGGGCGTCCTCCCCCGCCTTCGACCCAGCCGCGATGTATCGCGTCGTCTTCGCGCGGCGCCTGGCGCTCGCGTCCGCGAAGATCCGGCCCGGGGTCGCGTATGAGGTCCGCGGCGACCTCCTCGCGACCGTCGAGGCGGACGCGATCGCGTCCGCCGAGCGGATCTAGGGGCGCGCGGGGAT
Organism: uncultured bacterium; assembly: GCA_937889645.1. Classification (GTDB taxonomy): domain Bacteria; phylum Gemmatimonadota; class Gemmatimonadetes; order Longimicrobiales; family RSA9; genus CALBZE01. The sequence continues at coordinate 30,168 of CALBZE010000147.1, forward strand.
GCCGATCCGCTTCGACCGCTACCGGATGCGGGATGGGAAGACCCCGCTCTCCGAGCGCTACTTCAACCCGATTTGGCGCGATCTAGACGCGCGGGTCGCGGATCTGGAGGGCGTCAACAAGGACTGGCGGGACGCGATCGCCGTGCTCACGGCGGAGGGGCTCAGGCGCGTCAACGAGGCGCTGATCCCGGCTTTCCGGAAGGTCCAAGAGCTCGCCGAGCTCGGCTTCCTCTCGGCGACGAGCTCGACGCCGACCGAGTTCGCTCTCGGCGAGCGTGCCCTCGTCCTCGACGAAGGCGCGCAACGCGACCTCTTCTCGCCGAGTCCGTTCCTCGCGATCACGCGCGAGTCCACGTACGAGGATTACGCGATCGCCCGCCTCGTCTCCTACGACCGCGAGACGGGTACGCTCGCCCTCGACGTCCTCGCGGTCGGCGGGACGCCGGGCACCTATTCGGACCTCGTCGTCGCGGCGGTCGCGGGGTCGGCGGTCGCGACGACCGCGGCGATCGAGGCGACCAGGGAGGCGCGCGAGGCGGCGGAGGCGGCGGCAGGGGCGGCGCAGGCTTCGGCAACGGGGGCGGCCGGCGCCGCCTCCGCCGCCTCCGGATCGGCCACCTCAGCCGCGGCGTCCGCCGCCACCGCCGCCGCGACGACGGCGCGGGTCGCGGCGGAGGCGGCGCGCGACGACGCACAGGCCGCGGTCGGCGGCGTGCGGGTCACGGCCGACGACCCCGTGACCGGCCCGCTGGCGTCCAAGATCGTCGCCGACGACGGCATCGCGGCGACGGTGGAGGACAGCGGCGGGGAAAAGAAGCTCCGCCTGTCCCTGACCCTATCGTTCACGCTCGGCGACATCCCCGGCACGCTGGGCGTCGCCAAGGGCGGCACGGGCGCGACGGACGCGAGCGGCGCCAGGGCCAATCTCGGGCTCGCCATCGGCGAGGACGTGCAGGCGTACCACGCGCAGCTCGCCGCCCTCGCGGCCCTGGCGTCGAGCGGGTTGATCGCGCGCACCGGCACCAACGCCGTCGCCGCGCGCAGCATCGCGGGCGGCGCCGGGATCAACGTCACGAACGGCAACGGCGTGTCGGGCAACCCGACCGTGGCCGTGGACAAGGCGACCGCCGGGAACGTCCACGCGGGGACGGCGGACAAGGTCCTGACGGCGGACGCGCTCTATCCGGCCTGCGCGCCCGTGGCGTCGAGCGGGTCTGGGTCGTGGGCGCCCAATTTTTCGCAGGGTCGGGTGTTCTCGCGTACGCTGACCGGCAACAGCACCCTCGCGAACCCGACCAACCAAGCGGCCGGGCAGAGCGGGCTGGTCATCATCAAGCAGGATGCGACCGGGGGCCGAACCCTGAGCTTTGGATCAAACTGGAGGATCGCTGGCGGCGCGCCCTCCCTTCCTACCGCGGCCAACTCCTTCGTCACCATTTTCTATTACGTGGAGTCAGTCGACGTAATTCTCGCGACCTACCAGTACGGGTACTGAATCATGCTGCCCTTTTTTTGCCCGTTGTTCGGAACGAGCGGAGAGCTTCCGGTTCAGTTCTTCTCGTGGGGTGGAGGCTCACTAAGCCCGGTCTCTATCAGTACCACGAACATACAGACGGATTGCCTTGTCATCATAGGCATGTGCCGTACTGGTGAAACCAGTACCGGCGAGCTTGTCTCGACGCCTGATGGGTTTTCCACCCTCGCCGTCGAGGGTGGAAACACGCCGTGTGGGGTGTTCGCCAAGCTCACGACCAATGAAGAGCCAGCGACTTATAATTTCTCCTGGACCGGCTCGGGCAACTTCCGATACTTCGTCGCCCAATATCGCTTCGCGCGGGAGGTGGTCGCGGCGTCAAGTGCTGCGCGGTTCGTCTCGGTCGGGGGGGCGGATGTCCCGAAGATCGCCCCGAGCAAGCCGGGCGCCCTTCTCGTGTGGACGCTGTACGGCCCGTCGTGGGACAACAATCTGATTTACCCGGCGCAGAGCGCGGTGAAGCGGTCCGGCTCCAATACATTCATCGGCTTCTGGGACGTGCTTGACCACCCCGCCGGGGCCATCCCCGGGACCTTCCACGTCACCTTTGGCGGAAGCGTAACGGGGCGGTGCGGCTGTCTGTTGATTGCTTAGGGGGCCGACGAAATGCACGCGATCATCCGCGAAGGCGTCATCGAAGCTCTGCCGCCCGGCCGTCCCTTCCAGGACGCGGCCGGCACCCAGCACCCCGCGAGCGTCCTCGCGCTGTGGAGCGCCGCGGAGCTCGCCGCGATCGGCGTCTACCCGATCGAGGACGACCCGATCCCCGAGGGCAAGGTGGCGACGGACTTCTCTCTGGAACGCGACGGCGAGGTGGTGCGCCGCCGCTGGACCCTCGAGGACGCGCCGCCGCCGCCGCCGATCCGCCGCATCGCGCCCTTGGCCTTCCGCCGCCGCTTCCCGGCCGCGAAGCGCGGCGCGATCACGCTCGCCGCGGCGCAGGCGCTCGCGGCCGGCGATCCGACCCTCCAAGTGTTCTTGGACGACTTGTCCAGCGCTCGCTTCGTGGATCTCGACGACCCGGAGACGGCGGCGGGGGTCGGCGCGCTCGTCGCGGCGGGACTCCTCACGCCGGAGGAGGGCGCCGCGATGCTCGCGGACGGGACCGCGGCGGAGACGGAAGGGCTGGCGTCGTGACGGGGCGCCGCCGCGGCGCGCCGCACGCGCGCGGTCCGCATCTGTGGAGGATTCATCGTGGCTGATTCGGTGGTGCGAACGACTCGGCACAACCTCGCCGTCTCCGAGGTCCGCGACATCCAGATCACGGACATCGTCCTCGTCGGCGGGGTCTACACCCGCGCGATCCGAATCTATGGCGAGCCCGGCGGCACGCAGGCGCCGCCGGTCGTCGAGCTCGTCGTCTCGAGCCCGGACCGGGCGGACATCGAGGTCATGGCGCCGGAGCGCGGCTTCTGACGTGGAGAGCCGGCCCGCGGAATTCCTCTCGGCCCTGTCGCGCGCCCTCAACGCCGTCTTCCTCGTCGAGGGAACGGCGGCGGGCGACGGTTTAGAGTATCGCCTCTCGCTCGCGGAGAGCCCCCGCTCGGCGGATTGTCGAGCCTCGCCGGTTTGACGGAGGGGCTCCCGGGGCATGAGCGAAACGTTTCTGCATGGCGTGGAGGTCGTCGAGATCGACTCCGGCCCGCGCCCGATCCGGACGGTCCGGAGCGCGGTCATCGGGCTCGTCGGCACCGCGCCCGACGCCGACGCCACGAAATTCCCGCTGAATACGCCGGTCCTCGTCGCCGGGAAGCGGACCGAGGCGGCGGGGCTCGGCGCGGACGGCACCCTCGCGGCGGCGATCGACGCGATCTTCGACCAGGCCGGCGCGGTGATCGTCGTCGTGCGCGTCGAGGAAGGCGCGAACACCGCGGAGACGATGCGCAACGTCGTCGGCGGCGTCGACGCGGGGACCGGCACCTATGAGGGCGTCCATGCCTTCCTCGCCGCCGAGGGCGCGCTCGGCGTCGTGCCGCGCATCCTGATCGCGCCCGGCTTCACGTCGGAGCGGGCAACCGGCGCCGTAACCAGCATCGGCGTCACCGCGCAGGGCTCGGGCTACACGAGCGCGACCGTCTCGATCTCCGGCGGCGGCGGGACCGGCGCCGCGGCGGAGGCGGTCATCGCCGGGGGCAAGGTCACGGCGATCCGGATGACCTCGCACGGCTCCGGCTACACGACCGCGCCGACCGTGACGATCACGGGCGACGGCGAGGGCGCGACGGCGACCGCCGTGATCGGCGACTTCAAGAACCCGGTCGTCGCCGAGCTCGAGGGCATCGCCGAGCGGCTCCGCGCCGTCATCATCGCGGACGGGCCGAGCACGACCGACGCCGCGGCGATCGCCTATCGCGGGGATTTCGGCAACCGCCGGGTCTTCGTCGTCGACCCGGGCGTCAAGGTCTTCGACGCGGCGACCTCGACCTTCAAGGACGAGCCCGCCTCGGCGCGCGTCGCCGGCATCATCGCCCGCGTCGACGACAGCCGCGGCTTCTGGTGGAGCCCGAGTAACAACGAGGTCTTCGGCATCGCCGGCACGGGCCGCCCGATCGACTTCTCGCTCGGCGACCCGAATTCGCGCGCGAACCTCCTCAACGAGTCCGAGGTCGCGACCATCATCCGCCAGGACGGATTCCGCCTCTGGGGGAACCGCACGACCTCGATGGATCCGAAATGGGCCTTCCTCTCGGTCGTGCGGACCGCGGACATGATCCACGAGTCCATGCTCCGCGCGCACCTGTGGGCGGTCGACCGCTGCATCACCCGGACCTACGTCGAGGACGTCGCCGAGGGCGTGCGGCAGTACCTCCGCTCGCTCAAGGCGCGCGGCGCCATCCTCGGCGGCGACGTCTGGGTCGACCCGGAGCTCAACACGCCGGAGAGCGTCGCGGCGGGGCGGATCTTCTTCGACTTCGACTTCACGCCGCCCTACCCGGCGGAGCGAGTCACGTTCCGCTCGCACCTCGTCAACGACTACATCTCCGAAATCTTCAAGTAATGGGGCGGCGACCGTGGCGAATCCGCGCATCCTCAAGAATTTCAACCTCTTCGTCGACGGGCGGGGGCAGGCCGGGAAGATCGACGAGCTCGAGCTCCCGACCCTTACTATCAAGACGGAGGAGCACCGGGCCGGCGGGATGGACGCGCCGGCCGAGCTCGACATGGGCATGGAGGCGCTCTCGGCGGGCTTCACGCTCGCCGAGTACGACGAGAACGTCCTCCGCCTCTTCGGGCTGGCGGACGGCAACGCCGTGCAGCTCACCGCGCGCGGCGCCTTGCAGAAGGACGGCGAGCCGGTGACGCCGGTCGTCGTCAACATGCGCGGGATGCTCAAGGAGGCTGAGCTCGGCACCTGGCAGGCGGGCGAGAAGGCGACGCCGAAGTTCACGATCGCCCTCCGGTACTACCGCTACGAGTCGGGCGGCGTGGTGCTCCATGAGATCGACGTCGAGAACATGGTCCGCATCGTCAACGGCGTCGACCAACTGGCGCAGATCCGCGCCGCGATCGGGGTCTGAGGCGATGACGAAGGATCTGCGGCCGGCGGTCGACATCCCGCTCGACTTCCCGATCACGGTCGAGGGCGTCGAGATCAAGGGCGTTCGGATGCGGCGCCCGAGGGCGCGCGACGAGCTCGCCTTCCAGGAAGGCAAGGGCTCCGAGGGGCGGCGCGCACTACAACTCATCGCGAACCTCTGCGATCTCTCGCTCGACGCCGTCCTCGAGATGGACGCCGCCGACGTGAAGAAGCTCGAGGACCAGTACGCGGCTTTTCGCGGGGCCTCTCCGAGCGGGAGCTCCGGCGCGCCGTCCTGATCCTGGCGCGCTTCACGCGATGGGGGCTCGGGGAGCTCCTCGATCTCGAGGTCGAGGAGCTCCTCGCTTGGACGAAAGAGGCACTCGACCTCGAGCGCGAGATCGCCAAGGCGGCCGGCGGCGGTAGGGGGTAGAGGGTAGGAATGGCGGCGGCGTTCTCGGTAGTCGTCAACATCGGGGGCCGGATCGCCTCGAGCCTCGGCTCCGCCGTGGCGCGCGCGCGGCGCCAGGTCGGCGGGATCGGCGAAACCCTCGCCCGCGCACAGGCGGCGAACGCGCGCCGGCGGGATCAGTACCGCGCGCAGTTGGTCGACGCGGCGGCGCTCGGCGCGTCCCTCTACGGGCTCATTCGCCCCGCCGTCGCCTTCGAGTCGGCGATGGCCGACGTCCGCAAGGTCGTCGACTTCGACACGCCGGAGCAGTTCGGGCGGATGGGGCGCGACATCGTCGCCATGTCGCGCCGGATCCCCATGACGGCGGAGGGGCTCGCCGCGATCGTCGCCGCCGCCGGGCAGAGCGGCATCGCCCGCGACGAGCTCCTCTCGTTCGCCGAGAGCGCGGCCCAGATGGGGATCGCCTTCGACATCTCCGCGGACCTCGCGGGCGAGACGATGGCGAAGTGGCGCACCGCCATGCGGCTCACGCAGCCGGAGGTCGTCGCCCTCGCCGACGCGGTCAACCAGTTGTCCAACACGCAGGCGAGCACGGCGGCGGACATCTCCGACGTCCTCCGCCGCGTCGGCGGCCTGGCGACCAACGCGGGGCTCTCCGCCGTGCAGACGGCGGCGCTCGGCTCCTCGATGCTGGCGGCTGGCGCGACGTCCGAGGTCACGGCGACCGCCGTGAAGAACCTCGTCAACGCGCTCGGCCGCGGCGCGACCGCGACGCGGACGCAGCGCGAGGCGTTCCGCGCCCTCGGGATCGACGGGCGGCGCATGGCGCGGATGATGCAGCGCGACGCGCCGCGGGCGATCCTCACCGTCTTGGAGGCGCTGAACCGCCTCCCCGCCCACCGCCGCAACGCGATCGCGGGCCAACTCTTCGGTCAGGAGTCGATCGCGGCAATCTCGCCGCTCCTGACCAACCTCGACGCGCTGCGCGCCTCGTTCCGCACCGTCGCCGACGCGGCGAATTACGCGGGATCTATGGAGCGGGAGTACCGGGTCCGGAGCGAGACGACCGCGAACAGCCTCCAACTGGCGGCGAACCAGGCGAAGGCGCTCGGGATCCAGATTGGGACGCTCCTCCTCCCGACGCTCAACGACGCGCTCGGGGTCCTGGGGCGGCTCATGGAGCCGGTCGCGCGCCTCGCCGAGCGCTTCCCGCACGCGACGAAGGCGATCGTCGGGGCGACGGCCGCGCTCGTCGGGCTCCGGATCGCCGCCATCGCCGCCGGCTACGGCTTCACCTTCCTGGCGGGCGGGGCGATCAGGGCGGCGCGGGTTGTCGTCGGCGCCGCGCGCATGATGGGCGCCGCGACCCTCCTCGCCTTCGCGCCGTTCCGCTCGGCGGGCGGGCTCGCCATGCGGGCGGCGCGTCAGGTCGGACTCGCCTTCGTCCTCATGCGCGGCGGCGCGCTCGGGCTCGGCGGCGCGCTCTCCGGCGGCTTCGCCATGATGGGCCGGGCGATGCTCGGGCTCCTCAATCCGATGGCGATCGTCCGCGGTGCGATGGTGGCGCTCCGCGTCGCCTTCATCGGGACCGGGATCGGCGCGCTCGTGGCCGGCCTCGCGATGGCGGGGGCGTGGGTCCACAACAATTGGAGCAACGTCGCCGCCGCTTTCGAGGGCTTCCGCGACGGGTTTCTGCGGGCGCTCGGCCCGGCGCGTCCGATGGTCGCCGCCCTCGGGCGGGGCATCGGGCGGCTCTGGCGCTGGCTCAAGCGCCTCGTCGCCCCGATCGAGGGGGCGGAGGGCGGCTTCCGCGCGTTCGGCGAGCGGGCCGGCGAGGCGGTCGGGGCGACGGTCGCTTGGCTGCAAGACAAGCTACTCCCCGTGCTGCGGGTGATGGGCGACGGGATCCGGCGCATCGTCGGGCTCATCGGCGGCTGGGAGCGGGCCGGCGCCGTCCTGGCCGGGCTGCTCGCGGTGCGGTGGGCCGCGGGCCTCGCCCGGTTCGCGATGCGGGTGGCCGGTGTGACCCGCGCCTTTGAGGCGATGCGGCGCGCCGCGGTGCTGGCGCGGGGGGCGGCGGCGGCGGCGACCGCGGCGAGCGCGGCGGCGAGCGCCGCGGCCGGCGCCGCCGGAGCGGCCGCGGGGCGGGCGGCCGCGGGCGCTGCGGCGGGCGGAGCGGGCGCGGGCGCCGCCGGTTGGCTCGCGCGGCTCGGCGCGGTCGCCCGGGTCGCCGGCCGGTTCGGCGGCTTCGCCGCGGTCGGCGCCGCCGTGGCGGATCTGCCGAAGGTGTTCGGCCCGCTGCTGAACCGGGATCCGGTCGAGCAGGAGCGGCAGCGCCACAACTGGCGCGACCGGGCCACGATGGAGAACGTCCCCGCGGAGGGCGGGGCGGCGTGGGCGGAGAGTTGGGGTGCGCTCGGCCGCCGCCTCGCCGGCCTCCTCCGCCGCGGCGACGACGCGGCGCGGGGGCGGGACTCGCGGGAGGGCGGGCGCGACCGGGGGCGGACGCCGGAGCAGATGGAGCGGCAGCGCCACAACTGGCGCGACCGGGGCAGAATCTACGAGCCGACCGACGAGGGCGAGCCGAGCGAGCCATCCGCGCGGAGGGAACCCGCGTGGATGGAGGGTTGGGGCGCGCTCAGCCAGGAGCTCATCGAGCTCATGCGCGAGGACAACGCGCGGCGGAGGCGGGGGGCGCGCGAGTGGGAACGGGAGCGCGAGCGCGAGCCAAACCGCGAGGCCAACACGACCGTCAACGCGCCGGTCAACGTCACGGTGCACGGCATCGCGGACGCGGACGAAATCGCCCGCCGCGTGCGCGAGGAGGTCGAGCGGATCATCGAGCAGGCCGCGGCGCGGCAGCGCGCGGCGCTGCACGACTGAGGTGGAGGGCGCGGGCGTGGCGCATGTGATGATGGCGCTCGGGAAGTACCGCTTCTCGATCGACTCCGCCGCCTACCAGACGTTGCAGCGGTCGACCGCCTGGCGCTGGCCGGCGCAAGAGCGCCTCGGCCGCGCGCCCGCGCTGCAATACCTCGGGCCGGGCGAGGACAAGATCGCGCTCAGCGGCACGATCTATCCGCAGTTTCGCGGCGGGCTCGAGCAGATGGACGCGCTCCGCGAGGAGGCGGGGCGGGGCGAACCGCTCCTCCTCGTCGACGGCCGGGGCAACGTCCTCGGCCGATGGGTCGTCGAGCGCGTAGGGGAGACTCAATCCGCCTTTTTCGCGGACGGCGCCCCGCGAAAGATCGAGTTCACCCTCGACCTCGTCCGGTACGGCGAGGACGGCGAGGAGGGATCCGAGGCGAAGGTCGCGACGGAGGCGTGAGGCGTGGCGCGGTATCGGACGAGCGACGGCGACGAGCTCGACTGGATCTGCTGGCGGCACTACGGGCGCACCGCGGGCGCGGTCGAGGCGGTCCTCGAGGCGAACCCGGGCCTCGCCGACCGCGGCCCGGTCCTCCCCGCGGGGATCGAGATCGAGCTCCCCGACCTCCCCGAGCCCGAGCGGCAAACCCTCCCCCGCCTCTGGGGATAGGCGACGACGATGCGCCCGGATTTCCGGATCGAGAGCAACGGTCGCGACATCACGGAGGCGCTGCGCGACCGCCTCGTCGAGATCCGCGTCTCCGACGAGTCGGGCAGCACGGCGGACACGCTCGAGATCACACTCGACGACCGCGCGCACCGCATCCCGTTCCCGCCGGCCGACGCCGAGTTCCGCGTCTGGCTCGGCTACCACCCGCCGGGCCCGCTCCCCGCGTACATGGGGCGCTTCCGGCTCGACGAGGTCACGATCTCGTCCGGGCCGCGGAGCCTGGTGATCCGCGCGAAGGCGGCGGACATGGGCGGCGGCTTCCGCGAACCGAAGACGCGATCCTGGCACGGCAAGACGATCGGTGAGATCGTCGGGGCGATCGCAGGCGAGAACGGCATGGCGGCGCGGGTCGCGCCGCGCCTCGCCTCGATCCGGGTCGAGCACATCGACCAATCCGAGGAGAGCGACGCGGCATTCCTGACGCGGCTCGCCGGCATGAACGGCGCGGTCGCGAAGCCCGCGGACGGCAAGCTCCTGTTCGTCCCGCGCGGCGAAGGGCGGACCGCCTCGGGCGAGGCGGCGCCGACGATCGCGATCGCCGCGAAGGACTGCGTGTCGTGGAAGGCCACGTTTTCCGAGCGCGGCCAGTTCTCGGCGGTCGAGGCGTACTGGCAGGACCACGACGGCGGCGAGCGGCGGGCGGTCCGCGTCGGCGCCCCCGCGCGCTCCGGCGGAGGCGCGTCGGGCGCCGACGCGGACGACGGCATCGGGGGCGACGGCGTCTATCGGGACGCCATGATCTACGCGAGCGAGGCGGAGGCGCGGCGCGCGGCGGAGTCCCGCCTGGCGCGCGGACAGAGCGGCAAGGTCACCCTCGAGCTCGATCTCCCCGGGCGACCGGACATCTTCGCCGAATGCCGCGTCGCGCTCGTGGGCTTCCGGCCCGAGCTCGACGGCAACTATTCGCCGAAGACGGTTGAGCACTCCCTCACGCCGCAGGGCTACACGACCCGCGTCGCCGCGGAGGTCGGCGGCGAGGGCGACGCGGATTCCGACGCAGAGGATGGTGACGAGGGATGATCGAGGACGGGGGTGCCCTGGCGCTCGCCGCGGGCGGCGGCGCGGCGGGGCTCGGCGGCGCGGTGTGGGCGGCGCTCCGGTGGCTGTTCCACCGGGTCGAGAGGGGCGACGAGGGGATCCGCGAGAAGCTCTCGAGTGACGTCGGGGCGATCCATCGGCGGATCGACGACACGCGGAACGAGTACGTGCGCCGCGACGACTACGCGCGCGACATGGCGCAGCTCCGGACCGACGTCGCCGGGATCCGCGACGACGTCCGGGCACAGGGCATCTCGATCACCGCACGCCTCGACCAACTGATCCTCTCCCGTGCGATGGGCGGGGCCGGAGGCGGGGACAGCAGGGGCGGCTGACATGGCCGCGAGGCATTCGCGCGGCGCGCGGCGCCGCCCATAGCAGAGGAGCGAGCGAGTTATGTCTGAGCGCAGGCCGCCGCTGTCTTGGCGCAACAACAACCCCGGAAACATCGAATACAACCGGGTCAACGACTGGCAGGGCCAGATCGGGCCGGGCGAGGGCGGGCGGTTCATACGGTTCCGCACCCGCCAGCACGGCTGGCGCGCGCTCGCCCGGCTGCTGATGACCTACTCCGAGCGGCACCAACTCCGGACCGTGCGGAAGATCATCGGCCGCTGGGCGCCGCCCGGCGAGAACCCGACCGAGGGCTACGTCCAGCGTGTCGCGCGCGACCTCGGCGTCGGCCCCGACGACCTGATCCGCGTGCAGGACTGGCAGACCATGCGGGCTCTGTGCTGGGCGATCGCCATGCACGAGGGCGGGAACTGGCCGTGGCCGGAGGACG
>CALBZE010000148.1 GCA_937889645.1 uncultured bacterium
ACCCCACCCCCCGCGGCGAGCGAAGCGAAGCCGCCGCCCCCGCGGGCGAGCAGAGCGAGCCCGCAGATTCCCGCGGCGCAGCCGCCCCTTCCGCGGGCGAGCAAAGCGAGCCCGCCACACCCCGCGGCGAAGCCGCCACCCGCCCCGCAGGGGCCGACCACCGCGGCGCAGCCGCCCTCCCCGCGGGCGAGCGAAGCGAGCCCGCCACCCGCGGCGAAGCCGCCGCCCCCCGCGCGCGAAGCGCGCCGCTCCCCGCGCCGCACAACGGCGCCGACCCCGCCGCGGAAGCGGCCGCCCCCCGCGGCGCCACCGGCGCCGCCGCCTCCGGCGCCCCCGCGTGGGTACTCAAAGACATCTCCTTCACGATCGAGCCCGGCGAACGCGTCGCCGTCGTCGGTCACACCGGCGCCGGCAAGACCACGCTCATCAACCTGCTCATGCGCTTCTACGAGCCCCAGCGCGGCCGCATCCTGATCGACGGCGTCCCGATCGACCGCGTCCCGCTCGCCGAGCTACGCTCCCGCATCGGGCTCGTGCTCCAGGACGTGTTCCTCTTCAGTCGCAGCGTCGGCTACAACATCCGCCTCGGCCGCGACGACATCTCCGACGAGCGCGTCCGCTGGGCCGCCGCGCAGGTCGGCGCCGACCGCGTCGTCGAACGCCTCGCCCGCGGCCTCGACGAGCCGCTCGGCGAGCGCGGCGTCTCCCTCTCCGTCGGCGAGCGGCAGCTCCTCTCCTTCGCCCGCGCCCTCGCCTTCGACCCGCGCATCCTCGTCCTCGACGAGGCGACCAGCTCCGTCGACTCCGAGCTCGAGGCCCGCATCGAGAGCGCGCTCGAGACGCTCATGCGCGGCCGCACCTCGCTCGTCATCGCGCACCGCCTCTCGACCGTCCAGAACGCCGACCGCATCCTCGTCATGCATCACGGCGAGCTGCGCGAGTCCGGTACGCACGACGAGCTTATCCGCCGCGGTGGCCTCTACGCCCGGCTCTACGAGCTGCAGTTCGCCCGCGCCGTCCCCGCCGGCGACGAGTCCGCCGCCTGAAACCTCATCGCGCCCAGGGGCCTGGTTCTTGCCCCGCTCGGCCCGGATCGCGCACCACTGCACCGGCCGGAGCGGGTATGGAACAGAAACCGATCCTGGTGGTCGACGACGATCCCGACGCGGTCGAGATCGTCGGGACCTTCCTCGAATCCCGCGGTTACCGCGTCGCCTCGGCGCCCGACGGCCGCCAGGCCCTCGCCAAGGTCGACGAGCTCCGCCCCGCTCTCGTCCTCCTCGACGTCATGATGCCTGGCATGGACGGCTGGGAGGTCTGCCGCATCATCAAGAACCACCCCGACTACGGCGACACCCGCGTCGTCATGCTGACCGCCCGCGGCGAGTTCGCCGACAAGCAGGAAGGCCTCCGCTGCGGCGCCGACGACTACATCGTCAAACCGATCCGGCTGGATGAGCTGGGTCAGAAAGTCGAGCGCAACCTCGAGGCACGGAGGCGCGCGCAGTGAGGATCCTGGCCCGCGTGAGGGAGGATCAGCTCCGCAGGGCCCTCCAGAAGATCGCCGAAACGCGCGGCGCCGTCTTCGTCGACGCCGAGCCCTTGTCCGAGGAGGAACTCGGCGACGCGCTCCGCGCCGCGCCCGACGTTGTCGTCGTCGAAGCCGGCGAGGTCGATGACCTCGCGCGACTCCGCGCGGAGACGAACGGCGCCGGCTCGGCGCTCGTCATCGCCTGCCACGATTCGGACCGGTGCGAGACCGTCGCGCTCGCAAACGCCGACGACTGGATCCTGCTTCCCGCCAGCGACCGCGAGCTCGACATCCGCCTGGAAACCGCGCTCCAACGGGCCGAGGGCGTCCGTTTCCCGCGACGCACGGAGGAAACCATTGATCGCCTCCGCTTCCAGGAGCTCCTCTACGACCGCCTGACCGGATTCCCGACCCTCCCGGTCATGATCGACCGCGCGAGGGAGCTCCTCGACCGCCGCGGCGAGCTGACGATCCTCTACATCCACTATGTCTGGTATTCCAAGATCGAGGAGATCTACGGCTGGCAGAAGCTCGACGACGTCCTCGAGTCGACCGCCGCCGCGGTGCGCGACTTCTACGCCCGCGAGTGCGACGACGGCGACAACCTCATGATGGTCGCCCACGTCGCCGACGACGACTTCATCCTCTTCACCCACGTCCCCGCCGAGCCCGGCGTCGCCGAGCGCCGCCTCAAAACGCTGACCACCCGCCTCGAAGGGTTCCTCCGCTCCCGCATGGAACGGGAGCACGGCGAGGAGATCGCGGCGCTGGTGGGCGTGTACGTCGGCACCGCAACCATCTTCCGAAACCCGAAGATCCGGACCGAACGCCTCATCTACCGCGCCATCCGCGAGGCCGCCGACGCAGCCCGCGGCGCCGAGGAGTGGGAGCGGACCCTCAAGATCTCCGACCTCAAGGCGACGCTCCGCGAAGGCGCCGTCTTCATGGAGTACCACCCGATCATCGTCACGCAGACCGAGGAGATCTACGGCTTCGAGGCCCTCGCCCGCGGCACGCGCCGCTCGCTCCGCTCGCCCGAAGTCCTCTTCCAGGTCGCCGAAGAGGCCAACCTCATCTGGGAGCTCAGCCGTCTCCTCCGGCAGCGCGCCGTCCAGGGGATCCTGCCTAACCTGAAGCAGGGCCAGTTCCTCTTCCTCAACGTCGACCCCCACGACTTCGACGACCCCGAATTCCGCAACCTCCGCGGCGAGGACCTCGGCATCGACGACCCCGGCAGGATCGTCCTCGAGATCACCGAGCGCACCGCCATCAAGGACTACGCCCGCTTCCAGGAGTACCTCACCGCATTCCGCGAGCGCGGCTTCCGCTTCGCCGTCGACGACGCCGGGAGCGGCTACGCCGGCCTCGGCTCCATCGCTAACCTCGCGCCGGACTTCATCAAACTAGACATCTCGCTCATCTCCAACATCGACTCCAACTTCCTCAAGCAGAACCTCGTCGAGACGATCGTCGGCTTTGCCGAGTCCCAGGGCGCACAGGTCGTCGCCGAAGGGATCGAGCGCCGCGAAGAGTTCGAGACCGTCCGCGACCTCGGCGTGCACCTGACCCAGGGGTTCCTCTTCCACAAGCCGAGCGCTGGGGTGCCGGAGTGATCCGGCCGCTGTAACTTTCCCGCATGGAATCGGCAGACCGGGTGATCGGCGAATACCGCCGCCGCGCCGCGCACTTTTCCGCGCTCCGCGACCGCCTCGACGCGCGCTCGCGCCGCATCTCGTGGCTCCGGCTCGCCCTCTTCGTCGCCGCGATCGCGCTCCTCGTCCGCGCCGAGCTGAGCGCCCAGGCGCGCGGTGCATTCCTCGCCGGCGGCTTCGCGCTCCTCGCCGCGTTCGTCGTCGTCGCCGTGTGGCACGGCCGGGTCAAGCGACGCGAGCGGTGGTTCGATGCGCTCGCGCGCCTCAACGAGGAGGGCCCGCACAGGATCGCCCGCGATTGGGACCGGCTCCCCGGCGCGGACTTCTCCGCCGCCGGACCGGACCACCCCTACGCGTTCGACCTCGACCTCTTCGGCCGCGCGTCCGTCTTCCAGCTCGTCGGCGGCACCGTCGGCACCGCGCCCGGCCTCGCCACACTCGCCGATTGGCTCCTCTCGCCCGCGACGCCCGAAGAGATCCGCGCGCGCCAGGCCGCCGTCGCCGACCTCGCACCCCGCACCGACCTGCGCGACGAGCTCGCCGCGCTCGCCCGGCTCCAGCCCCGATCCCACCCGAGCGACGTAGAGCACTTCCTCGCCTGGGCCGAGGGCGAGCCCTGGCTCCTGCGGCGCCCCGCGCTCGTCTGGGCGACCCGCGCGCTCGCCGCCATCAACATTGCGCTGATCGTCGCGGACATCGCCGGGCTGACCGGGCCGCCCTACTGGCTTCTCTCGGTCCTCGCCGGGCTCGCGCTCAGCTGGGCGCTCCGCGGCCGCATCTACGGGACCTTCGGCCGCGCCTTCGCCCGCGAGGGCGCGTTCCGCCAGTACGCCGCGCTCTTCCGCACGCTCTCCGAGGCGACGTTCGATGCGCCACGCCTCCAGGAGATCCAGCACGCGCTCCTCTCCGGCGGCGAGCCGGCGCACCGCCGCATGCGACGTCTCGAGCGGATCATGGAGCTCTCGGACCTGCGACGCTCCGGGATGTTCCACTTCCCGATCCACGCGGTCACGCTCTGGGACTTCCACGTCCTCTACGCGCTCGAGCGCTGGCAGCTCGCCTCCGGCCGCGACGCGCGCGGCTGGCTCGATGCCCTCGGCCAGGCCGAGGCCCTCTCCGCCTTCGCCACCCTCGCGCACGACCACCCCGAGTGGTCGTTCCCCGAGATCCTCGACGGCAAGGCGAAGCCGATCTTCGAGGCGAGCGCGCTCGGCCACCCGCTCATCCCCGCCGCGACCCGCGTCGACAACGACGTGACCGTCGGCCCGCCCGGGACCGTGCTCCTCGTGACCGGCTCCAACATGTCCGGCAAGAGCACGCTCCTCCGCGCGATCGGCGTCAACGCCATCCTCGCGCTCGCCGGCGCCCCCGTCTGCGCGGCGCGCCTTCGCATGACGCCGCTCCGCGTCTGGACCGCGATGCGCGTCCAGGACTCGCTCTCCCGCGGCGTGTCCTATTTCATGGCGGAGTTGCAGCGGCTAAAGCAGGTGGTGGACGCGGCGCGGGAAGCGGCGGGTTCGAAAGGGGAAGGATTCGCGGCCGTCCTCTACCTCCTCGACGAGATCCTGCACGGCACCAATACCGCCGAGCGGCAGATCGCGGCGCAGCGCGTCATCTCGTTCCTCGTCGACCGCGGTGCGATCGGCGCCGTCAGCACCCACGACCTCTCCCTCGCCGAGGCGCCCGCGCTCCGACACGCGCTCCGGCCCGTCCACCTCGCCGAGACGATCGGCCGCGCCGATGGCCGCATGACGATGAGCTTCGATTACAAACTGCGCGAGGGCGTGGCCACGTCGACCAACGCCCTCGCGCTCATGGAAATGGTCGGCCTCGGACTCAGCGACGACCGCTCGTAGTGTCCCGCACGGGCCGCGGGACCGAATCGATCGGCACGCCGATCAGCCGCGGCGCCGCCATGTCGCCGACCTTCGGCTTGGGGAGCGTGTCCTGGACCGAGATCCGCGGCCGGTGCACGGGGATCGGCAGGTCCGGCGGCTCGCCGCCCTCCGGCGCCAGCGCCGCCGCGGTGTAGTTGCTCCCGGGGTTCCAGAGGATCCACTCCTCGATCCCGGCGTCGTACGTCGCCCTGATCTGCGCCCGTACCTCCGCCGCGCCGTACGCCGGCCACCCCAGCGTGAAGTCCTGCAGCCACGGCCGGATCGCCGCGGCGCCCGGCACCCCGCGCGACCGCTCGATCGCATAATCCATCGCCGTCTTCACCGTCTGGTACGGATCGGCGTTCGGCACCGGGATCCCGTACGAGCCGTGCGCGTAATGCGACGGGTAGACCATCGGGAGCAGCACGTCCGTCACGTCCAGCATCTTCTCCCACCGCTGCCCGATCCCCATGTCCGAGCCGGCCGAGACGGTGAGGCCGAACACGTCCGCCGTGACCGGAACGCCCAGGTCCGCGAGCCGATCGCGCGAGTACTGCAGGAACTCCCGGATCGCGTCCTCACGCGTCCTGCCCTGCCGCGCCGGGTAGACCGCGGTCTCCATGAACCGACGCGGTACGTCGGGGAAGCGGACGTAGTCCCACTGCACCTCCGAGAACCCCAGCAGGACCGCCTCCCGCGCCAACGCGATCGCGTAGTCCCAGATCTCCCGATTGAACGGGTCGACCCACAGCTCACCGTTGTGATCCACCCAGATCCCGCCGCTGTCCGCCTGGATCGACCACTCCGGCTTCTTCTTCGCCAGGAGCGGGTCCTTGAAGACGACGATCCGCGCGATCGGATAGATCCCGTGCTCCCGGAGCTCGTCGAGGAGCGCGCGGATGTCGCGGATCCGGATGTCCCGGTCCGCGCCGATCTGCCGCGCCAGCGCCACGCCCGTCCGGTAGCTGACGTATCCGGTGACGTCCTTGACGTCGATCACGAACGTGTTGATCTCCGTCGAATCCGCCAGCGCGATGAGCTTCGCCATCTTGCGGCTCGAGCCGGCCGCCCACGCGTTGACGTACAGCCCCCGCACGGCGTGCGGCTTGGGCACTCGCGGCGCCGGGACCTGCGGGAACACGTCCGTGCCCAGGGGCGGCAGCGGCCCGCCGATCCCTTCCGCGCTCCCATCGACGGACCCCGGCTGGCCGTCGGGCGACGCCGCGCCCGCCGCGTCCCCGATCGACCCGTCGGCCGACGACCCGTTCAGGGCGACGTCGAACGCGGCATCCGCATCGAACGACCCCGTCGCGCCGTCGCTCCCGACCGAACCGGGGAGGCCGCTCCGGTCCGAGCCGGCCGCGAACGCCTCGCCCTCCGGCGCGGCGGTTTCCGCTCGATCCCCGGCGTCCCGGCCCCCCAGATCCGGATCCCGCTCCCTACCCTGCTGCGCCAGGGCGATCACGCCCGCGACGACCAGGAGCGCTGCGACCAGGACACCCGCCAGCCCCCGGCGGTTCAGTTCTATCGGGAACACGTTCGCGACTCGACTTCGATTCCGATATATCGTGTGAACGCGCGGCAATATGCCGCGCAATGGATCGGGGCCGCCAGGGCGACCCGGGCGACCCGGACGTCCGCTCGCGTGCACATTGCGGACCAGCCGTCCGCGCTTCGATATCCAGCGCCCCCGGTCATCCGCCGGCGATGCTCGGCACGATCGTGATCACGTCGCCCGCCGCGACCTCGCTCGCCTCGCCCGCGCCCCAGCGGATGTCTTCCTCGTTGACGTAGACGTTGACGTAGCTGCGCAGCCGGCCATCCTCGCCGTAGAGGTGGCGGCGCAGCGCGGGGTACCGCGCGATCGCCTCCTCCAGCGCCCCGCGCACCGTCGCCGCCTGGACCTCGAACTCCGACCGGCCGTCCACGACCCCACGCAGCGCGGCCGGCATTCGGATTACTACAGCCACCGTCCGATCCCCTCCTCCTGTGTCGGGCACGGCGGACCCACCGCGCCCGCCACTACTATGGCCCCCCGCTTCACATGTTCCGCAAAATGTACCGCTGCGACAAACCTTTCCAGGGCGTCACGTTCGCCGGCGCCCCAGCCCCACGCGCCCAACCCGCCGATCTCGTGCCCGAAGCCGACCAGGTCGCGCCTCGGACCGTCTCATTCCTCCGGCGCCCGCCCCCTGGTCCGCATCGTGCGCTTTTCGGCTCCGGCCGGAATCACCGGCGCTCCAGCGGAGGTTGCCCCATGCGTGAGAAGGAAGCGCGAACCGGTCGTCGGCGGTCCGAGCCCGAGCCGCTCGAGACTCTCACCCCGGACGAGTACGCCGGCCAGGGAGGGCCGGAGCGGCCACGTCCGTCGCTCGACGAGGACCTGCGGCCCGTCCCCTCCCAGGCCGAGGGCGACCGGGAGACGGTCGAGGAAGACCTGCGTTTCACAGAGCGCCGCGCCGAGCGGCGTCGGGAGCGTCGCAAGCGCCGCGGCGCCGGGCCGAATCGCGCGCCGTGCGCCGGGTCGGAGCGCGCGTGAAGCGCCGGGCGTGAGCGTACGCCGGGCGCCCTGCCCGAGCCCGCGTCAGCCCGCCGACGCCGGCGTCGCCGACGCCTCCAGGAACTCGGCGATCAGCTCCGCGTTCGCGGCCGCGCCGCCCAGCTCCGATCGCACGAACTCCAACGCCGCCCGGCCGGCCTCGGCACGGCGCTCCGGGTCCAGCACGAGCGCCACGAGCATCTCCTCCAGCTCCGACGCGCTCCGGACGACCGTCCCGCCGCCCGCCCACGCCAGCGCGTCCGCCTCCCGGGCGTTTCCGTGCCGTGGCCCGTACAGCACCGGCACGCCGAGCGCCGCCGGCTCGACCACCGAATGCAGCCCGTCGTGGCCGAATCCGCCGCCCACGTACGCCACATCCGCGATCGCGTACAGGTCCGCGAGCACACCGACCCGGTCGACCACGACCGCCTCCGGGAGCGGAGCGTCGCTCGCCTCGACCGCCGCGAGCCGCGCGTGCGTGACGCCCGCCGCGTCCAGCGCCCGTTCGACCCCGACCAGGTGCGCCTCCGTCGGCTCGTGCGGCGCCACGATGAGCCGCAACGGGCCGGCGGCCCGCGCCCGCGCGAACGCCGGGACCAGCCGCGCCTCGTCCGCCGGCCACGTCGACCCCGCGACCACCGTCGTCGCCACGCCGTCATTCAGGCGACGTAGCAGCGGCAGCCTCTCCGTCGCCCCGGCCTCCCGCAGCCGCACGACCCGCGCCCAGACCTGGTCGAACCGCGCGTCCCCGGTCACGCGAACCCGCTCGGGCGATACACCCAGCAACGCGAACCGCGCAGCGTCCGCCTTCGCCACCGCGCCCACGGCGTCCAGCCGCCGGTACGCCGGGCCCAGCAGGAAGCGCGAGCCGGCGCGCAGTCGACTCGACCCGGCACCCAGCACCGCGTTGACCAGCACGTGACGCACGCCGCGCCGCGTCGCCTCCCGCCCCAACACCGGCCAGATCTCCGTCCGCACGAACGCGATCACCCCAGGCCGCAGAGCGTCCAGCGCACGCCCGACCTCGGACCGGACATCCCACGGCAGGTAACCGGCCACGTCGGCGCCCACCCGCGCGGCGATCCGCTCCGCCGACGGCGAAAAGTACGTGAAGGCGACCTGCACCTCCGGCCTGAGCTCCCGCAGCGCCGACACGATCGCTTGCGCCATCAGCCCCTCGCCCACCGACGGCGCGTGGACCCACACCAGCGGCCGCGACGCATCACGGGATTCCCGCGCCCACGCCTCCAACGCCGCGATCGCGCCGCGTCGCCCACGCACACCCTGCCCCAGCTTCGGACTCAGTGGCGCCGCCAGCCCGAGCAGCGGCCGCGCGCCCACGACCGCCGCCTCGTATATCCACTCACGTTTTTGCATGGCAAGAACTTACGCTGAGCGGTCCGCCGATCACAAGATGGGCGCTTCGCGAGCCCGGCCTTCCACGGGCCGCGCCGGTGGCCGGACCGGCCCCATTGGCGCTCGGCGGCTCACTCGAACCTCACCTCGACCCGGTGCTCGAACCACGACCGTGCGATGAGGGACGGGGCGCAGGCCAGCTTGGGGTCGGAATCTCCGAGCGTCCGCTCCATGTCGATGCGTAACGTCAGCTCCCGAGTGCCCACGGGCACACGGGCCAGGAAGTCGCTTGGGATGACCAGCACGCCGTTTCGCGGGACCAGCTCGATCCAGTACGTGCCGGACGCGTCGTCCGGCACGAGCACCCGCGCCCGCACACGCGACGTCTCCAGCGCATCCGGGTTGGCGAGGAAGGGCAGCTCCAGCGCCCGATCCCGGTGGATGACCGCGCCCGCGCCCGGCGCCAGCACGACCGGGAGGACGACGTCGAAGCCGCACCCCGCGACCACCTCCGAGCCCCCGATCCGGATCGCGGCCTCCGGCCGCGCCACTACTTCCGACACCCGCGCCCGATAGACCGGCTCGCCGACCCGAACATACTGCCGCTCCGCCACGTGCCCGCCGACCACCACCGACCCGGCGTCCAGATAGCGCACCAGCCAGTCCCCGGCGCGGTCCTCGTACCCGTAGACGTAGCCCTGGAACTCGAACCGCGTCCCGCCTCTCCCGCTGAAGATACCCACGTTCACAACCACGCCGGCCGCGGGGATCCCGACCACCGTCGGATCCACCAGCCGAACCCCGCCGCACGACGACACGAGCGCCGCAATCAACACCAGCACGGCCGCCACCGGCAGCACCGCCGGCGCCGCCGACCCGTCCGGCCACCCGGCCCCGCTCCGCGTCCCACGCCTCACCACCCCGACTCCATGTACGCTGCCTCGTCCTCCCACGGCCGGGACTCGTACGGCAGCGCCAGGATCATCAGCCCCGCGATCGCCATGTAGACCCCGCCGAAGTCGACGTACCGGTTCACGACGTCGCCGTGCGGGATCCGTTCGACGAGCCAGTCCTCGATCGGATCCGCCCACGCAACGTGCAGGAACGCGTCCTGGACGATGTGCACCCGCTCGTGGGCGAGCAGTCGCCCGTAATCGAACGGGGGCATGAGCGACCGGTCGCTCAACAGGATCGTCCCCCACAGCTCCATGCCGCCGACCCCGCGGCCCGACTCCCCTTCGATCACCCGACCCCGCGCGCCGAACACCGGCGCGCCCGCCGACACCGTCTCGGCTCCGTCCAGTGACAGGTCGTCGTTCAGCACCAGACGACTCAGGAAGATCGCGCGCCCCAGATGCAGCCGCGCCGATACGCCACCGCTGTCAGACGACGTCCGCCAGTCCACCACCAGCGGCCCCAACGGAAGGATCAGCCGATCGACCGCCCCGCGCCCCGCCGCCGCGTTGCGAACCATCGACGCGCCCGCCGCGCCCACCACCCCGCCCGCCAGCCCAGCCCCTGGAAACGCCGACGTGCTCAGCCGCTTCCCCGCGTACTGCAGCCCGCCGCCCAGCACGCCGCCACGGAACCCCTCCAGGAACGACCCGCCCCGCACCCACACCACCACCCCGGACGTCAGCCCGCCCAGCAGCGCGTTCGCCCCGATGATCACCGCCTCCCGCGATGCCGTAGCCTGCGCCGCCACCCCGGGCGCAGCCAGCGTCGCCGCCATACCCGCCACCAGCACCACGACCGGCACCACACGGCCGACCCGTCGCCCCAGCTCCCCGATCCGCGGCATCGGCCCGCTCCACCTGCCCGAACGTAGAATCGGGCCGCCGGCGCCACGCCGCGGCCCGATCCATCAGATCCAGCAACTTCCCCGCCACTCCGGCTGGCCCGTGCCGGCCTCGCGGTCCCGCGCCCGCGCCGACCGCGCGCGACCCCCGCTACGACCCGCCCGCCGATCCCCCGCTCGCCAGGCGCAAGCCCACGATCCCCGTCACGATCAGGCCGATGCACACCAGCCGCAGCGCCGTCGCCGGCTCGCGGAACAGCACGATCCCGAGCACCGCCGTCCCGACCGTGCCGATCCCCGTCCACACCGCGTACGCCGTCCCGATCGGGAGCGACCTCACCGCCAGCCCGAGCAGCCCCATGCTCGCGATCATCGAGGCGATGGTCCACACCGTCGGCCAGAGCCGCGTGAAGCCATCTGTATACTTCAGCCCGACGGCCCAACCGACCTCGAGCAGCCCCGCCACCACCAGGATCCCCCACGCCATTTCTCTATGCGTCAAAGCCCCACGTACTCACGCGCCTCGGGATCGACCTGGACCCGAATCTCGACGAGATCGGCCGTCGCCTCGGCCTCCGGCGGGAACTCCTCCGCCGCGCGGACGAGCGCTTCGCGCAGCGTGGCCGCCTCGACGTCCAGCATCTCGTACCGCTTCCCCGAGTCGCCGTAGCGGATCGTCACCCGATACCGAGCCATTGCCCTCTCCGCGCGCCTGGAATCCGACCGGATGGACTCCCCGGCCGACGGCACCTATATTTGCTTCCGTGCGTTACATAGGCAATGTGCTGCCCGCGAACGCCCGCTGGACCCGCGATATCCCGTCAATACACCGCTGGATGGCCATTCGTACACGAGAAGCCGTGAACGCCTCTAGCGGATCGCGCTCCCCATGCCCAATTTCGCCCTATAAACTGCCCGGGGTGCGCTCCAGCCCATTTCTGGCCACGAGTGCATCCCTAATCCAGCATGAGCTATTGTCAAATGTTGTGGATCGAGGGTGATCAGGCGGCCTCCTTCCGC
>CALBZE010000149.1 GCA_937889645.1 uncultured bacterium
GTACGGTGCACTACCTGAGGAACGCGCTCTCGAAGACCAGCTCCAAGGCGCTCGAGGCCGAACTGAAGAGTGCGCTCAAGGACGTCTGGGCCGCACCCGGGCTCAAAGAGGCCAAAGCTCGTCTGGCTCGCCTCGTCGACAGCCTTCGCGAGCGGCACCCCTCGCTTGCCGACTGGCTGGAGGAGACAGCAGAAGAGACGCTCGGCTTCTTCAGCCTGCCCGATCCAGCACATCGCCGGCGCCTGGCCTCGACCAACGGGATCGAACACGATCATGCGGAGATCCGTAGACGGACCCGGGTCGTGAGGATCTTCCCGAACGAAGCGAGTCTGCTCCGCTTGGCCACCGCTCTCGCCGCAGAGCGCAACGAGCAGTGGCTCGAGCGGAGATACCTGAACATGCAGGCCCCAGTCACCATAGACCAGCCGGTCAGGCAGATCGCCTGACCCCACAGCCCGGAAGAGAAACTACAGAAAAAGTTGCACTTGACCGCGGCGAGGCGGGGCCGGCACGACGGATCGGCCCCCAGAGCGGAGAAAAATCGGCGAGCGGAGCCTCGCGCCACTCCGCTCGCCGGGTTCGGCGGCGCACGATCGTGCCCGGACTTCGATGCTAATCCCACGACAACGCCGACGCGGACTGGTACTCCACCACCGTCGTCTCGAAGAAGTTCTTCTCCTTCCGGAGATCGATCGTCTCGCTCATCCACGGGAACGGGTTGCGCGCCCCGAACCGCACCTGGAGGCCGATCCGCTCGAGCCTCCGGTCCGCGATGTGCCGGACGTAGTCACGGAAGAGACCCGCGTTGAGCCCCTGGATGCCGCGCGGGAGACAGTCCTCTGCGTAGGCGATCTCCAGCTCCACCGCCGTCTCGATCTTCCTCGTGAGTCGTGCGCGCAGCTCCGGGGTCCAGATCTCCGGGTTCTCCACGACGATCCCGTTGATCAGGTCAATACCGAAGTTGAGGTGCGTCGTCTCGTCCCGCAGGATGAACTGGAACTGCTGGCCGATCCCGGTCATCCGGTTCTGCCGGTGGAAGGAGAGCATCATCGCGAACCCGGAATAGAAGAAGATCCCTTCCATGATCACGTAATAGCCGACCAGGTTCTCGACGAACTTCTGCGCTCCGCCCACGGTGGCGGTGCTGAAGCCGGGGTCGACCAGCTCGGCCGTCAGCTCCATCTCGAACTCGTCCTTCCCGGCGATGGTGTTCACCTCCCGGTGCATCGTGAAGATCTCGCGGCCGTCGAGGCCCAGGCTCTCCACGATGTAGTGGAAGGCGTGGGTGTGGATCGCCTCCTCGTACGCCTGCCGAAGCAGGTACTGGCGGCATTCCGGGTTGGTGACGTGCTTGTAGATCCCGAGCACGATGTTGTTGGCGACCAGGCTCTCAGCCGTCGAGAAGAAGCCCAGGTTTCGGAGGATCACCCGCCGCTCGTCGTCGGTGAGCTCGTTGCTCTTCCACAGCGCGACGTCGCGGGCCATGGGCACCTCCTCTGGCTGCCAGTGGTTGCGGTTGCCGTTCAGGTAGTGCTCCCACGCCCAGTGGTATTTCAGCGGCATGAGCTGGTTGACGTCCACGGCATCGCCGTTGATCAGGCGCTTCTCGGCCATCGTCCTCTCTCCGGGTGAAGGGTTGCCGGTTTCGCAGGTCGGTCACTGGCATGCTTCGCAGGCGCCGTCCGTGTCGCAGCTCGGGGCAGGGGCCCGGTTGGGGTCGACGGCCGGAGCGCGCTCGATGCGGATCGACGCCGACGGGCTGACGGACTTCATCCACCGGGGCTGGATGCCGAACCGGTTGATGTCCACCGTGCTCGCTTCGATCCCGCTGGCGCCGGTCGTCCGGAGGTAGTAGGTCGTCTTCAGTCCCGACTCCCAGGCGACCTGGTACATCTCGCTCAGGCGCCGGCCGCTCGGCCGGTCGAGGTAGAGGTTCAGCGACTGCGCCATGTCGATCCACTTCTGCCGCCTGGCGGCGCAGCGGATCAGCCACTCGGGCTCGATCTCGAACGCGGTGCGGTAACGCTCCTTCAGGTCGTCGGGCACGCGCGCGATCTCGGCGACGGAGCCGTCGTGGTACTTGAGCTCCTCCACCAGCTCCGCGTCCCAAAGCCCTCGCGCCCGCAGGTCGGCCACGAGGTAGGGATTGAGCACGGTGAACTCGCCCGAGAGGTTGCTCTTTACGTAGAGGTTCTTGTAGATCGGCTCGATCGACTGCGTCACGCCGCAGATGTTGGAGATCGTGGCGGTGGGCGCGATCGCGAGCACGTTGCTGTTGCGCATGCCGTGGGCGGCGATCGCCTCCCGGACCGGCGTCCAGTCGAGGCGCCCGCCCCGCTCGACGCGCACGGGCACTCCTCGCTCGGCCTCGAGCAGGTCGATCGTGTCGATGGGGAGCAGCCCCCGGTCCCACTTCGAGCCCTCGTAGCTCGGGTACCGCCCGCGCTCGGCGGCCAGCCGGGCCGAGGCGAGGATCGCGTGGTAGGCCACGAGTTCCATGCTCTCGTCCGCGAACTCGACGGCTGCCTCCGAGGCGAAGGAGATCCCGAGCTCGAAGAGAGCGTCCTGGAACCCCATGATCCCGAGGCCGATCGGGCGGTGTCGCAGGTTGGAGGCGCGCGCTTCGGGGATCGGGTACAGGTTGATATCGATCACGTTGTCGAGCATCCGGACGGCGGTCGCGACCGTACGCGCGAGCCGATCGGCGTCCAGCCCGTCGCGCCCGACGTGCGCCGCGAGGTTGACCGACCCGAGGTTGCAGACGGCGACCTCCTCCCGACTCGTGTTCAGCAGGATCTCGGTGCAGAGGTTGGAGCTGTGGATGACCCCGACGTGGTCCTGCGGCGACCGGATGTTCGCCGGGTCCTTCCACGTGAGCCACGGGTGGCCCGTCTCGAAGAGCATCGCGAGCATCCTGCGCCAGAGGTCCACGGCCCGGACCCGGCGGAAGAGGCGGATCTGCCCCGCGTCCGCCATCGCCTCGTACTCTTCGTAGCGCTTCTCGAAGGCGCGGCCATAGAGGTCGTGCAGGTCGCGCACCTCGTCGGGGGAGAAGAGGGTCCAGGTGGCATCCTCGCGGACCCGCTTCATGAAGAGGTCCGGGATCCAGTGGGCGGTGTGCATGTCGTGGGTCCGGCGTCGCTCGTCGCCGGTGTTCTTGCGCAAATCGAGGAACTCCTCGATGTCGAGGTGCCACGTCTCCAGGTAGGCGCAGATCGCGCCCTGTCGCTTGCCGCCCTGGTTGACCGCGACGGCGGTGTCATTCGCGACCTTGAGGAATGGGATCACGCCCTGGCTCTTCCCGTTCGTGCCGCGGATGTGCGCGCCCAAGGCGCGGACCGGGGTCCAGTCGTTGCCGATCCCGCCGCTCCACTTGGACAGCAGCGCGTCGTCGCGGATCGCCTTGAAGATCTCGCCCAGGTCGTCCTGCACGGTGGTGAGGAAGCAGGAGGAGAGCTGGGGGTGGCGCGTGCCGGCGTTGAAGAGCGTCGGCGTCGAGGAGCAGAAGAGGAAGGTCGAGAGCACCTCGTAGAACTCGATGGCGCGGGTGTCGCGCTCTTCGGGGCGCTCGGCGAGGGCGAGGCCCATGGCGACGCGCATCCAGAACCACTGGGGCAGCTCGAACCGCGTGCCGTCCTCGTGGAGGAGGTAGCGGTCGTAGAGGGTTTGCAGGCCGAGGAGCGCGAAGGAGAGGTCGCGTTCGGGGCGCAGCGCGGCGGCGAGGCGCGGGAGGTCGAACTCGAGGAGCGCGGGGTCGAGGAGCTCCGCCTGGACGCCGCGTCGCAGGTACGCCTCGAAGCGCTCGCTGTAGAGCCGCGCCATCTCCTGGAGGGCGACGGGGGCGGCGAGTGCTTCGGCGTAGAGCTGCGTGAGGAGGAGCCGTGCGGCGAGGTAGGCGTACTCGGGCTCGCGTTCGGTGCGGGCGCGGGCAGCCATCACGGCGGCGCGCCCGATCTCCTTGCGGGTGACTCCGTCGTAGAGCGCGGCGAGCAGGTCGCGGTAGACCCCTTCCACGTCCACCGCGTCGCCCAGGCCGGCGGCGGCCTCCTCGATCATTGCGCGGAGGGGGGCGCGGTCGAGCAGTGACTCCCTGCCGTCCGCCTCCCGGACGCGGATGCTGCCCATCGCCCGTGCTCGTGCGCGCGCCTCGCGGTAGAGGACGTACCGGCGGGCGACGGAGTAGTGGCCCGTCGCCATGAGCTGGCGCTCGACCTCATCCTGGATCGATTCGATCCCGATCCGATCGGCGCCGGCCGCCCTCGCGGCAAGGCCCACCTCGACCGCGTCCGTGAGCGCCTCCACGGTCTCGCGGATCGATGCGTCCAGTGGCACGAGGTCCGGCCGGTCGAGCTCCGCACGGAACGCCTTCTCGATGGCGCGTGCGATCCGGCCGCGGTCGTACGGGACTGAGCGGCCATCGCGTTTTTCGACGAAGGGAAACGGGGGCTTACGATCAGCGGGGCCCTCTGCCCCGCGGGTGGGGTGCTCGGCGACATCCAGCACGGCTGCCTCCTGTGGTCTGGCCCACGGGGAGCGGAAGCAGGATGCGCCGATCCGGATGGATGGCGACGAAAAAGCCCCGGACGCACGACGTCCGGAGCCCGCAACGTGCCGTCGCGATGACTGGCGCGCCTTCCTCCGAGCGCGCCGTCGCCCTTCCGGCCGAAAACCCCGCTTCCCCTCCCTCGAGGGACGTGACGGGCTCCGTGCTCTGGCAGGTCTTCTGGCTCGGGGATCGTCCTCGGGAGGGCGCCTTCCCACGACAGGGTCGCAGTGGCGTGCTCTGCCCTCCGTCGTCCCCCCTCACAGCGGCGGGGCCGCCCCGGAATCGCACCGGGTTCCCTTTTCACGCGCTCGCGTGCGGGCGAGCGCGACCAGAGCACAACATGTTGTGGCTGTCAGTATAGCAAACCCCTACATGTTGTGCAAGTCCTCCGGTGCAACGCGGACGGATCTCTCTGGCCGGCAACGGCTTCGGCGGGGCGGAGGACGGGAGGGGTTGCGAGGAGATGCGGCGGTGTGGAGTCGGCCGTCGCTGCCACGATGGGGTTGCGCCGGCGGTGGGGCGGGGCGCGAAAGTCTGGAGAAACCGCCCGCGATCCACCAGGGTGGACCGATCCTTCGCCTGGACGCCAGGCGTATGAACCCGATCCAGCCGGGAGGGCCCACGAGATACACGAGGTGCTGGCCGGGGTCACCGTCAGCGTGTCGTCCCTCGTCATCACGACCGCCGTGATCCTGCTGGTGCCGATCACGCGACGGATGGGGCAGTACCTCGAGGTGCTCATCGAGAAGAAGCGCGGGACGCTCCGCGGCGGACGCGAGGTCGCCTCGCGCACGGCCGTGGATGACCTGGCGTGGCGGATCGAGCTCCTCGAGGAGCGGCTGGAGTTCCTGGAGCGGATCGAGCGCACCGAGCGGCTGCTGACGTCGGCCGAGCCCCGGGAGCTGGAGCGCCGGTAGCCGGCCGGCAGCCCGCCGGGCCGGCACCCCCGGCGAAGCAGGTCTGAAGCGCACCTGCTGCCTGGGCCCCGGCCGGACTCGGGACGGCATCGACTCACGACGAGCTCGATGATCATCCACGATTGAACCCGAATCCTGCACGAGTGAGCTGAGGTGAGGATGCGAAACACCGTCTGGAGCCTTAGAATACGGGGACTTCCGCCAAGAAGTATCCCTTGCACTCGGAGGCACCCAGACGGTGCGCACGCATCATATTCCTTCCAGGCCCCACGTGCAAGGCGATGCGGCTCCGCTCAGGCTGCGCCACAGCGCGGGCGAGCTGACGGACGGGACGGGGCTCGTTCTTCTTCGCCGACTCTGGGACCAGCTCGGCCTCGGCCGGCGCCTCGACGAGAAGGGGCGCGGTGTGCCGGGGGTGTATCGGCCGAGCCTGTGGGTGGAGGTGTGGGTGGCGCTGCTCCTCTACGGGGGCCGGTGGCTGGACGACCTGCGCCTCTTGCGCTCGCGCGGTGTCAGCCGGCTGTTCGGCTGGGCACGGGTGCCGGATGCGACGACGTTCGGGCGCTTTCTGCGGCGTGCGGCGGGTGTGCTGGTGCCGGTGCTGGACGAGCTCCTCTGGCACGTGCTCCGGGTGCGCTGGCGGGCGGTGGGCGTGCCGCGGCGCGTCATGCT
>CALBZE010000150.1 GCA_937889645.1 uncultured bacterium
CCAAGCCCCAAGCCCCGACACCCACCCCCTGAGCCCTAGGCCCCAAGCCCCAAGCCCTAACACCTTATCTCCCCCGACCCCGGCGGCACGATCCTATAATTCCGCTCGTCCAGCCGGGCGCCGGCGGCGGCGAAGAAGTCGATCCAGAACCGCTGGACCGTGGCGCCCTCGGGGGTGGTGGGGTCCGCGCCGATCACGCCGACGCAAACGCCCGAGAGGTCCGGGAGCAGGCCGGCCTGCCGCTGGGCGTCGATCCAGGCCTTGTCCGGCATGCGACGCAGCCTGTGCATCTCGATCCCGTTCGCGGACTGGAGCATGTCGGAGAGGATCAGGAGAACGGGCTTGCGGCCGTTCGCGTCGCGGATGTACTCGGCGACGACGTGCAGGGTGGAGAAAATGTCCGTGTTGGCGAGCGACGGCTTGCCCTCGAAGAACTCGTCGACGACGGCGCGGGCGCCCTGACGGACGCTCTCGATACGCCGACGGTCGGTGGCGGACTCGAAGCGCGGGTCCTCGAGCGGCGGCACGACGCCCGACCAGCGCTGGACGGCCTCCGTCGCGGAGCCCTGGTGCACCTCGATCAGCACGATCTCGTCGCCGTAGCCGATCGTGTCGATCAACCGCTCGATGAACCCCTTCCCCTCGCCCAGCATGTGAGGCGCGCGGCTCGCGGAGCGGTCGACGAGGATGATCCACTGGCGCGCCTCGGATGAGGCGGGAGCCGCGCCGGTCGCGGCGTCGGCGTTCCGCGTCTGCACCGTCCCGTCGCCGGTGCCGCAGGCGGGCAGCCCGGTGAGGAGAAAGGGGATCGCGATCCGGGCCAGGATCACCCGTCTCGTCACGCGGCACCTCCATCGGCGACGTCGTCGACACTCGGCCCTCCGTCCGCGGCACGCACGACTTCGCGGGTCGGAGGCACGTTCACGGGCGTGAAGTTCGGCAGCTCGACATCGACCGCGCCGGCGACGACCGCGTCGCCTCGCATCCGGCGGACCGCGGCGGCGATCTCGGCCAACTCGGGCGGCGCCTGGAACGGCTCGTCCACGTCGGCCGACCCGAGCTCGAGCACGACCGGCTGGCGGAACGCCGCGATCGAGACCGGATCGAGGCCGCGCACGCGAGCGTTCTCCGCGCGAAACGTCTCGATCGCGCCTCGCAGGCGCTCGGCCTTCTCGTTCCAATCCCGGAGCGGCCGCGAGTGAAGGAGCCGGAACGCCTGGCTGAGCCGGTCCTGTACCTCCATCGCCGCCCGCCGCGCGGACACCCTGTGATGTGCCTCCCGCATCCGGAGCTGATCGTACTCGTACTGCAAGTGCAGCAACCGCGGGTCGATCAGGCGACGTCGGGAGAGCGAGTTGCTCGCCGACAAGTACGACGCCATCGCGGCCGCGATGATGAGGACGATGTTCAGCATCGTGATCGGGACGTTCATCCCCTGGATCCCGCGGGCGTATTCGGCGCGCTGTGCGCGGTAGTCGACGACGGCGCGGGCCTGGGCGAGCCGTGCGTTGACCTCTCCGATCGCGTCGAGGTCGCCGGTCTCGCGGGCGGCGGCGAGCGACGCCTCGAGCTGCCTCACGTCCTCGATCGATTCCGCGAGCCGCGCCTCCGTCTGACGTCGCAGCTCCTCGCGGGCGAGGAACAGCACGGCGACGACGCAGAGCGCGCCGACGCCGCCGGCGACGACCGGGATGTAGAACTGGCGACGGTGGGTGCGGCCGCCGAGCGTCGCATCGGCCGGCTCGAGCTCCTGGAGCGCGATCAGGTTGCGCAGCCCCTCGCCCGCCAGATGCGCGAGGAAGACCAGGAACGCGATCACGCCGAGGGCCAGGAGCGATACCTCGGGCGAGAAGGCGACGCGCATGAGGGAGCGATAGATCCCGCCGAAGACGGGGAAGCGCTCGGAGCGCGCGACCACGTTCTCCCACATCTCGTCCGCGCCCGGTTCCTTCGGCAGCAGCTCCTGGAAGACGGGGACGTTGGCGATCCAGTCGACGCAGATCAGGAGCACGATCAACGCCCAGAACTTCCACGGCGCGAGGATCTGGCCGGCCGCGCCGCGCGTCGGCTTCGCCTCGGGGGATGTTTCGAGGCGCGCGATCTCGGCGCCGACCCGTTCGAGCTCACGCTCCGTCTGCCGCAGCCCGGCGACGTGCTCGCGGTATTCGATGAGCGCGGCGCCGGCGCGGCGCGTCGCCTCCGCGATCCCATCCTGGACCTTGGTCCGGAGGAGCCGCGACCACTTGCGGTGCACCTCCGTCGCCCGGAGGGCAAGGATCCTCTCGACGGGGAGCTGCTCGTCCGCCACGCCCGCGCGGGGGAGCCCGGCCGCGGCCCATTCCTGCGCGAAACCCCGCGCTTCGTCCTCGAGCTGCCTCACCTCCGCGTCGAACCACCGGTCAAGGAGACGCGTGATGTCGTCCAGTCCGTGGCCCGGGCCGCCGAGCGTGGAGCTCTCGAAGTCGCGCAGGAGCGCGGAGGGGTTGGGCGCGTCGATGCCGGCGGTCGGGTGGGGCGACCGCCAGCGACGCAGCCACTCGGCGACCCGGTCGACCAGGCGGCGCGGCGTCACGGCTGCCTCCGGGAGGTTGGGTGGAACCGGCGTCGTGACGCCGCCCGGCCACGTGCGCGGCGAACCGGGATCTCCGTGGGAAGTCTGGCCTGCGCGCATCCCATTGTGTCACATCCGTCTTTCGCTCATGACGGTCGTGGAGATCGAGCCGTCGGAGCGCGGCGCAATTCTCACGCCGTGGACTCATGGGGCGGCAGGCTCGCGGCGGACCAGACTCACCCTCCCAGCTCGTCCACGTGCCTGACGATCCGCCCCACCAGCCCGTACGCCTTCGCCTCTTCCGCGTCCAGCCAGAAGTTGCGGCGGGTGTCGCGCTCGATCCGTTCGAGCGGCTGACCGGTCCGGTCCGCGAAGATGCGGTTGATCCGTTCGCGCATCCTGAGGATCTCGCGGGCCTCGATCTCGATGTCGGCCGCGGTGCCGCCTGCGCCGCCGGACGGCTGGTGCAGCAGGAAACGGGTGTTCGGGAGGCAGTAGCGGTCCTCGAGCGGCGCAGCCACGTAGATGAGCGCACCGGCGCTCGCGACCCAGCCGGTCCCGATCATCCGGACGCGGGGCTTGATGAAGCGGACCAGGTCGTGGATCGTGTCGCCGGACTCGACGTGTCCGCCCTGCGAGTTGATGTAGATCGTGATGGGGTCGTCGGACTCGCCCGCCAGCGCGATCAACTGCGCGATCACGTCGGCGGCGACCTTCTGGTTGATCTCTCCGGCGATGACGAGGGAGCGCGAGCGGAACAGCCGCTCACGCAACGCGTCGGTCAGCGCGGTGGGTGGGAGTTCCCCATTGCGCGGCTCGGGCATGGTCTCCTCCGGTCGTCGAATCGAACGCTCCACCGTCGGCGGTCGAATCGAGCTCGCCGCCGTCGGCGACGGTGTACCGGAGGATGTTTATGCGGCCCGGTCCTCTTCGTCTTGAACGATCGGATCGTCCTCGCGCGCCGCTCCCGGCGTCCGGCCGGTCAGACGCTTGAAGACGCGGGTGAAGTGGCTCTGGTCCGCGAAACCGGTCTCGATCGCGATCTCCGAGAGCGGCCGCTCCTCGCGGAGCAGCTCCTCGGCCCGCCTCACGCGACGCTCGGTCACGTACACCCACGGCGACACCCCCTCGACCTCGCGGAAGACGCGCTTGAAGTGCGGCGGCGAGAGCGCGACCTCCCGGGCGATCGTCTCGATGTCCAGCGGTCCGCCCAGGTTCTCGTCGATGAAGCGCTTGGCCGCCTCGACCGCCTCAGCCCAGCGATGGCGGCCCCGAACTGGCCCGCCCGCGGCGTTGGCGACGATCGTGGTGGGCAACCATCTGGCCAGGTCCGGCAGGGAAACCACGAACCTCGCAGCGCGCAACGCTGAAAGCATGATCGTCATCGCGACCTCCCCGGCACGCTCACCCGGATCACGCCCCGGAAATCGCCGGGCGAGTAGCCCGTAGCCTGGTCGTTGGGGTAGCGTTCCGCCAGCACCCTCCGGACCGCGGGATCGAGTCTCTCGCGCGGCCCGTGGCACTGCGTGCAGAATTCCGCCACCACGATCGGTTTGTAGTACCGCCACTCGCCGTCGGCGCGCTGGATGTGGTAGGGCGGGAGCGGGCGGCCCGCCGCGAGCTCGGACTCGAAGTAGGCGAGGGCCGCCTGCTCCAGCGAGTCCGGCGAGTTCTGCGGATTGCGGATCCTGGTCGACGTGCGCTTGATCGTCACCCCGTCGGGAAGCCTCCCCTGGACCTCCAGGGTGATCGGGATCGCGAGCTCGGAGCAGAAATCGATGGCGTGCGCCGGGCCGCCCTCCCGCAGCGCCTCCTGGACCCGGGACATGAGCGCGCCTGTGAGCGCGAGCGCCGCCGAGTCGCCTATTGCGACGACCGCGGCGGTATCCGCGGCCGATCGTGCAGCCGAAGCCGCGGCCCTATCCGCAGCCGCATCCGTTGCCGTATCCGTGGCCGCCCGTGCGGCTTCGTCGTTGGTCGTGTCCCGGCGCTCGTCGCCGCACCCGGCGAGGACGCCCGCCAGGAGCACGGCCGTCGCGCCAGTGAACCAATTCCAGCGCAGCATTGTGCCCTCCATGCGTGTGGATCGTCGGCAGCATAAGCACGCGGCGCGCTCCGGGCAAATCAGCCGATCACGGGAGCGACTGGAGTGCTATGGGCGACGTGGGGCACTCCTGGTCCGCGGTGGAGTCCGCGCCCGTGGTGGAGGTCGCGCCGCCCGCGCCGGGCGCCACGTCGCTCACCGCCTCGCGGGCGTACGTCTCGTAGATCAGCGGCGACGAGATCAGGAAGTCCGCGCTCGCGCGGTTGCACGCGGTCGGGATGTCGTAGACGACGGCGATACGGAGCAGCGCCTTCACGTCCACGTCATGCGGCTGCGGCTCGAGCGGGTCCCAGAAGAAGATCACGAGGTCGATCTTCCCTTCGACGATGGCCGCGCCCACCTGCTGGTCGCCGCCGAGGGGGCCGCTCCGGAACCGATGCACCTCGAGGCCGAGCTCGGCGGCGAGCATGGCGCCCGTGGTCCCCGTCGCGTAGAGGACGTGCCGGGACAGTGCGTCGAGGTGGCGCCGGGCCCAGTGCAACAGCTCCGGTTTCTTGTTGTCGTGGGCGATCAGCGCGATCCGTTTTCGCCGGGGCAAGACGTAGATCTCCGTGGACATCGATCTCCTCGTTCCTGGGGTTCGGTGGGAAGATCGGGTCCCGGCGTCGCGCCCGGGCCGCGGGATTGCAACGGTTGGGTAACGGCGCGCGCCTTCGGCGCGCGGGAACGGCCGCGCTGCGCGCGGCGGTGCGAAGGGCAACGACGCCGCCGCGGACGGCGGACCAACACTTTCTGCAGACAGAGCGCGAGGGGTCCCGGGGTGGGACATATCGTGTTTTCGGAAGGGAATTTACGGTTCCCGACGGCACCGCGCACGTCCCATCCGAACATGCAAATGCAATAGCAAGTGGGGACGAAACGGGCGGCGCTCGCCGCCCGGCGCGTCGCGGCCTGCCGAACGCAAGTGGCGGCGGCCTGGCGACCGCACGCAGCGGCGCCCTCCCCTCCCCTCGATCGGCTCACGGGCGTCGGCGGTCGGCGGGCGGTGCGCCTGATCCCGCACTCCAGGTCTTGGGTATCAGGTCCCGGGTCTCAAGCGCCCACCCGCCCACCCGCCCCAAGCCATGAGCCATGAGCCATGAGCCAGAGACGTGAGACCTGAGACCTGAGACCTGAAACCTGCAACCTGACCCCCCTTGACCCTCACACCAATGTCAGCCGCTACCCTCCGGGAAACACCACGCCGCGGGCGCCGACCCGCGGCCATTCTCCGGAGGGAAATCCATGAAAGACCTGCGACCCTGGATCCTGGCGCTGGGCGCCTTCGCCGTCGGCACCGACGAGTTCGTCGTCGCCGGCGTGCTCCCCACCATCGCGGCGGACCTGTCGGTCTCGGTGGCCGCCGCCGGCCACCTTGTGACCGCGTTCGCCCTCACTTTCGCCATCGGCGCCCCGCTCCTCGCGACGCTGACCGCCTCCTGGCGGAGGCGCCACATCCTCATCGCGACGCTCCTCGTCTTCTCCCTCGCCAACCTCGGCGCCGCGACGAGCGCGACGTTCACGCAACTGCTGGTCGCGCGCGTCCTGGCGGCGCTGGCCGGCTCGCTCTTCGTCCCCACGGCGACCGCCGTCGTCGCCGAGCTCGCACCCGCGGAGTACCGGGGTCGGGCGATCGCCGTGGTCATGACCGGGCTCACCGTCGCCATCCTCCTCGGCGTCCCGATCGGCGCGTGGATCGGCGCCGCCGCCGACTGGCGCGCGTCCTTCGCATTCGTCGGCGCCATCGGGCTCCTCGCCCTCGCGGGCGTCGCCCTCACGCTGCCCCACACGGCGACGCCGCCCGCCCTCCCCCTCCGCGAGCGCGTCGCGCCCCTATCCCGCCCGGCGATCCTCCTCGCCCTCGCCGTCGTGTTCACGGCGTCGCTGGGCTCCTTCATGACCTACACCTACATCGCGCCGGTCCTGCATCAGGCGGCCGGGGTCGAGGGCACGCACGTGGGCACGTTCCTCCTCGTCTTCGGCGTCGCCAGCGTCGGCGGCAGCCGGCTCGGCGGCTGGGGCGCCGACACGTTCGGCCCCGAGGCGACGATGGCCGCGAGCCTCGTCGGCATGGGCGCGGCCCTCGCCGGGCTCTCCGCGCTCGCCGGAGCGACCTCCACCGTCGCCCACCACGCACCCTGGGCCATCCCGGCCGCGGCGCTCCTCCTCGCCCTCTGGGGCGCGGCGGGTTGGGCACTGAGCGCACCCATGCACCACCGCCTCATCTCCCTCGCGCCGGCGCAGGCCACCGTCGTCATCGGGCTCAACGGTTCCGCGTTGTACCTGGGCACGGGCCTCGGCGCGTTGCTCGGCAGCGCGATCGTGGAGCGCGCCTCCGCCGGCGCGCTGGGATGGTGGGGCACGCTCCTCGAAGCCGTCGCCCTCGCGCTCCTGGCCGCGAGCAGCCGCGTCTCCCGGCGCGAGCAAGCCCGCGCGGCGACGACGCAGGTCGCGTGAGCCGCGCACGGCCGGAGCGACCACGACGCGGCTCGCCTGACCCGCGTCACGACCGGGCAATACGACGCGGCGGCCAGCGGATCCCACGGCGGGAACGGCGCCGGCGCACCGCGCGCCCCCCTTGACCCTCACACCGGTGTGAGGCTCTACTTTCGGGGCGACGACGGCCAAACGAACGAGGGCGGCGCCTCGAGACCGCCCTCGCTCCTCCGCACCGCGGCGAACACCGACCCGAGCGCGGCGAACACGGACGCGAAGCCGGGCGAGGCACACGGGGGAGGCGAGAACATGCATATCGGCGAACTATCCCGGCGCACGGGCGTGAGCGTGCGCTCGATCCGCCACTACGACGACAACGGGCTGCTCGGCGCCCGTCGCGGCGAGAACGGCTACCGCATCTTCGACGAGGCGGCCGTCCGCCGGGTGCTGCGCATCAAGCGCCTCATCCACCACGGCCTCACCGTCGAGGAGATCCGCCCCATGGCCGCCTGCCTCGACGGACCCGCCGACGAGGAGACTGTCTGCGACCACGTCATCGCGCTCTACGAGCAGAAGCTCCGGGAGATCGACGACGAGATCGCGGCCCTCCGCGCGCAACGCGAGCGCGTCGCCGAGCGGCTCCGTGCGCTCAATCTCCGGCGCACGATCGACGCGCGACTCGGCAGTCACCGACCGACCTCGCAACCGATCTCATGAACCGCGCAATCATCATCGGCGCCGGCATCGGCGGCCTCGCCGTCGCTCGCGGGCTCCTGGCCCGCGGCTGGGACGTCGTCGTGTACGAACAGGCGACGTCGTTCCGGCCCGTCGGCGCGGGGCTCACCCTCGCGCCCAATGCGGTGCGCGCGCTGGACTGGCTGGGGGCAGGCGACGAGCTGCGCGAGAGATCCGCGGCCCACGGCGCCCTCGGGATCCGCACGCCTTCCGGCCGGTGGCTCATCCACACGCCTGTCGAGGCGCTCGAGTCCCGCTTCGGCGCCCCATCGTTCGCGCTGCACCGCGCCACGCTCCACGAGATCCTCGCCCGCGGCATCCCCCAGGCGACGATCCGCACCGGGCACCGCGTCACCGCCGTCCGTGACGGCGCGCGCCCCGTGGTCGTCTTCGACGGTCCCGACGGCCCGGGCGAAGACGAGGCGGACGTGGTCGTCGCGACGGACGGGATCGACAGCCGCGTCCGCGCGGCGCTCTTCCCCGACCATCCGGGACCCGCGTACGCCGGCTACATCGCCTGGCGCGGCGTCGTCGCGGCGGAGGATGCGCCCACGGGCAGCCGCGACTTCGGCGCGACGGAGACGTGGGGGCGGGGGATGCGTTTCGGCGTCGTCCCCCTCGGCGACGGCCAGGTCTACTGGTTCGCCGTCCTCACCGCGCCTGCCGGCTCGCACCGCGAGGACACGCTGGACGACCTCGTCGCCCTCTTCGGCCGCTGGCACGACCCGATCCCGGCGCTCCTCCGCGCCACGCGCCCCGAATCGCTATTGCTTCACGACATCCGCTACCTGGCAACGCCGCTCCCCACCTTCCACCGCGGCCGCGTCGTCCTCCTCGGCGACGCCGCGCACGCCATGACGCCCGACCTCGGCCAGGGCGGGTGCCAGGCGCTGGAGGACGCGGTGGAGCTGTGCGCCGCGCTCGGGCGGGTAGGCGACGTCGCCTCGCGGGCGCTCCCGGACATCCCGAGCGCTCTCGCGGCATATGACCGCGCACGGCTCGCCAGGACCCGCCGGATCGTGCGCGCGTCCCGCCGCATGGGACGCCTCGCCCAGGCCCGGAACCCTATCGCCGCCGCGGTGCGCAACGCGCTCATGGCGCTCGTCCCGGCGTCGGCGATGCTGCGCGGGAGCGCGGGCGTGCTGGGGTGGACGCCGCCCGCGTAGGGCAACTCCCTTCACCACCCGCTAAGGCCTATCCCCCACACAGAATCCGTGATTCCACCGACAGACGCCCCGCCCGGCGGCGAGTAACTTGCCGGTGGGTGGGGCCCCGGGGGGCGCCCGCCCCCGGCCCTCCCGGGCCGGACCTCTCATTCCATTCGGAGGCGCAAGCCATGGCTAAGCTATTGAACGACAAAGTCGCGCTCGTCACGGGCGGCGGCTCGGGGATAGGCAGGGCGACGGCGATCATCTTCGCCCGCGAGGGCGCGAAGGTCATGGTCGCCGACCTGAACGGCGAGGCCGCCGAGCAGGTGAAGGAGGAGATCCTCGCGCGCGGCGGCGAAGCCGCGGCGATCCGGGCCGACGTCTCCAAGGAGGAGGACGCCCGGGCGATGGTCCGGGCGACGCTCGACGCGTTCGGCGCGCTCGACGTCGCCTTCAACAACGCGGGGATCGAAGGGCTCATCGCGCCGACGCACGAGTATCCGCCCGAGGCCTGGCAGCGGATCATCGCGATCAACCTGACCGGCGTCTACCTCGGCATGCGCTACCAGATCCCTGTGATGCGCGAGCATGGCGGCGGCGCGATCGTGAACACGGCGTCGATCCTGGGCGTCGTCGCGTTCGAGAACACGCCGGGCTACACGGCGGCGAAGCACGGCGTGATCGGGCTGACGAAGACCGCGGCGCTCGAGAACGCGCAGCACGGCATCCGCATCAACGCGGTCTGCCCGGGCTTCATCGAGACGCCGCTCGTCATGGAGCGCGGCGTGCAGGCCGGTCGCGACCCGGCGGTCTACGAGGAGCTCAAGCGCCTGCACCCGATGGGGCGGCTGGGCCAGCCGGAGGAGATCGCCGAGGCCGTCGCGTGGCTGGCGTCGAGCGCGGCGTCGTTCGTCACTGGCCACGCGCTCATCGCGGACGGCGGGTACACCGCGAGGTAATCGCCAGCGGGTAGGCGAACATGGCAGCACCGTGACGCGGGCGGGCCCGGAGGGTCCGCCCGCTTTCCGTCTACGCCACTCCCCCCGCCGCGAGCGCGTCGAGTAGCCGCGCGGTGTCGCGGTAGCAGTCGCGTCCGAGGCGCAGGTGCACGCGCGGGCCAGAGACGGCGGCGGTGAGGAGCGCGGCGACGTCGCGGGCGACGGTCCGGTCCGCGAGGAGCCACGGGCTCTGGCGGACGACGCGGGCGAAGGCGTCGGCCGCGGGGACGGACGTGGCGAGGGTCGGGTGGTCGGCCTCGACGCGGGGGAAGACGACGCCGGCGACGCGCGCGCTCCGGCGCCACCGGCCGGGGCCGAACGACGCAGGGTCCACGGCGTCGCGCGTGCCGGTCGACTCGCCCGCGTGGTAGCCGCGGTCCAGGTGGAACACGCGCGGCCACCCTTCGACCACGACACTGCCATCCTCCGCGCGCCTCAGCACGACCGAGTCGTCGGAAACCCAGTCCCACCCGGCCTGGATCAGGTTGACCGTGGTCGTCGTCTTCCCGGCGAAGGCGTCGCCGACGAGGAGCCAGGCCCGCCCGCCCGGCCCGACGACGGCCGCGGCGTGCAGGAGCGCGCGCCCCATGCGGTTGAGCAGGAGTGCCGAGGCGAGGGTGAGGGCGCAGTGGACCGCGGCGTTGCGGGGGTCGTGCGGCGTCGCGACCGGCCGAGCGGCGTCGGGCGTGACCGAGAGCGTCGCCTCGAGGGCGACGAAGTCGATCGCCCCGCCGACCGAGCCGTCCCGCGCACGCAGCGTGACCCCGTCGGTGCCATGGATCCACCCCTCCACGGGCCCGATGGCCATGGTCGGCGGCGACTCGGGCCGCTCGACGACGTCGTCGCTCAGACGCACCTCGATCGCGGCGCGCGCCGGGTCCGTCGGGTCCGTCGGGTCCGTCGGGTCCGTCGGGTCCGCCGGGTCCGGTGAGTCCGCCGGGTCCACCCCGTCGGCCGGCAGGCGCGGGAGCCAGTAACCGACCTGCGTCTCCGTGGCGGCGTCGGCAACGATGCGGAGCGTGCCGTCCTCGAGGAGCGCTCGATCGAGCGCGGCCGTCATTCCAAGGTCACGAAGAAGCAACGGCGGTCACCAGCCCGCGCTCCTCGAGCTCGCCCAGCAGCCGGACGACCTCGGCGCCGGCCACCTCCGGCGTCACGTCGAAGCGCTCGCACAGCCAATCGGTCAGGCCGGGCGGGTCCCCCACGCCTGCCTCGAGAGCGGCCCAGACCTCGGCGGCCGTCTCGTTCAGCCGGAAATACTGCCTCGTGCCCAGGTGCAGCAGCACGGCCTCGCCCTCGAGCTGCGCGGCGATCGCGTCCGTCGACGGGGCGTAGGTGACCTCGGAAGACATGATGACCAATCCTCGCTGTTCGGATCGCGCCGGGCGACGTCATCGGCGGAGGCTTGCCCTGGTCCCCCAGACGGGGATGGGCGGCGAGCGGTCCACCAGCGCTCGGTGCATATAACCCGGCCGATTCGTGTTGTCAAAGTTCTTGTTGCTCGGAGGCCGTGTCCCCACCGCTTTTGCGACGCTGGGAGACGCCGCCTGCTCCGGCCACCGGAAGTCTCCGGCCGACCGCCTACCGCGACCGCAGCTTGATCCGCGCAAGCCTCACGATCAGCCCCTCGCACCCGATCCCCAGGATCGCCTCGCGCTGCCGCGCCGCCCGCTCCCGATCGAGCGCCGCCGAATGGGCCGCGGGGTTGCGCAGCTCGACCAGCGGCCCGAGCTGGTACGGCAGCTCGCCGAGAATCCAGGTCACATCGTGCGGGAACGCCGCGCGCACCGCCTTCTGCATGAGCTCGTCGCGCTCCAGGAGCACGCGGATCGCGCCGAGCGGGAGGTGGTATGCGACGTCGCCCAGGTCCACGAGCCGGCCGTCGACCCGCGTCTCCCGCTCCCGCGGCGGCTTCGACCGCAGCACCCGCCGCGTCCCACGGAACAGGACCGCGTTGAGCTCGGTTTCGACGGCCTTCGCGAGCTCGATCGCCGGGCCCGAGAAATCGAACGCCGGATCCTCGCGCCGCGAGCGGTAGACGGCCTCGGCCGTGGCCAGGAAGGTGCGGGTCGACGGCTCGAGCGCCGCCCATACCGCGGGCCCGATCAGGTTGTCCCGTAGCTCGCGGGCCATCCGCTCCGTCTCCGAGCGGTTCTCCGAGTCGCGCTTGACCCAGAGCCGCCCGTCGAGGAGGGCGGACGCGTCGCGGAACCAGCCGACCTCCTCGTCGCGAGTGAGCACGAGCGGCAAGTTCGTCATCCCGCCATAGAGCGATACCGGGCGGTCGTGGTAGTGGACGTTCCTGAGCTTCCGCAGTTCCTCGATCACCGCCAGTGTGTCGTCGGCGACGATGCGACGGATGTCCAGCAGCCGGAACCACACGTCGACCCGCTTGTCGCGGTAATATGCCGGCATGTGATCCGCCTCGCCCTCCCACTCGCGCAGGATGTCGTCGTCCGTGATCTCGTCCAGCAGCCCGACGTAGAGCGAGCGGTAGTCGGTGAGGTAGAGGTGCGTCTCCACGCCGTCGTCGATCTGCTGCTGGAGCGCGAGCACGTCGCCCAGGTGAGGCAGGTCGTCCTTCCGGTTCGGCGACCGAATCCGCGCCCACCATACGTAGACGTCGTCGGCTCCCGCCTCGCCCTTGCGACGCCGCTCGGCCCACTGCAGCAGCACGCGCACGTGGGCGTCGAGCGGATCGTCCGCGTAAGACGGATTCCACACGGCGAGGAGGTGGCGCGGCCGGGTCACCACGTCACCTCCCTGCCGTCGTGCGTGAAGAAGAGGACGCGCTCCTTCACCGGCTCGCCGGTCATGCGCATCCAGCAGGCCGCGTACAGGTCGACCTGGCGGCGGTACTGCTCGAGGCGAGCGGACGGTGCATTGGCGATGTCGTCCGACTTGAAGTCGCAGATCACCCACGCGCCGTCGTCCTCCCGGAAGGCGAGGTCGATGATGCCTTCGACGACCTCGGTGCGGCCGGAGGCGTCCGCCTCGACCAACCCGAGCGCTTCCGCCTCGGCGGGGTCGAACGCGACGCAGAACGGCACCTCAAGCAGCTGTCGGCCGGCCCGCTGCGCGCGCGCCCAGAGCGGGGATCGGCCGAGCCCCTCGACGAGGGCGACGAGCTCATCGAGCTCCGTCGGCTCGCCGCGGGCGTCGACCGGCCGCCCGTTCTCGATCAGCGCCGCCCGGCACACCGCGCGCAGCGTCTCGCCGGACGCGCCGCGCCCCGCGGCCTCGATCGCCGTGTGCACCGCGGTGCCCCAGTCGGCGCCGCGGCCCGATCGGGTGCCGCCCGCACCCTCGAACGCGGTGTCGTCCTTCGCCCGCGCCGTGACCGCGGCGATGCGGTACGTCGGCCGCCCGAGCCGGTCACGCCGCTCGCGCAGCGCCTCGATGCGCCCGAGGATCTCGGACGCGGGCTCGTCCAGCGACTCCCGGTCGGGGCGCGGGGTCTCCACTAGCGCCAATCCGGTCGCCAACGTGGGGTCGTCCAGTGCGTCGTGGAACAACGACCAGAAGGACTTCTCCTTGGTCATCACGCAGCGGGAGACGACGAGCTCTTCCGCCGCCCGCGTCGCGGCGACGTAGAGCAACCTAACCTTCTCCGCGTCGAGGAAGAGCGCCTCGGCCCGCGCGTGCGCGTCCCAGTCGAGCGGGCGCGCGATCACGCCACCGAATAACCGGGTCACATCCTTTATTGGCATGTAGCCGACGGCGCGACCGTCGGCGTCGCGCATGACGCGCCGCTCGGGCTCGTGCTCCCTGCCGGCCGCCGGGTACGCCAGGACGACGACCTTGGCCTCCAGCCCTTTCGCCTTGTGCAGGTTCATCAGCCGGACCACGTCTTCCGCGCCCGGCGAGAGCGGCGCCTCGACCTCCTGGGCCAGCGCCTGCTCGAGCACCTCGATCGCGTCCGGCAACGACGTCTCGCCTTCCAATGCGGCAACCCGCAGCGCGTCGAGCACGTACACGAGCGCGCCGGCGCGCGTCGCGCCCAGCTCGCCCGCCGCGGCGTACGGGAGCACGCCGAGCCGTTCGACGATCTTCCCGACCGCGACGTCGGCGGGGAGCGCGCGCGTCCATTCCCAGAACTCGCGCAGCGTCGCCAGCGCGGCGTCGACGGGCCCGTCCGCGTTGCCGACCAGCGCCCCGTCGCCCAGGAACGTGAACGTCCCGCCCGCGGCCGCGTGCGCGTAGAGGTCCTCGAACGACAGCCCGAAGAACAACCCGTGCAGCACGGCGAGGGTGAGAACCGGATCGCCCGGATCGGCGAGGGCGCGCAGCAGGAGCACCAGCTCGGCCAGCTCTTCCTCGACGCCGACGCCGGAGCCCGAGACTTGGACCGGGATGTTGCGCGCCTCGAGCGCGCGCGCGTAGGCGGACAGGTCGCTCTTCTTCCAGGTCAGGATCATGAAGTCGCCCGGGCGCCGCTCGCCGCGGTCGATCCGTTCGCGGATCCAGGACGCCAGCAGCTCGCTCTCCGGCTCCGAGATCCGCTTGCCGCTGTAACTCCCGATCCCCGGCGCCGGGTCGAACGAATACCAGAACACCCCCTCGTGCTCGGAGCGCCCGGGCGCGACGGCGAGCGGCGCGAACGCGGCCTGGTGCTCCGTCGCCTGGCGCGGGAACGGGCCGTCGAAGACGCGGTTCACGAACGTCTCGATCGGCTTGCGGGACCGGAAGTTGGCCGTGAGCGTCAGCACCGCGCCGAACTCCTCGAAGCGCGCCTTGACCTGGTTGTAGACCGCGATGTCCGCGCGCCGGAAGCGGTAGATGCTCTGCTTCGGGTCGCCGACGACGAAGAGCGCGCCGGGTCGCGGCGTCGCGTGCGTCCAGCGCGACTCACTCACCTCGTCGGAGGCGAGGAGGAAGAGGACCTCGGCCTGGACGGGATCGGTGTCCTGAAACTCGTCGACGAGGATCCAGCGGAACCGGTTGCCGAGCTCGCGCCGCGCGTCCGTGTGCTCGCGCAGTAGTGCCGCTGCTCGGAGCAGCAGGTCCTGGAAGTCCAGCCGCCCCAGCCTGAGACGCTCCGCGGCGTAGTGCCCGGCGGCCGCCCGGGCGAAGCGGAGCGCGATGCGGTAGCGATGCGCCAGCCACCGGTTCAGGAGGTTGCACGCGGCGCCGCCCTCGGCCGCGAACTCCTCCCACCGCTCGCCGAGGTCCTTGGCCGCGGCCTTGACCTCTTTCGTTCCGCCCCACTTGTACTGCGTGACCTTGTTGCTCCCCGTGAGCGCCAGGTCGAGCGCATCGAAGAAGTCGACGGTCCGCTGCCACCCCGGGAACCGGCGCGTGAAGTCGAGGCGACGCACCTTCCGCTGCAGGTCGTCCCAGCCGTTCTCCGGCTCCTCGTCCGGGAGCAGGCGAAGCGAGTCCCGGAGCAACGCCTCCAGCGCCGCG
This sequence comes from uncultured bacterium, assembly GCA_937889645.1. Classification (GTDB taxonomy): domain Bacteria; phylum Gemmatimonadota; class Gemmatimonadetes; order Longimicrobiales; family RSA9; genus CALBZE01. Next base: position 15,358 of record CALBZE010000150.1, read on the forward strand.
CGGACCGGCGCGATCTCTTCCGGCGTGGGCCGGGGCACCGGCTCCGCCGGGTAGCGCACGTCCGGGTTGTCGCTCAGCTCGTCGAACGCGCCGCGGAGCTGGGCGGGGCGCAGCCCGACCTCCGCGAGCCGTCTCAGCAGCCGCGACTTGCGGCCGGAGAGCCGGTCCAGGAACCGGGCCCAGCTCTCCGTCCGCAGCCGCTCCTCGTCGGGCCCGCTCACCTCCTCGAAGTTCGGCGGCACGCCCGCCTCCAGCGGCCGCTCGCGCAGCAGCCGGGCGCAGAAGCTGTGGATCGTTCCGATGAAGCACCCGTCGAGCGAGGCGAGCGCGCGGGAGAAACGCTCTCGCGAGACGTCGTCGCCCGCCTTCAACGCGCGCCGGTACTCCCGCTCGAGCACCACCTGGAACCGCTCCCGCAGCTCCGCGGCGGCCTTGCGCGTGAAGGTCACGGCGGCGATCTCCTCGACCTTCGCCCGATCGGTGCGGATCAGCTCGACCATGCGGCCGACCATCGCCGTCGTCTTCCCCGAGCCCGCGCCTGCCTCGACGAGCAGATTCGTATCGAGGTCGTTCAGGATGCGGTCTCGGGCCGGCTGATCCGGCGGCGTCCAGTCACCCATACAACTCTCGCAGGGTCCTGAGTCGCGCGTACTCCGGCGCTCCCTCCTTGATCGCGTCTCTCGCCCAGGCCACGTCCGGACAACCCGTGTTGCCGAAGGCGTCGGTCCGTGCGCGGCAGACCGCCTGGAAATCGCAGAACGTGCAGTCCTCGACTCTGTCCGTCGGGAGGTAGTGCCCGTCGGCGGCGATCTCGAGGAGCGTCTCGACGACCGCGGTCCCGTCCGCGATCGCCTCGCGGCGGTAGACGACCCGCTCGTTCTGGCCGCGCACCGTGGGGAAGTGGTACTCCATCGCCTCGACCGGCCGGCCGAGCAGCCGCTCGACGGCGAGGGAGTAGAGGATGTGTTGGAGGCGGCGGCCGCCCTCGAACGGCCGGCTCACCCAGTACCGCGCCCGGCTCCCGGTCTTGTAGTCGACGACGCGCAGGCCCCCGCCCGGCGTCCTGTCGACCCGGTCCACCCGCCCCGCGAGGCGGAGGTCGCCGCCGGGGAGCGGGATCGCGACTTCCCGGCCGCCCCATCCGAAATCCAGCTCCAGCCGCTCCCAATCGGGCCGGGTCCGACGGATCATGTCGACGAAGGCGCGGACATCCGCCTCCAGCTCCGCCGCCTCGGCGGCCAGCACCGCGTCGTTGGGCGCCGGGCGACGGAGCAGCGTGCGCTCGACCTCCTCGTCCAGGATCCGAAGCGCAAGCTGCTCGAACGCGTCGTGGTCCGGATCGGTACCGGCCTCCCGTGCGGCGTCGAGCGCCCGTTCGTAGACGGCGTGGAGCAGCGTGCCGCGGTCGAGCGCGTCGAGCCACCGTTCCGGATCCCACTCCGGGTCCCGGACGGCCTGCACGCCGAGGACGTAGCGGATGAAGTAGCGCCGCGGGCAGGCGCCCAGCGCCTCGAGGCGGGACGGCGAGAAGACCGTGCCCCGACGCCGTGCGTCCAGCTCCGGCCGCCGGCGGATCAGGCCGTCATACGGCGTCGCCTCGGCCCGCCGCTTTTCGGCGGCGGCCACGAGCCCGCGATCCAGCCAAGGGTGCGCGGCCCGGACGACGTCGACGCCCGCGCGCAGCGCGCCGTCCTCGGTCGAGAGCGCGTCCA
>CALBZE010000151.1 GCA_937889645.1 uncultured bacterium
CTCGGGGGTCGGCGCCGGTCGGGTGGGGGAGGTGATCGGTGGGGAGGGGGTGGGACGAGGGGTGAGGGGCGAAGGGGTGGAGAGGTCGGGGGTGGGGCGCTGGGCGATGGCGCGATGGCGCGATGGGCGGTCGGCGATGGCGCGACGGGCGACGGGCGACGGGCGACGGGCGACGGGCGACGGGCGACGGGCGACAGGCGACGGGCGACAGGCGACGGGCGACAGGCGACGGGCGACGGGCGACGGGGCGACGGGCGACGGGGCGACGGGCGACGGGGCGACGGGGCGACGGGGCGACGGGGCGACGGGGCGACGGGGCGACCGCCGCCGGTCGCGCCCCTGGCAGAACACACTACGCGACGCTTGGAAAAATCGACGCGAGCGCGGCCTGGTAGTGCGCCCGTCGCGCTTCGCGCTCGTCGGCGCCGGTCAGGTTCTCCTCATGAAAGGTGACGACGGTCTTCTCGCCCTTCGGCGTCAGGCGGATCTGGATCGTCGCCGGCCGGGCCCAGCCGTCGGGGCGGCGGGTGATGCGCAGCCGCTTGCCGGCCACCGCCACGCGGACCTCGCCCGTCGTGCCGTCGGGGAGGCGGTACGACTCGCCCGCCTCGAAGCGGAGCGGCGCGGCGTCGCCGAGCCAGGCGCGGACGCCGTCCGGCCCGGTCAGGCGTCGCCACACCTCGCCCGCCGCGAGCGGGACGGTCCGACTGACGCCGATCTCGAAGCCGATCTGCGACGTCTGCCCCTCGATGCGCAGCCCCCGCGCCCGCTCGTACTCGACGGTCACGGACTGCTGCCACCAGCCGTTCTGCACCCCGCCGTGCTCGCGCAGGAGCGCGACGATTTCCTTGTGCGACATGCGGGCGGCGCCGTGGTCGTCGAGCCAGCGGAACCAATCGGCCCAGGCGCGGCCGGTCGCGCGGTGTACGGCTTGGTCGGATATTCGCATACGCCCCCCGTTTTCCACACGGACCAGGCACCATTATCCAGAGTTGCTACATCCAGTCAAGCCGTCGACCCGAATCGATATGGAGGGCGCGGTCCCGCAGAACGGGTGGGTAGCTAAGTAAGAATGGTCGAGCCGGGCGGATATTCAGCCAGCAAAGCGCCAGCTGAGTGGCGGCCGATCGTGCGACGCGATGTCGAGCGTCGACGCGCGCAGGCTGCCCGAGCCCGCTCGGCGAGTACCATAACAGGCGATCCGGGCCACGACCATGTCTTAACGGGTCAACACTGGAAATCGGTGCCGGGTCCGTTAGTGCGGGTCCGTTAGTGCGACTCGCCCACCGCCACCACCTTCCCGCCCCGCACCACGCCGATGAGCACGTCCTTCCCGACCGCGTCGCCGTTGCCGTCGAACTGGATCGTGCCGGTCACGCCCTCGAACGCCGGGGCGTCGGTGCCAATGGAGGCGACGTAGTCGCGCACGGCCTTCCGGTCGGTCCCGACCTGCTCGATCGCGTGGGCGAGGAGCATGACGGTGTCGTAGGCGTGGGCGGAGCCGTCGCGCGGGAGTTCGCCGAATCGGGTCTGGTAGCGGGCGACGAAGTCGCGCGCGGCGTCGGTCGGGCGGTCGACGAGGAACCCCGCGCTCACGACGACGCCTTCGGCCACCGCGCCCGCGGCCTCGATCCCCATGAGCCCGTCGGTCCCCATCACGGTCCCGCGGAAACCGAGACGGCGCGCGGCGCGGAGGATGTCGGGCACCTCGTCGCCCATCCCGACGATGACCAGCGCGTCCATGGCGTTGCGGATCCCGCGCTCGAGGTACGGGTCGAGCGTGCGGTCGTTCTCGAGCACGACGGGGAGGTACGGGTCGGCGCTCACCACGGTGCCGCCGAGGCGCCGGAAGACGGGCGTGAACGCGTCGCGCACGCCGCGGCCGTACGAGTCGTTCACGTAGACGATGACGGCGCGGCGTCGTCCGAGGTCGTGAAACGCCCACTCGGCGAGGGCGGCGGCCTGCTGGAGGTCGCTCGGGCAGACGCGGAACGTCCACTCGCCGGTTTGCGACATCTCGGGGCTCGTCGCGCCGGGCGAGATCGCGAGCAGCCCGTTCCCGGGCTCGTTGTAGACGTCCGCCGCCGCGATGCTCGCGCCGGAGTTCAGGTGCCCGACGACGGCGACGACGTCGGTCCGGTCGCGCAACTCCTCGGCGACCTCGATCGCGCGGACGGGGTTCATCTCGTCGTCGCGGACGACGAGCTCGAGCCGACGCCCGCCGATGCCGCCGCGGGCGTTGATCTCCTCGACCGCGAGGAGCGCGCCCTGGTACATCCCCTTCCCCGATGCCTGCTGGATCGGCCCGGCGAGGCCGAGGCGAATGACGTTCGCGTCGTCCGACGCCGACGCCGTGCACCCGGCCAGGAGCGCCGTCGCTGCGATGAGCCGGAAGGCGCACAATACCATATGGCTACCGTGGCGGCGTCGCCGGCCGCCACGCGTCGCGAATGGGATCTGCATCGTGTGTGGAGCTGGTTGTGTTGGGGAGAGGGGAGCGAAGGTAGGGGGTGGGCGGGTGGGATTCAAGGGGAGGGCTTGGGGGTCGGGGCTTGGGGCTCGGGGCTTGGGGCTCGGGGCTTGGGGCTCAGGGCCTAGGGCTTGGGGCTCAGGGCTCAGGCGCGCGGCTTGGCGCGCGGGCCGGTGCGGTGCCCGGGGTGCCCGGGGTGCCCGGGCGCGCGGGCGACGTCGGTGTGGAAACATCCCAAGCGTGGGCGCGTGAATGCACGCTTGCTCGATTTGCCCTCCCTCATGTGCAAATGCAGCAGGCGTGCGACGGGTGGGACGTTAACCACCATATATGTGCAAAGATAGCGGGGAGGAACTCGGAGGGCGTTCCGTGCCGAGTTTACACACGCCGGCGCCGGCGGAGGCGCCGGAAGAGAGAGGTTTCAGCCGCCCGGCAAGACCGGGACACCCCCGGAACGTTCCCACGCCACCCCTGAGCCCCGAGCCCCGAGCCCTAGGCCCTGGGAGACACCATCACCGAGCCGCCGCCCGTATCGCCGCGTCCAGGTCCCCCCACAGATCGTCCACATCCTCGATCCCCACACTGAGGCGGAGGAGGGAGGGCGGCAGATGCTCCTGGCCGGGGACCGCCGACCGGCGCTCCATCGTCGACTCGACGGCGCCGAGGCTGGTGGCGTGGCGGATCAATCTCACGTTGCGGCAGACGGCGTCGGCGAAGTCGGCGCCGCCGCGCAGGTCGAAGGAGATGATGGTGCCGAAGCCGCGGAGGACGCGGCGGGCGGTCTCGTGCGTCGGATGCGACGGGAGGCCGGGGTAGCGGACGCGGGCGACGAGCGGGTGTCGCTCGAGGCGCTGGGCGAGCTCCACCGCGGTCTGCTGGGCGCGCTCGAGGCGCAGGGCGAGGGTGCGGGCGCCGCGAACGGCGAGGAACGCCTCGAGGGTGCCGGGCGTGGCGCCGGTCAGCTCGCGCGACCTGCGGAGCGCGTCCCAAACCGCGTCGTCCCGCGTCGTCGCGATGCCGGAGAGGAGGTCGGAGTGGCCGCCGATGAACTTCGTCGCCGACTGGATCGAGATCGTGGCGCCGAAGTCGAGCGGGCGCTGGTTGAGCGGCGTCGCGAATGTGTTGTCGACGGCGACGATCGCGCCCGGCTTACGCGGCGCGGCGCAGATCGCGCCCAGGTCCGCGACGGTGAGGAGCGGGTTCGTGGGCGACTCGAGCCAGACGAGGTCGGCGACGGCGCAGGCGCGGACCCAGGCTTCGGTGTCGTCGACGGGCAGGCGCTGCACGGTCCAGCGCTTCCGTTCGGCGCCCGCGGCGGCGAGCTTCGCGACGCCCTGGTAGCAGTCCTCGGGGATCGCGACGACGGCGCCGGCCGGGAGCTGGTCGAACACCGCGGCGATCGCGGCCATCCCGGAGGCGAAGGCGACGGCGCGTCCCCCCTCGAGCCCGCCGACGATCTCCTCCAGCGCTTCCCACGTCGGCGTTCCATCGCCGCGCGAATAGCCGCGTTCGGTCCCGAGGATGAAGTTCGACGCGGGGACCGGCGGCACGTTCAGCGGCGCGCCGGGCTCCGACGTCCGGCCCGCCGCAACGAGCCACGATTCCGGTTTGAGGTCGGCCGGGTGCTTGTCCATTGTCCTGTCGTTTGCCGATGAGGGGCGCGGGTGGTAATCGACGAGGATCGGGTCGGATAGCTACGGGGTGGCGGGGCGGGAGTCAATGGGCGGGGTGCGAGCGACGTCGCTTCGATCAGTGTTCGGTCTCGGGGCGGTCGGCTGCCTCGAGACGAGCGGAGATCTCGGTCGAACGCGCCCCCGTCTCTCCGTCGCCGGCCCTGGCGCCGCGGCGCGGGTCGACGCATCGTGATGCGGTCGAACCGGTCGGATTCTCAGCCGTGGGCCCGCTGCCACCCACGACGTCGCCGCGCGGCGGTCGCCGTGCGCCGCCGCCGTCGCCTGACCACCCCTCTCCCGGAGAAATCACGTGACTCGACCGCAAACCGACCCTGCGACCACCGTGCGGTGCAGCGTCTTCGTCGGGGTCAGCCTCGACGGCTTCATCGCGCGCGAGGACGGCGGGATCGACTGGCTGGACACGCCCGACGACGAGCCGGGCGAGGATTACGGGTACCACGCGTTCTTCGCGTCGGTCGACGCGCTGGTCATGGGCCGCAACACGTACGAGCTGGTGCGGACGTTCGACGCGTGGCCGTACGGCTCGAAGCCGGTGATCGTCCTGACCACCCGCCCGCTCGAGATCCCGGAGGAGCTGCGCGACCGCGTCTCCACGATGTCGGGCGAGCCGGCGGAGATCGTGCGCGAGCTGGGCGCGCGCGGGATGCGGCACCTCTACGTCGACGGCGGGGTGACGATCCAGCGGTTCCTGGCGGCGGGGCTGATCCATCGGATGACGATCACGCGGCTCCCGATCCTGATCGGGACGGGGATCCCGCTCTTCGGGCCGGTCCCCCACGACATCCGTCTGCGCCACGTCGCGACGCGCGTTTTCCGGAACGGGATGGTCCAGAGCACGTACGACGTCGTGCCGACGGCGTCGGACGGCGCGTGATTCTCGGGCGCACGGGTCCATAGCGAGACGGGAGGGATCTGCATGCAACGGCGTAACCGAGTGATCGGGCTGGCCGCGGCGCTCGTGCTCGCGGCGGAACTGACCGCGTCGACGTCGCTTTCGGCGGCGACGGCGCAAGACGTCGCCCGACAGGACACCGCGGAGGGCGCGCGGCGCGCGTTCGCGATCGTGCGCGAGCTCGAGCGGGTCGCGGCGGAGCGGGCGTTCTGGCCCGGCTTCGATCCGCTCTCCGTCCCGCTTGCGATCTATGCGGGCGGCCGGACGTACCTGTTCCGCCACCCGTCGCCGCCGGAGGGGTTCGCGCCGCTCGCGGGGGCGGAGCCGGCGACGTCGGTGTTCGAGGGTCGTCATCCGGCGATGATCGCGAACACGAGCATGGACATCGGCGGCGTCACGACGGCGACGCTGCTCGCGGACGATGGGTCCGCCGAGCCGCCCGACGCCCGGGCTCTGGCCGCGGTCGCGGTCCACGAGGCGTTCCACGTCTTCCAGCGCCGGCGGCACCCGGGCTGGCGAGCGAACGAGGCGAACCTGCTGACCTACCCGACGGACGACGCCGGGCTTCTCGCGCTGCGCCGGCGCGAGTCGGCCGCGCTGCGCCGGGCGCTCGCGGCGGCGGATGGGGCGGACGACGCCACGGCGGCGTGCTGGACGCGCCTGGCGCTCGAGGCGCGCCGGGAGCGGTTCGCCGCGATGGACTCGGCGTTCCCGGCCTACGAGCGGGGAACCGAGCTGAACGAGGGGCTCGCGGCGTACGTCGAGCTGCGCGCCGCCGGCCGCACGACGGTCGAGCTGCCGGAAGGGGAGTTCCCGCCCGCCGCGGTGCGCGTGCGCGCCTACACGGTCGGTCCCGCGCTCGCGTTCCTGCTCGACCGGTTCCGCCCCGGGTGGCAGGCGGCGCTCGAGGAAAACGACGCGCAAACGCTCGACGAACTGCTCGGTGCCGCACTCGCTGCGCACGCACGCGAGCCGCGCACGGGCGACGTGCGCACGGGTGAGCCACGCACGGGTGAGCCGCGCACGGGCGACGCGCGCACGCTCGATGCGCGCGTACGCGAGGCGCGCCCGGGCGACACGGGACGCTGCGGCTTCGATTCGGGCGAGGCGGCGGAGATCGAGCGGGTCGCGAGGGACGACGTCGCCGCTCTGGTCGCGCGGCGCGCCGAGCGTCGCAAGGCTTTCGACGCACGGGACGGATGGCGCGTCGTCGTCGAGCCGGCGAGCGGGCAGCCGCTATGGCAACGGGACTTCGACCCGATCAACCTGGAGCACGTGGACGGCGGGCTGCTCCATACCCGTTTCCTCCGCCTCGCCAACGATTCGGGCGAGTTGGAGGCGATCGACGGGGCGGGCGCGGACGTCGAGATGCTGACCGAGCCAGCCGGCCCGCACCCGCTCTTCGCCGGCATCGCACGGGTGACCGTCGCGGGCCTCACCCAACGGCCGGAGGTGAGCGACGACGGCGGGCGCACCGTCATCCGCGCGCCGGGGTTCACGGCCAGCCTCCGGGACGCGGACGTGGAGGAGCGGGGGCGGGTGCTGGTGGTGCGGTTGAGGTGAGGCGGCGCGGCGACCGCCGCGGGGGCGTTGCCGGACCGTGCCACGCCGTCGAACCCCGCGGCCGCGCCGTAGGCCGGCGGGATCAGCGCACCCGAATTCCACTCCACCCGCCCACGTCGCACTGGCCGAAGCGGCCGTCGCCTACGGCGAGGACGTTGCCGTCGGAGCGCAGGCCGAGGGTGTGGGCGCAGCCGGCGGCGATCGCGACGATGTCGCGCCACCCCGCCACGTCGCATTGGCCGAAGGCGTTCCACCCCGCCGCGACTACCGTCCCGTCCGCGCGGAGTCCGATGGTGTGGTGGCTCCCCGCGGCGATCGCCGTGATCTCGCGCCAGGCGTCCACGTCGCACTGGCCGTCCCTGTTCGAGCCGACCGCCGCCACGGTGCCGTCGGCGCGTAGCCCCACGGTGTGGAGGTAGCCGGCGGAGACGGCCACCACGTCGCGCCAGCCGGTTGCCTCCAGCTGGCGGTAGCGGTTGTTTCCCACCGCGGTCACGGTGCCGTCCGCCCGGAGCCCGACGGTGTGCCAGTCGCCCGCCGCGACCGCAACGATCTCCCGCCAATCGTCGACGTCGCACTCGCCCTGGCCGTTCCGGCCCGCGGTCGCCACCGTCCCGTCCGCCCTGACTCCGACCGTGCGTCGCCAGCCCGCCGCAATGGCGACGACGTCGCTCCACCCGCCCACGTCGCACTGGCCGTGCTTGTTCCACCCCACGGCGACCACCGTCCCATCAGACCTGAGGCCGACGGTGTGGGAATTCCCCGTGTGGGCGTTGCCGGCCGCGATCGCGACGACGTCGCGCCAATCGTCGACGCGGCACTGGCCGTATCGGTCGTCGCCCACGGCCACGGCGGTGCCGTCGGTGCGGAGTGCGGCGGAGTGGCGATACCCCCCGGCGAGGGTGGGGCGAGGCGGCCGTGGGGTGCTCGGCGGCGTTCGTGTCGTCGACTCGTCGGTCACGGTTCGGAGCCTCCGGTAAAATCGCGTCCGCGGCGTGCGATGCACCGTCCGTTCGTCGATCTCCCGCCCCACGATGCCCCATCCCCGGCGGTATTCGCAACGCCGCATCTCGGCCTTCCGTCTCCGCGCCCTTGACATTTTCCCATATGGGAAGTAATATCGGCGCATGGCACGCGCGGCGACGAATTCGGACGTGTTCAACGCGATCGCGGAGCCGCAGCGGCGGCGGATCCTGACGCTGCTGCGGGACGGCGAGCGTGCGGCCACCGAGATCGCCGAGACGCTGGGGCTCGCGGCGTCCGGGGCGTCGAAGCACCTGCGGGTCCTGCGGGACGTCGGGCTCGTGCGCGTGCGGGAGGAGGGGCGGCAGCGGTACTACGCCCTCGACGCGGCGGGGCTGCGCGAGGTGCACGAGTGGACCGGCGGCTTCGAGCGGTTCTGGAGCGAGAGCTTCGATCGCCTCGAGGCGTACGTAAAGGAACTCCAACGAGAGGAGGAGAACGATGCGAACGGATGAGGCGGTCGAGCGGGACGAGGATCGTCAGATCGTGA
>CALBZE010000152.1 GCA_937889645.1 uncultured bacterium
CGCCGCCGCGAGGAGATCGCCCGCGAGGCCGACTTCTACGGCGCGATGGACGGCGCGGCCAAGTTCGTCCGCGGCGACGCCATCGCGGGGCTGCTCATCACGGCGATCAACATCCTGGGTGGGATCTTCATCGGCATGGTCCAGCGGGGGATGCCGCTCGGCCGCGCCCTCTCGGAGTACACGATCCTGACCGTGGGCGACGGTCTGGTCAGCCAGATCCCGGCCCTGATCGTGAGCACCGCCGCCGGCATCATGGTCACGCACTCGGCCGCGGGGAACCGCCTCGGCATCGTGCTGGTCGACCAGATCGCGCGGCAGCCGCGTGCGATGTGGGCGTCGTCCGGGATGCTCGCAGCGCTCGGGCTGGTGCCCGGGCTCCCCGCGATCCCGTTCTTCGCGCTGGCCGCCGCGGTCGCCGCGGGCGCGTACGCGTCCGGCCGGCGCGAGCGGCGCGAGGAACAGGCGGCCGCGGTCACGTCCGGCGCCAAGACCGCGCTCCCGGCCGCGGCGCCCGTCCAGGAGAACCCCGTCCACGACCTGCTCCAGATCGACCCCGTCGAGCTCGAGGTCGGCTACGGCCTGATCGGCCTCATCGATGAAGGGCAAGGCGGCGACCTGCTCGAGCGGATCCGGCTCCTGCGCAAGCAGGCCGCGCTCGAGATGGGGCTGCTGATCCCGCCGATCCGCATCCGCGACGACGTGCGCCTCGGCCCGAACGAGTACGTCGTCAAGCTGCGCGGCTCGGAAATCGCCCGGGGCGAGGTCATGCCGCGCCAACTCCTCGCGCTGGATACCGGCGGCGTGCTTCGCCCGGTTCCGGGCCAGGAGACCCGCGACCCGAGCTTCGGCATGCCCGCGCGCTGGATCACCGCCGACCGCCGCGCCGAGGCCGAGGCCGCCGGCTACGTCGTCGTCGAGCCGACGACCGTGGTCGCGACGCACCTCATGGAGGTGCTCAAGGCCAACGCGGCCGACCTCCTCGGCCGCCAGGATGTGCAGGAGATGGTCGACGCGCTCAAGGAGACGTACCCGGCGCTGGTCGAGGAAGTCGTCCCGGCCAAGGTCTCGCTGGGCGTGCTGCACCGCGTGCTCCAGCGGCTGCTGCGCGAGCGCGTGCCGATCCGCGACCTGGTTACGATCCTCGAGTCGCTGGCCGACGTCGCGGACCAGACCAAGGACCCCGAGGCGCTCACGGAGCACGTCCGCCGCGCGCTCGGCAAGGCGATCGCCGAGCAGTACGTCGACGAGACCGGCTCGATCCGCGGGATCACGGTCGGGCCGCGCCTCGAGGCCGCGCTCATGGAGCTGTTCAGCCCGCGCCACTCGAAGGGCGGCGGGTTCGTCAACCCGGATGTGCTTACCGCCGTGCTGCGTCGCCTCGACGAGCTCGTGCGCGAGCACGGCGGCGACGGCCGGCCCGTCCCGGTCATCAGCCCGCCGGGGCTGCGCGTCGGCGTGCGTCGCCTGATCGAGCCGGTCATGCCGCACGTGCCGGTCCTCTCGCTGGCCGAGCTGCCGTCGCACATCAACCTGCAGAGTCTCGCAACCTGGGAGCTGAACGATGTTGCTTGAGACGTATCGCGGCAAGGATCTGCATCGCGTCCTGTCGAAGGTGCGCGCCGCCCTGGGCGACGACGCGATCCTCGTCCGTACGCGCCGCGTCCGGAAAGGGAACGACACGATCGTCGAGGTCGTGGCGACGACCGGCGGCGAGCTGGAAGCCTTCCGCCGACGGATCGAGCGAGAGCCGCTGCGGCTGGCCGGGCAGCCGGCCGCGCGCCGCGGGCCGCGCATCGTCGCGCTGGTCGGCTCGGCCGGCGCCGGCAAGACGACGACGATCGCCAAGCTCGCGCTGCACGCCGACGCGTTCGGCGACCGCCGAGTCGGGCTGATCACGCTGGACACCTACCGCGTCGCCGCGCTGGAGCAGCTCGCGACGTACGCGGAGATCATGGGCGTCCCGCTCGAGGTCATCTACGGCGCGGCCGAGATCGAGCCCGCGCTGGAGCGGCTCCGCGACCGGGACGTGATCCTGGTCGACACGCCCGGCCGCGGCCCGAACGTCCCGCTCGACGGGCGCACCTGGCGCTCGCTCCTCGCGCGGATCCGGCCGGACGAGGTCCACCTCGTGATCCCGGCCAGCGCCCGCGTCGACGTCGCGCTCGCGATGCGCGAGGCCTTCGCCCCTTGCGGCGTCACGCACATGCTGCTGACCAAGCTCGACGAAGTGCCGGACGAGCAGGGCGTCGTCGGGCTCGCGGAAGTGCTGAACCTGCCGGCCCGCTGGGTCGCGACCGGGCAGGAGGTGCCGACGGACCTGCACCCGGCGTCGCGGCGGCTCCTGGCCTCGCTCTGCGGTCGCGATAAGCCGGCCGGCTTCGCGGGGATGGCGGGATGAGCGACCAGGCCCACGCGCTCCTGCGCTTCCTCACGCGGCGCGGCCGCGCGCCCGGCTCGGGCGGAGGCACCACGCTCGTCGTCGCGAGCGGGAAGGGCGGCGTGGGCACGTCCACCGTCGCCGCGCTCCTCGCGCTCCGTGCCGCCGAAGAGGGACGCGCCACGCTCCTCGTCGACGCCGAGGCGGGCCATGGAACGCTGCACCTGATCCTGGGCGTCGAGCCCGGCCCGGGGCTCGCCGCGCTACGAGGGGGCGCGGTCACGCCGCGCGATCTGCTGGTCCCCGTCGCCGATGGGCTCGGTCTCGTCACCGCCGGCACGGGCGAGGAGGACGCAGTGGAGCCGCTGGGCCAGGTCGAGCGCCGCACGCTGCTGCGTCGGGTCACCGAGCTGTACGACGCGTTTGACCTCGTGGTCGTCGATGCCGGCAGCCGCCTCGACGGCGTGCTCGCCGCGTGCACGGAGTCCGCGCGGCACCTGCTCCTCGTATCGGCGGCGGACTCGGTCGCGCTCGCCGCGACCCATGCGCTCGCGAAGGTCGTCCTCGCGCGGGTCCCCGATCTGCCGATGTCCGTGCTCCTCAACGGCAGCGATGGCGCGGCCGCCCTGGCCGCCTTCGGCGTGCTCCGCTCGGGGATCTGGAAGTACCTCGGCCGGGCCGTCCCCTTCGCCGGTTCGATCCCCGAGGACCCCGGGCTGCGCGCCGCGGTCGCCGCCGGCCGGCCGCTGCAGGCCGCGCTCGACGCCTCGCCGGCCGCCGACGCCGTCCGCGCGCTCGACGCCGGACCGCTCTTCGATGCTTTCGCCGCGCCGAACCCGGCCGGCTCCATGAGATTCCCCCAGCTCTGAGGGTTGAGACGATGAACGCCGCAACGCTGTGGGAGGCCTACCGGACGAATCGCGATCCGTCCGTTCGCGATGCGCTCGTCGAACAGAACCTGCGCCTCGTGCACCACGTGGCGCGGAAGATGGCGCGCACGCTCTCCGTCGACGTCGACATCGACGACCTCGTCAGCGCGGGCACCATCGGTCTGATCAACGCGATCGAGAACTTCGATCCGGGTCGCGGGCTCGCCTTCAGCACGTTCGCCGCGCCGCGGATCTGGGGCGCGATCCTGGACGACCTGCGGCGTTGGGACCACGTGCCGCGCTCCGTCCGGCGCAAGCAGCGCATGCTCGCCAACGCGCGCGACACGCTCATCGGCACGCTCGACCGTGAGCCGAGCGCGCAGGAGACCGCCGAACTGCTTGGGATCGACGTCGAGACGCTCTGGAAGTGGGAGGCCGAGGCGCGTGAGTCGATCCACATCTCGCTCGACTCGCCGCTCTCGACCGACGACGGCAGCCGCACCACGCCGCTCGACGTGCTCGTGGGCGAAGAGGGTGGCGCGATCGACGACCGCCTGACCCGCGACGAGGAGATCGAGCACCTGCGCGAGGAGCTGCTCGCCCTCGGCGAGCGCGAGCGCCTCGTGCTGTCCCTGTACTACTACGAAGAGCTGAAGCTGCACCAGATCGCGAGCATCCTGAACCTCACCGAGTCCCGCATCTCGCAGATCCGGTCGCAGGCGATCCGTACCCTGCGCGGCCGCATGGGGCGGCTGCGGAAGGAGGCCGTATGAAGTCGTTCGTTCTTGCCCTTGCCGTCCTCGCGCCGCTGGCGCAGACGCCGACCCAGTACGCGGCGCGGCCGGCCGGCTCGCTCGACGAGGTGCGCGTCGTCGAGAACAACGGCCGCACCGAAGTCGTCGTCCGCGTCGCCGGCGAGCCGCGGTACCGGCTGTTCCACCGCCTCGGCGACCCCCGGGACCCGAGGCTGACGCTCGAGGTCCTCGACGCGAATGTCGCCGGGCTGGCGGCGCGGTACCCGGACGTCCGCCGGGGCGGCGTCCGCGAGCTGCGCGTCACGCCCACGGATTCCGGCACCGTCCAGCTCGCGATCAGCCTCGCGAGCGGCGGCCGGCGCGCCTTCGGGGTGGTGAAGCGCGACGGCGCGATCGTGGTGTGGATGCGGAACGGCGCCGCGCCGTTCCAGCCGTGGAGCTCGACGGCGCCAAAGTCGACGGGGCTCGGCACCGATATCATCGCGACGCCGCCCGTCGTACGGCCTCTGTCACACACGCGCGCAGCAATGCGCCTGGCCGCGGAGAGGCAGGCCGCGGCGAGCGGGGCGAGCGGGGCTGCCGCTGCGAACGCGGTGCCCGCCGGGGATGCGGCGCCCGCCGCCAATGCGTTGCCCGCCGCGGACGAGGCACCCGTCGGGGACGCGGCGATCGCTGCGGAAGTCGCGCCGAGCGCCGGTCCGGCGGACGAGGCCGCGCCCTCGGACGGTGCCGCGGGCGCCAGCGCGCCCTCGGTCGACCTCGAGGCCGGCGCCGCGATCGCCGCCGGGGAAGATCGCGCTCCTCTCTCCAGCCTCGCCGCTCGGGCTCGGGCGATCGCGGGCCGCATCGCCGACCGTACGCGGAACGCCGCCGGCCATGCGGCCCACGCGCTCCAGGCGGCACGGCCGGCGACGACCGACGTCGCCATCGTCGCGGTCCTGGCCCTCGTCGTCTTCCCCGTCATCCTGCGGGCGCGGCGCGCCGCCCTCGCGCCCGCCGTCGCGCTCCAGAACGAGAAGTCCGAGGGCCGACGCGTGGCGCTGCCCCGGCTGGCGCGCCGCGCCGCGCACAAGGCGAGCCCGCGTGCGACGCCGGCCCGTAAGACGGCGTCGGTCCGGGTTTCCGATCCCCGGATCTGGGCCGTCCAGACCCTCGCGGCACAGGGCGCGACCCACGCCGAGATCGCCCGCTCGACCGGGCTTTCCCGCGACGCGGTCACGCTGATCGTGCGCTCGGCTACCGAACGGCCCGACGCGGCAGGGTCTGCCGCAGGCGGCACGTTCTTCCGCCCCGCGCCGCGGTCGCTCCGCGCGGGCGTGGCCGGCTTCGGTGTCGTCAAGCCATTGATGTGACACGAGTTGGGGCCGGCGTCCGCGCAGGGCCGGAAATGGCACGGCCGTTGCCCCATGGAATGGCAGTTCAACTCGCCCACCAGGGGGGACCGGATGATGTCGGACGGTCTGCTCGCAGCAGCGAGGGCGCTGCGATACTGGGAGACGCGCCAGCAGGTGCTCGCGCACAACCTGGCGAACGTGGACACCCCGGGCTTCAAGGGGGAGCGCGTCTTCGCGCGCCTCATGGAGGACCGGCTGGTCGAGGCGCACGCGGCCACGGACATGACGACGGGGTCGCTCACCCCGACGGGTCGGCCGCTCGACGTCGCGCTCGAGGGCCCCGGGTTCTTCGTGGTCGACACGCCCGACGGCGACCGTCTGACGCGCGGCGGCGCGCTTCGGATCGACGAGGCCGGCCGCCTCGTCACCGAGTCCGGCCATCCGCTCCTCGGCGATGCCGGGCCGCTGGTCCTCCCGCCGGGCGAGGTCGACATCGACGCGACCGGGATGGTCCGGGTCGACGGCCGCGAGATTGGGCGGCTGCGGGTCGAGGCAGCGCCCGCGGGTGTGACGCTGGTCCGTGAAGCGGGCGGGCTCTACCGCCCGGACGCGCTGCGGATCCCGATGGATCCGGCTCTTCGCAAGGTGCGGCGGGGGATGATCGAGTCCAGCAACGTGAGCCCGATCGAGGCGATGGTGGACATGCTCACGGTGCAGCGGTCCTTCGCCGCGGTGCAGAACAGCGTGCGCGTGATCGACGAGGTGATGGCCACGGTGGCCAACGACCTGGGCAGGGTCGGCTGACGAAAGGCGGGTGAGCCATGGATCCGACGCTCCTGACATCGGCGACGGGGATGAGCGCGCAGCAGACGCGCGTGGAGATCATCGCGAACAACCTGGCGAACGTGAACACGCCGGGCTTCAAGCGCAGCCGTCCGCACTTCGAGGACCTGCTGTACCAGACGGTTCGCGACGCCTCGATCGTGGGCAGCGTGGACGCGCAGAGCGTGCCCGCCGTTCAGATCGGGCGCGGCACGCGGCTGTCGAGCGTGCAGCGGATCGACGCGCAGGGCCCGATCGAGATGACGGGCCGCTCGCTCGACGTCGCGATCGAAGGCGACGGCTACTTCCAGGTCCAGCTCCCGAACGGGATGATCGCCTACACGCGCGACGGCAGCTTCAACATCTCGGACCAGGGCGTCCTGGTGACGAGCGGCGGCTACACCATCGTGCCCGGTATCGCGATCCCGCCGGAGGCGAGCGAGGTCTCGATCTCGCGCAACGGGATCGTGACCGTGACGACGCCGGCCAGCGTCGAGCCGCTCGAGATCGGCCGGATCGAGCTGGCGCGGTTCTCCAACCCATCGGGGCTCCGCGCACTGGGCGAGAACCTCTATGCCGAGACCGCGGCGTCCGGGATGCCGACCGTCGGCTACCCGCAGGAGGACGGCTTCGGCCGCCTGATCCAGGGGAGCCTCGAGGCGAGCAACGTCGAGATCGTCCGCGAGATGGTCGACATGATCAGCGCGCTGCGCGCCTACGAGATCAACTCGAAGGCGGTGCAGGTCAGCGAGCAGATGTCCGAGATCACCAATGCGATGGTCCGCTGAGCGACGGATGCGCCCCCTGGCCGTGGGGAAGCTGGCGCCGGCCATGGTCGCGATCGCGATCCTGGCCGGGCCGGGCGTCGCTTACGGCCAGGCGGCATCGACGTGGACGCCGGACCCCGCGCTCGAGTCGCGCGTTCGCGCGGCCGTGGCCGAGCGCTGGGGCGTCGACGCCGTCGTCGTTCGGCTCGAGTGGGGCCAGGTGCGCGAGCCGCGGGCGGTCCCGGCCGATGCGCCGTTCCGGCTGATCGGCTCGGGCGCGGGCGGCTCGTGGGTGGTCGCGTTCGAGCCCGCGGGCGACGCTCCGCTCCACGTGCGGGTCCGTGCGGGGACCGAGGTCGAACGCGCCGTCGCCGCGCGTGATCTGGAGCGCGACGTCGTCCTCGCCGAGGGCGACATCGCGTACCGCTCGGTCGTCGAGTGGGGCGCGCCGCGGGCGGCCGAGGCCGTGCGACCCGGTTGGGTGACGCGGCGTCGCATCGCGCTCGGCCAGCCGCTCGAGGCGCCGGCCGTGGCGCCGCCGCCGGTGGTGCGGGCGGGCGAGCCGGTCCGCGCGGTGTGGACCCGCGGCGCGATCACCCTCTCGCTCGAGGGCGTAGCGCTGGGGACCGCCGCGGTGGGGGAGAAGGTCTCGTTTCGAACCGAATCGGGCCGCCGCTTGCTCGGCGTTGCCGCCGGGCCGGCCCTGATCCATATCGCTGAGAAACCGGGGAGGGATCCATGACCATCGCCCGTGGCCTCCTGGGCCTCGCGCTCGGCGCGACCGTGCTGCTCGCCGCGGCCGGGCCCGTCCGGGCGCAGCAGGCGGCGGAGTCCGGCCCGCCGGCGCGGGCGTCGCGCTGGGACTGGACCGCCGACCGCAGGCGCTTCGTCGAGGGCGACATCATCACCGTCCTGATCGACGAGTACACGCTCGCGTCGGCGAACAAGAACTCGACCGCCAAGCGCGACCGCAGCCGCGACCTCAGCCTCGGCGGCGGCTACTCGGTCACCGGGCCCGCCGCCGCGAGCGGCAACGTGAACGGCTCGGTGCGCAGCCGGAACACCGGCGAATCGACCGAGCGCGGCCAGACGACGCGGCACGACCGGCTCACCTCCGAGATCACCGTGCGCGTGGTCGGGATCGAGCCGAACGGCGTGCTGCGCGTCGAGGGCACCAAGCGCATGGTCATCGACGAGCACGAGCAGGAGATCACGCTCAGCGGCTTGCTGCGCCCGGAGGACGTCCCGGCGAACAACGTCGTCGAGTCCTGGCGCATTGCGGACGCGGTGATCTCCTACGACTCGAACGGCAAACTCGGCAGCCCGAAGGGGAGCGTCCTCGGGCGGATCCTGGGGTGGCTCTGGCCATGAACCGGCGTACCTTCGCGACGCCGCGCCGCGTCGCCCTCGCGTCTTCGATCTTCGCCCTCGCCGCGCTCGGGCTCGCCGGGCCGGCGGCGGCTCAGGACGTCCGCGTCCGTGAACTGACCCACGCCGAGAGCGAGGTGCCGATCCGGCTCGTCGGCTACGGCCTCGTGGTCGGGCTCGACGGCACCGGCGACCGTGCCATGGGCGGCTACGGCGCGCGGCACACCGTCCGCTCGGTCGTGAACCTGCTGCGCAACTTCGCGATCGAGGTGCCCGAGCAGATGCTCCGCACCCGGAACGTCGCGGCGGTGCTGGTCACGGCCGAGGTCTCGCCGTATCAGCGCGCCGGCGGCCGCTTCGAGGTGCAGGTCTCCTCGCTAGGCGACGCGGTCTCGCTCCGCGGCGGCGTGCTCTGGACGACGCCGCTCGTCGCCGAGGTCGGCGGCATTCCGCTCGCCACGGCGCAGGGGCCGATACTCATGAGCGAGGGCGGCGCGATGCGCGGCTACGCCACCGTCGAGACGACGGGCCGCATCCCCGACGGCGGCCTCCTCGAGGCCGACCTGCCGAGGCCGCGGTTCGGCAGCGCGTCGCGGCTCCTGCTGCGCGAGCCGGACCTCGGCACCGCGATCCGCATTGCGGACGCCGTGAACGCCGAGCTGGGTCCGGGCACCGCGACGGTCGAGGACCCCGGCTCGGTCGCGCTGTCGCTGCCGGAAGGCGAGTCGACCGCCGTCCTCCTGAGCCGGATCGGCGAGCTGCGCGTCCAGCGCGATCGTCGCCCGCGCATCCTGATCGACGGGCGCGACGGCACCGTCGTCGCCGGCGGCGACATCGTGGTGGGCGAGGCGGTCGTGAGCCACGGCTCGCTGACGCTCACGATCGGCGGGAGCGCCGCGTCCGAGCAGTGGGTTCCGGGCGTCGTGCGGGTCGCATCCGGGACGACGGTCCAGGACGTGGCCGCCGCGCTGCACGCCGTGGCGGCGCCGCCTTCGGCGATCGCGGCGATCTTCGAATCGCTCCGCAGCGTGGGTGCGCTGGCCGCGGAGGTGAACGTCCGATGAACGGTTTGATCGGCGTGCCGGTCGCGACGGCCGCGTCCCGGCCCCTCGGGGTCGACGACGACGCGGCGTTGCGCAGGGCATGCGCCCAGCTCGAGGGCGTTTTCTTCGAGCACGTGCTCAAGGCGATGCGAGACACGATTCCGGAGGGCGGCGTGATCGACGGCGGGGTAGGGGAGGACTTCTTCTCGGGCCTGCTGGACGCCCACCTGGCCGACATGACGGCGGGCCGGGTGGACGGCTCGATCGCCGCGGCCCTCTATCGCCAGCTCCGTGGAGGTGCGCCGTGAACCCGACTACGGCGACCCTGACGCCGGCGCCGGCCGGCTCGCGCGTCACCATCGACGCGCTCGTGCAAGGGCTCCGGACCGAGGAGCGGCTCTTGCGCGAGTTGATGCAGGTGTTGCACGATCAGCGCGAGGGCGTCGCCATGAGCGACCTGGAGCGGGTCAACGGCAGCGTCTTCGCGGCGCATCGGGTCCTGCGCACGATGGGCGAGGCCCGGCGGCGGCGGCGTACGCTGATCGCCGCGCTCGCCGGCGCGGAGGACGTCGCTCTCGGCGATCTCGAAGTCACGCTCGGCGCGCGCTGCACCGACGAGCTGATCGCCGCGCGCGACCGGCTCGTCGAGACCGCGCGCGAGGTCTCGCGCCAGATCGCCATCAACCGCCGCGTGCTGCAGGCCGCGATCCGCGCCGGCGACGAGCACGTGCGAACGCTGCTCGGCGGCGCGTTCGCCGCCCTCGGCTACGACTCGGCCGCGCAGCCGGTCGCGGACGTTCGGGGCCACGGTATCCTGATCGATCGGCAGGTGTGACATGGCATCCAGTCTCTTCGGAATCCTGAGCACCGCGCGCTCCGCGCTCATCGCGCAGCAGTACGCGAGCCGCGTCGCGGGTCACAACATCAGCAACGCGACGACGGAGGGGTACTCGCGCCAGCGCGCCGAGATGGTGTCGTCCACGCCCGTCGCGACGCCGTACGGCTCGATCGGGACCGGCGTGCGGGTGGTCGACGTCGTCCGCGCCCGCGACACGCTCCTGGACGCTTCGGTCCGGCGCGAGTCCGCCTCGGCCGCCGAACATCGCATGCGCTACGAGCTGCTCGGCATGGTCGAGAGCGCGACCGGCGAGCCGGGGATCACCGGGCTCGGCGCCACGCTCGATGCGTTCTGGAACGCCTGGAGCGACCTGGCCAACGATCCGGCTTCGGCCAGCGCCCGCACCGTCGTTCGCGCCCGGGCCGAGGCGCTCGTCGAGCGGTTCCGCCACCTGTCCGACGCGATCGATCAGACGCGTCAGTTCGCCCTCGAAAAGGCGCAGGCCGTCGTCGGTGAGATCAACGACCTCGTCCGGGCGATCGCGCACGTCAACGAGCGCATCGTGGCGACGGAGAGCGGCGGCATCTCCGCGCCCGACCTGCGCGACGAGCGCGACCGCCTCCTCGATCACCTGGCCTCGCTCGTCGACATCCAGGTGATCGAGCGTGAGAACGGCAGCGTCGGCGTCCACGTCCAGGGCATTGCCATCGTGGACGGCGCACGGGCGAACACGGTGGAGGCGTTCGAGAACGGTGGGGTGTGGACGTTCCGGACCGTCAACGGGAACGTCCTCTCGGCGCCGGGCAGTGCGCTCGGCGCGCTCGCCGGCATCGTGAACGACGACCTGCCCGCCCGGCAGGCCGCACTCGACCGGATCGCCCGCGGCATCGTCCAGGCCGTCAACGACCTGCACGCCCAGGGGACGAACCCGCGCGGCGACACCGGCGTCGCCTTCTTCGAGGATTACGGCGACATCACGCTGGTCGGCGCCCGCACGATCGCGCTTTCGGCCGCCGTCGCCGACGACGCCATGGCCATCGCCGCCGGCACGCCCGGCGCCGACGGCGAGTACCGCCCGGGCGCCAACGACATCGCGCGGGGTCTTGCGCAACTGCGCAACGCGCTCAACAATGACCTCGGCGGCCGCACCTTCGGCGACGCCTACGCGAGCTGGATCTCCGACCTCGGCCTCGCCGTCGCCTCGGCGGAAGACTTCGCCACGATCCACCAGACGCTCGTGGAGAACGCGGAGGCGCGGCGTTCCAGCGTGAGCGGCGTCCAGACCGACGAGGAATTGATCCAGCTCATTCAGTCCCAGGCCGCCTACTCCGCGGCGGCCAAGGTCGCCGCCACCGCGGACGAGATGCTACAGTCGCTCCTGAACATGGTCTGAGGCATGCTGATCCTGAGCCGGCGTCCCGGGGACGCGATCCTCATCGACGGAGGCATCCGCATCGTCGTGGTCGCCTGTGATGCACGCGGTGTCCGGCTCGGGATCGAGGCGCCCGGCAACATCGGGATCGTTCGCGAGGAGATCGTCGAGCAGATCGCGGACGAGAACCGGCGGGCGAACACCGCCGCACTCCCGTCCCAGTGGATGGAAGGGCTCCCGCCGCCGCCCACGGACCGCGGCCCGCAGACGGCCGCCGCCCTGGATGGCCAGCGGGAGCCATCGTCCGCGCAGGATCCCGCCGCCCGTCCGGACTCCGGCGAGACAGGAAATCAGGAGTAGGCGCGTTCGGCGCGACACGGCGTCCGTCGCCCACGATCCCGTGCGTCCCCCGGCCCGGAGCTCGGCCGCCGCGGACGTACGCCCCGGTGATCGTCAGCCCGCCTCAACCGGCAAGCGCAGCCGCACCCCGCAGCCGAACCACCCCACCTCGCCGCCCAACCCCGCGATCGACGGCTGCACCGCCTCCAGCGCGCGCTCGAGCCGCGCCCGTGCGTCCGCCTCCGCTCCCCCGGGCTCTGACTGCACGCCGACGGTGCCGTCCGCCCCCTCGATCAGGATTTCGACGAAGTCGCCGCCATCTCCGGCGGCCGTGCGAACGCGCGCCGCGCCCGAGCCCGCCGCCGCGACCAACAGCACCACGAGCGCTTTCACCAGCCGGGAGCGGTGCACCAGTACCACGCCATCCTCCTCGGTGACCGTCTCGATCATCGCCCGGGTCAGCCCACGATGCCGACGCGTCAGCTCGACGGCGTCGTTCACGAGATCGGACACCCGGATCAGCGCCTCGCGCGGCTCCCGCTCGCCCGCGATCAGCCCGATCAACGCGCTGAGGTGCTCCAGACGGGCGACTTCGCCGACGAGCGTCTCGCTCAGCTCCTCGTCCAGCGCACCATCCACCCGCGCGAGCTGCGCGATCCCGGACACGACGCCTATGCGCCCGTTCAGATCGTGGCGTATCCCGCCCAGGATCGAATCCGCCGCCGCACGCCACTCCTCCGTCGCCTCGATCCCTCTTTCACCCCGCTGAACCCCCATCGCCATTCGATCTTCCCCTTTCGGTAGGCGCCCGCGCCGGCTCCCGATTCCAGTCCCGCGGCCTTCGCGCCGATACTGTGACGCGAGGGCGAATCGTCTCTGTCGTCACGGAAGAGGGAACTGCCAGGCCGTGTACACCATCATCGGCTTCGTGATCGTCTTCGGCAGCGTGCTCGCCGGCTTCGTTCTGCACGGCGGGAACGTCCTGGTGCTCGCCCAGGTCACCGAATTCATCATCATCGGTGGCGCGGGCGTGGGCGCGGTGGTCATCGGCAACAAACCGACCGTCGTCAAGCGCATGGTCGCCGAGATCATCGCCCTTTTCAAGCCCAACCCGTACAACCGGAAGACGTACACCGAGCTGCTCCAGGTCCTCTACGAGGTCTTCTACACCGCACGCCGCGAGGGCCTCGTCGGCATCGAATCGCACGTCGAGGACCCGGAGTCGAGCGCGATCTTCCGGAAGTACCCGGCGTTCTACTCGAATCGCCACGCCATGTACTTCCTGGCCGACACCATGAAGGTGCTCCTCACCGGCGCCGTAGAGGACCATCACCTCGCCGAGATCCTCGACCTCGACCTCGACCGCTTCCACGAAGAGGCGATGGTCGTACCCAACGCACTCAACCGCGTCGCCGACGCGATGCCGGGGTTCGGTATCGTGGCCGCGGTCCTCGGCGTCATCATCACCATGGGGCACATCGGCGGCACGGCCGCGGAGATCGGCCAGAGCATCGCCGCCGCCCTCGTCGGCACGTTCCTCGGCGTCCTCCTCGCATACGGCGTGCTCGGCCCCCTCGCACAGGCGCTCGAGGCCCGCGTCCGCAGCGAGCAGGCCTACCTCGCCTGCGTCCGGACCGCGCTCCTCTCCTTCTCGCGCGGCGATCCGCCGATCACGTCCGTCGAGTTCGCTCGCCGGAACATCGAGCCGGAGGACCGGCCCTCCTTCGTCGAGATCGAGCGCCTGACCCGGCGGAGGGCTGCGTAATATGGCCGCCCGCGACCGCGATAGGAAGATCGTCGTCGTCCGCAAGTCCCAGTCGCGCGACCATCCCCGCCACGGCGGTTCCTGGAAGGTCGCCTACGCCGACTTCGTGACCGCGCTCATGGCGTTCTTCCTGGTCATGTGGATCGTCTCGATGGACTCCAACGCGAAGGATCTGATCGAGGGGTATTTCAACAATCCGGTCGGGTTCAAGAAGGCGTACGGCGCCGGGACGAACCTCCTGGCGACCGGCACGGCGCCGGTCGAGTCGGACCTGCGCCGGATCCAGATCGTCTCGCGGAACGTCCAGCGGCAGCGCTTCGAGGAGGTCCGGGAAGACATCATGCAGCGGCTGGCCGAGCTCGCCGCCATGATCGACCTGGAAGCGCAGATCGAGATCTTCGTCGACGACGACGGGCTGCGAATCGAGTTGATCGAGGCCCACGACGGCGCTGTCTTCTTCGAGCTCGGCTCCGACCGGCCGGAGCCGATCGCGCTCCACATCTTCGGCGTGATCGCTCGAGCCCTCGGTCGCCTCGACAACGACGTCATGATCGAGGGCCACACCGACGCGAAGCGGTACGGCGGCCGGGGCTACTCCAACTGGGAACTGTCCGTCGCCAGGGCGAACGCGGTCCGCAGGGCCATGGAAGAGAACGGGCTGGCGCCCCACCGCGTCGTTGAGGTACGCGGGTACGCCGATCGGAAGCTGCGCGTCCCGGACGACCCGTTCCACCCGGCGAACCGGCGGGTCTCGATCCTGCTCCCCTTCAGAGAAGTGAACCCCGCCCTCATTCGCGCCGTCGTCGAACGGCAGGCCCCTGTCGAGACCGACTGAGTCGGGGCCGCGCCGATCGGATCAGTTCGCCAGGCGCGGCATCTGCTCGCGGGCCCAGGTCAGCGCTTCGAGGTAGCTCGGAGCCAGGACGTAGGTCGGCAGGTCGATCGCAGAGGCCAGCCGCGGCAGCTCGTGCCACATCCCGCCCTCGTACGCCTCGACGAGCGCGAGCACCGCGCCGTACGTCCCCGCGCGCATGGTCAGGGCGTCGCGCAGCTCCGCATCCAGCTCCAGCCGCGCGAGGATCTGCTCCATGGGCGCGGCCAGTATCGCGTCGAGCAGGGAGAAGAGGCCCACCAGGAAGAGCGAACTGCCGGCGCGCCGGTCGTCCATGCGACGGCCGATCAGCTCGCAGAAGCGGGCACGGATCAGCGCAGTCTGCAGCACCTCGTGCCCGACACGGCCCCGCCGCCCCGCGGCCACGGCCAGCAGCAGCGCGAGCCAGCGGTAGAGCGACTTGCGGCCGAGCAGCCGGATCGCGTGACCGATCGAGCGGATCCCGCGCCCGCCTATCGTTGCCGAGTTTACGATCCGCAGCAGCTTGTACGTCAACGCGACGTCGACGCCGAACGCCTCCTCCAGCGCAGAGTCCGGCAGCCTCGGGTCGCGCACCAGATTCAATAGCTTGAGGATCTGGATGTCGGTGGTCGTCAGGTCCTTCCCGGCGATCGTCTCCGGTCGCTTGAAGAAGTAGCCCTGGAACAGGTCGAAGCCCAGCGCCCTGCAGTGCTCGAAGACCTCGCGGTTTTCGACCTTCTCGGCGAGGAGGTAGGCGTCGGCGGAGCGGATCCGATCGACCATCTCGGCCACCTCGTCGCTCGTCCGATGGAGCACGTCGATCTTGACGATCTCCGCGACCTCGAGCAGCGGCGCCCAGCCGTCGGTCAGCACGAAATCGTCGAGCGCGAGGCGGTAGCCGCGCTCCGCGAGCGCACGGCATACGTCGACCACCGCGTCGTCCGGTTCGATGGTTTCCAGGATTTCGATGACCACCGCTCGCGGATCGAGGAGCTCGACCAGGCCGGAGAAGAGCAGCTCGCGGCCGCAATTGATGTACGCCGGCTGGCCTTCCGTGAGGTGTTGGATGCCGATGCCGACGAACGCGTCGACGATGACGCGATTGGCCATGTCGACCGTGACGTGTGCGGGCGCACGGTCGCTGTCGCGCTGTTCGCGATAGAGTAGCTCGTAGCCGACAACGTGATATCGTCGATCGAATATCGGCTGCCGGGCGACGAACACGTCCATGTGGCCCGATTTCGCGGAAGAGGGGGGTGTCGCGTCGGGCGGCCGGCACGGCCCTGCTCGAAAAACGCACTGCAGGATAAGGACTAACTTGGCCGGCGTCAACAGATGTCGTACCGAACGGCGGTGGACGCGGCCCTGTCGCGATTCCGCCTAAAGTTCGGCCGGGGGTCGCCGATAATCTATGCAGCGGCCGGTGGGTGGCCGGCCGGGCGGAGCAGGGACGCTCCGCGGCGCAACCCTCATGGAAGGAGAACTACCATGCGCATCAACACCAACGTCTCGGCGCTCAACACGCAGCGGATCCTGAGCCAGACGAACACGGCGGTCGCGCGTTCGATCGGCCGTCTCTCGTCCGGCTACCGCATCAACCGCGCGGCGGACGACGCCGCCGGGCTCGGGATCGCGAACAAGATGCGCGCCGACCTGCGCGGCCTGCGCCAGGCTGCCCGCAACGCGGAACAGGCCAACTCGGTCCTGCAGATCGCGGAGGGCGCGACGCAGACGATCTCCGGGATCCTCGACCGGATGAAGGAGCTCGCGGTCCAGGCGGCTTCGGACAACACGTCCGACGAGGGCCGCGCGAAGATCCAGGCGGAGTTCGAGAAGCTCCAGGACGAGATCACCCGGATCGTCAGCACGACCAAGTTCCAGGGGAGGAACCTGATCGACGGGTCGTTCGGCAACGTGCTCGACGAGGCCAACAGCAACCTGCTCAGCGTGGCTGGCGTGAGCGCCAACAGCATCGTCCTCAACGGCGCCGCGGCCGGCACGTACACGCTGACCGCGACCGCGACGGGCGTAACCCTCGAGGACGCGAACGGCAACTCCCAGACGATCGCGGGCACCGTCGACGGCGCGCAGGGCGAGCAGACGTGGAAGTTCGAGCAGTTCGGCATCACCGTCACGACGACGAACCTCGACAACGGGGACGGCGGTGACATCGTCGTGACCGGCGGCACGGTCTCCTTCATGGTCAGCGTCAGCGGCGAGGAGGGGACGGGCGGCGGTGCCGGCATGGATGACGTCAGCATCACGGCGCTCGATCTGACGCTCGCCACGCTGGGCATCGATGGCGACAGCCTGGACACGAAGGCGAACGCCCAGGCGGCGATCGCGAACATCGACGCGGCGATCTCGCACGTCTCGGACATGTTCGGCCAGATCGGCGCGGCGCAGAACCGGATCGACTTCGCGCTGCAGAACGTGCGGACGACGATCGAAAACGTCGCCGCGGCGGAGTCGACGATCCGCGATGCGGACATGGCGGCCGAGATGGCGGAGTTCACGCGCAACCAGATCCTGCAGCAGGCGGGCATGGCCATGCTCGCGCAGGCGAACGCGGCGCCGCAGCTCGTGCTGCAGCTCCTCCGGTAGTCGATACCGGCGCCGAAGCACCCCCCGGAGTCGGTCTCGACCGACTCCGGGGTTCGGCGTAAACCGACGCAACAGCAGGGACCATGAGTTCGACCCTCTCGTTCAGCGGCATCGCCAGCGGACTGCAGTGGCAGGAGATGATCGACCAGATCATGCAGCTCGAGCGCGCGCCCGCGCGGCTGCTCGAGTCGCAGATCAAGACGGTCGAGTCCCGCTCCACCGCGTGGTCCACGTTCGAGTCGCGGGTCAGCGCCCTGGGCTCGGCGCTGGAGTCGCTCCGGACCGGCGCGGCGTTCCAGGTCTACCGCGCCTCGCTGGCCGGCGTGCCGACGGGCGTCGCGGCGCCGCTGACGGTTTCCGCTTCGGCGGGCGCGCGGCCGGGCACGCACACCGTGCGCGTCCTCGGCCTCGCGGCGGCGGAGAAGCTGAGCGGGAGCGTCGTCTCGTCTCGTACCGAGGCGCTCGGTCTTTCCGGCGAGTTCCTCATCGGCGGCGTACGTGTCGAGGTCGCCGCGACCGATTCGCTCGACGACATCGTCGCGCGCATCAATCGCGCGAACAGCGGCCACAACGCCTCGGGCGTCACGGCCTCCGTGCTTTCGACCGGCCCGAACCAGCACCGCCTGATCCTGACCTCGGACCGGACCGGCGCCGCCGGGATCGACCTGGTCGACGGCGCGGGCGGCATCCTTCGCTCGCTCGGGCTCCTCGACGAGACGACGTCGATCAAGCACGCGACGTCGAGCGGCGCGCGGAGCGACGTCTTCACCAACGCTTCGACGGCCGTCGCCGGGCTGCGCGGGTTCTCCGCGCCGCCGGCCGCGGGCGCCGTTACGTTCGGCTCCGGCGCGTCGCAGTTCTCCGC
The DNA here is from genome assembly GCA_937889645.1 of uncultured bacterium. Lineage (GTDB taxonomy): Bacteria > Gemmatimonadota > Gemmatimonadetes > Longimicrobiales > RSA9 > CALBZE01. Next base: position 17,972 of record CALBZE010000152.1, read on the forward strand.
GGTGATCGATCTGGCCACCATGTCGCTCGACGACGTCGCGGCCGCGATCAACGCCGCGGCCGCCAACGCGGGGAGCGGCGTGCAAGCCGCCGTCGTCTCCGAGGTGGTCGACGGCAGCACGGTGTACCGCCTCGACATCCGCGGCACCACGACGTTCGGCGATTCGAACCGCATCCTCGAGGCGCTGGGCGTCCTCCAGGGCGGCCGCGGCGCGATCGCGCAGCAGCTGCAGGGCGGCCAGCTCTTCGCCGGCGATGCCTCGACCCCGGCGTCCGCCGCCACGCTCCTCACCGACCTCTGGGTGAGCGTCGGCCCCGCGGGCGTCCAGGCCGGCGACACGCTCACGATCACCGGCACCCGCGGCGACGGCTCCAGCGTCGCCATCGAGTTCACGATCGAGGCCAATTCGACGCTCCAGGACCTCCTCGACCGGCTGAACGACACCGTCGACGGCTTCGGCGCGGGCTCGCGCACCGCGACCGCCTCGATCTCCGCCGACGGCCGCCTCGTCCTGACCGACGATCAGGGCGGCGACAGCCGCCTCTCGCTCTCGATCGTCGCCCACAACCAGGGCGGCGGCGCGCTCGATTTCGGCGAGATGGCGGTCGTCGAGGCGGGCCGGGCGCGGCAGATCACGCGCGGCGCCGACGCGGAGCTCGAGGTCGATGGGACCTACATCCGCAGCTCGACCAACGCGATCGACGACGTGATTCCGGGGCTCTCGTTGAATCTGACCGGCGCGCTCCCGGACGCGACGCTCACCGTCAACGTGCAGCAGGACGTCGACCGGGCCGTCGCGGCCGTGCGCTCGCTCGTCGACGCGTACAACGCGATCGCCGACTTCGTCCGGAGCCAGACGCCCACCGGGATCGAGGGCGCCGCGCGGCCGCCCCTGTCGGGCGACAGCGTGCTGCGCAACATGCTGACGATGATCCGTCAGGCGCTCGACACCCGGATCCCGGCCGAGCTGGGCGGCTCCTACACGCGCCTCGCGGACATCGGCGTGGAGATCGACCAGAACGGTCGCTTTACCTTCGATGCCGCCCGGGTCGAGGCGGCGATCCGCACCGACGCCGATTCCGTCGCCCGGCTCTTCGGCGTGCACGCGGCCGCGTCGACATCGCAGCTCCGGTACGTGACGCACGGCGCGGCCACGAATTCGGGCACGTACGCCGTCCAGATCACGCAGGCCGCCGCCCGCGCCGAGGTCGTGGGGACCGGATTGGCCGGCGTCTACGTCGACGACGCGACGCCGGACACGCTCATCGTCCGCGACCGCGCGACCGGCAAGGAGTACGCGATCGAGCTGTCGAACGGGATGACGCTCGGCGACATCGTCGACGCGCTGAACGCCGAGTTCGGGACCGCGACGCGCCACACCGTCGCGGCGGCCAACGCCCTTTACGCCGCGCCCGACGGGACCACCGTCGCGGACGCGTCCACGCCGCTCGCCTCGCTCTTCCGCGGCGACGGCACCGACGCCGGGATCGTCGACGGCATGGTCTTCACCTTCTCCGGACGGCGGCCGAACGGGGAGTCGTTCCTCGAGACGTTCACGGTCGAGGACGCGAGCACCCAGACGCTCGGCTCCATCGTCGACGCGCTCCAGGCGGAGCTCGGCGCCGACGTCGTCGTGGGGATCGAGAACGGCGTGCTGACTATCTCCTCCGCGGAGCCCGGTGCGAGTCGCCTCGAGCTCGCCATCGGCACGGACGATCCGGACCGGCCGTCACCGTTCGGCGTCTTCGACGTGCGAGTCGACGGGCGGGATCCGGCCAGGATCACCGCCAGCGCCGAGGGCGGCCAGCTCCGCATCGTCCACGAGGAGTACGGCTCCGCCGAAGGGTTCGAGATCGAGTTGGTCGCCGGCGGCGGCGACGGCACGGCGTCGCTCGGCATCCAGGCGGGCGTCTACGCCGGTCTCGACGTCGAAGGCACGATCGGCGGGTATGCCGCCACGGGCCGGGGTCGCACCCTGACCGGCGCGGCCGGGTCGCCGGCCGACGGACTCGTCCTTCGGTACGACGGCTCGGCCACGGGGTTGCTCGGTCAGATCACCTTCAGCCAGGGGATCGCGGGCGAACTCGAACGGGTCGTCCAGCGTCTGACCGGGACCGGCGATGGCTCGATCCGCTCCATCGTCGACCGGCTCGACTCGACGGTGCGGTCGATGAACGAGCGCATCGAACGGTTGGAGGACCGGCTCGAGCAGCGCAGGGAGTACCTGATCCGCCGTTTCACGGCCATGGAACAGGCGCTCGCGCAGGCCATGGCTCAATCGCAGTGGCTTGCGTCCCAGCTCGCCTCGCTGGGGAACGGTAGGTAGACCGAAGCCCGGGAGACCACGATCCGGAAACGGTAGGCAGCCATGTATCAGAACGGCAATTACACGGCGTACCAACAGGTCCGTGTGCTGAGCAGCAGCCGCGAGGAGCTGGTCCCGCTGCTGTACGAGCGGCTCCTCCAGCACCTCCGGCGCGCGTCCGCGCAGATCGAGGCGCGGGACCTCGAGGGGAAGGCCGCGAGCCTGACGAGCGCCTCGGAGATCGTCTTCGAGCTCCTGTCGTCGCTCGACTTCGAGGCCGGCGGCGAGATCGCTTCGCGCCTCGCGGCGCTCTACGGCTATTTCTCGCGCGAGATCATGATCGCGGGCCGGGACCTCGACCGCGATCGGCTCGAGAAGACCATCGACATGGTCGCTTCGCTCCACGACGCGTGGGTGCAGGCGGCCGCGATGGCGCGGGGTAACGTCGCGCAAGGCGCCGCATCGACCGTCGCGCAGGGCGCCGTGCCCGGCGAGGTGGTTCGATGATCCACGCCGTCGGCGCGCTGCGGCGCCGCAGGGCGGGGTACGCCCAGTACGCGGAGCTGATGGTCGCGCAGATCGAGGCGCTCCGTGCGGACGACCTGGACGGGTTCCAGGCGCTCGCGGAGGAGCGCGACGCCGTCGCCCGTCGGATCGACGCGATCGTCGACGACGAATTCGACGAGACGGATTCCGGGGAGCAGGCCGATCGGGAAGAGATCGAGCGGTTGATCGGCGAGGTGCGGCTGCTGCTCGAGCAGTGCAGGGAGCACGACGCGCGGCTGCGGGACGAGATCGTCCGCATCCGCGACGACGCTCGCGATGCGCTTGGCCAACTCGACCGCCGCCGGCCACACGTCGAGGCCTACGTCCGCGCGCCGGACGCGGCCACGCGATTCGACGTTCGGCTGTGACGCAGCGGCGCCGGGCTCACCCCCGCGCCGCCCACGCCGCGATCCGCGCTTCGCTCTCTCGGTACGCGGACTCCGCCGCCGTTTCCCACCACGCCGTATTCTCGCGGTACCAGGCGACGGTCTCCTCCAGCCCCTCCTCGAACGTCCGCTTCGGCGCCCAGCCCAGCTCCCGCTCGGCCTTCGCGTAGCTCACGCTGTAGCGGCGGTCGTGCCCCGGCCGGTCGGCGACGTGGCGGATCAGCTCCTCGCTCGCGCCCACCAGCTTCAGCACCTGCCGCACCACGTCGATGTTCTCCCGCTCCGCGCCGCCGCCCAGGTTGTAGACCGCGCCCGAACGCCCCGCCTCGAGCGCGCGCAGTACGCCCCGGCAGTGGTCCTCCACGTGGATCCAGTCCCGCCGCTGACGGCCGTCGCCGTAGACCGGGAGCGGCCGACCTCGCAGCGCCGACGTGACCATCAGCGGGATCAGCTTCTCCGGGTTCTGGTACGGGCCGTAGTTGTTCGAGCAGCGCGTGACGACGACGTCCAGCCCGTGCGTGTGGTGGAACGCGAGCGCAATGTGGTCGGCCGCCGCCTTGCTCGCGCTGTACGGCGAGCGCGGCGCGAGCGGCGTCGACTCGGTGAACGGCGGGTCCTCAGGCGCCAGCGAGCCGTAGACTTCGTCGGTGCTCATCTGGAGGTGCCGCACGCCGCCGGCCTCGAGCGCCGTCTCGAGGAGGACGAGCGTCCCCTCGACGTTCGTCCGCAGGAAGCGCGCGCCGTCCGTGATCGACCGGTCGACGTGCGTCTCCGCGGCGCAGTGGATGACGGCGTCGAAACGCTCCTCGCGGAACAGCTCCTCCACGCACTTCCGATCCGCGACGTCGCCCCGGACGAACCGGTAGCGCGGACCCTCCTCGACCCCCGCCAGGTTCGCGGGATTCGCGGCGTACGTGACCAGGTCCAGGTTGACGACGCGCCAGTCCCGGCGCTCCGAGAGGATCAGGCGGACCAGGTTGCTGCCGATGAAACCCAGCCCGCCGGTGACGAGCACGTTCACGCGAATACCAGCTCCCCGAGCTCCGCGAGACGCGGGTGCGCCCGGTCTTTGGGCGAGAGGATCGCCTCGGCCTCGGCGACCGGCCAGTCGATCCCGAGCGCCGGGTCGTTCCAGAGCACGCCGCGCTCGAGCTCCGGCGCATAGACGTCAGACAGCATGTAGATCACCTCGGTGTCCGGCTCGAGCGTGCAGAAGCCGTGGGCGAAGCCGACCGGGATGAAGAGCTGCTTCCAGTTCGCCGCGCTCAGCTCCACGGCGACGTGGCGGCCGTACGTCGGCGAGTCGGGGCGAAGGTCCACCGCCACGTCCAGGATCGAGCCGCGCGTGACCCGCACCAGCTTCGCCTGCGCCCGCGGGGCGAGCTGGAAGTGCAGCCCTCGCACGGTGCCGCGCCGCGCGGAGTACGACTGGTTCACCTGGACGAACTCGACGTCGATGCCGGCCGCCGCGAACGCGTCCCGCCGGTAGACTTCCGAGAGGAATCCCCGATCGTCGCCGTACCGCGCCGGGACGATCACCTTCACGTCGGCGATCGCCGTGTCGATGATCTCGAACTTCATCGCGACTCCGCCGCCACCCCGACCCGCGCGCGTCGCACCAACGTGCTCGCCCGGTACAGGCTCTCGATCGTCCCCGCGTCCGTCCACCAGCCGTCGAGCACCTCGTACGTCAGGGCGCCCCACTCGATGTAGCGGTTGTTGACGTCCGTGATCTCCAGCTCGCCGCGCCCGCTCGGCTTGAGCGTCTTGATGATGTCGAAGACGCGGGCATCGTACATGTAGACGCCCGTAACGGCGAAGCGTGACGGCGGGTCCTTCGGTTTCTCGACGATGCGGACCACGCGATCGCCGTCCAGCTCCGCCACGCCGAAGCGTTCGGGGTCGTCGACCTCCTTGAGCAGGATCTTCGCGCCCTCGCCCTGGTGCCGGAAACGACGGATCGGCTCGGCGAGCGAGTCCTCGAAGAGATTGTCGCCCAGGATCACGACGACCGGCTCGCCGTCGGCGAAGTGCTCGGCCAGGCCCAGCGCCTCCGCGATCCCGCCCTCGCCTTCCTGGTACGTGTAGTTCAGGTGCTTGAGACCGAATTGGCGGCCGTTGCCGAGCAGGCGAAGGAACTCGCCCGCGTGGTTGCCGCCGGTCACGATCAGGATGTCTTCGATACCCGCTTCGACCAGCTTCTCGATCGGGTAGTAGATCATCGGCCGGTCGTAGACCGGGAGCAGGTGCTTGTTCGTGACGAGGGTCAGCGGCCGCAGCCGCGTGCCGAGACCCCCGGCCAGGATTACGCCTTTCATGCCGTTCTCCACGTGGACCGTCCCGAGCCGCGGCGCCCGGACTTCGCCGTTTTCGTTCGAACGTATGCGGCCGCGCCGGGCCGAGCAAGGTCGCACGCGTTAAAGTTTTCCCGCGGCGTGCCGAACCTGTGCAAGGGACCCCCAAAGGGAGGCACCGTCATGAGTGTCGAAGACATCAGATCCGGCGGTTACCGGCCTGTGGGCGGCGGCGCGATCGAGCGGGCGGCCGCGGGGAACGGTCGCGTCGGTGCGCCGCGGGCCGGCGCCGGGCGCGGCGACCGCGTCGAGATCTCCGAGGAGGCGCGCGCCCTCGCCCAGGCCCGGCTGGCCGAAGCGGTGGAGGAAGCCGCACTGACCCCCGAGCGTATCGCCGAGATCCAGCGGCGGATCGAATCCGGGTTCTACGATTCGCCCGAAATCGTCCACCGTGTCGCCCGCGCCATCCTCGCGCGCGGCGACCTCTGAGCCATACCGCGACCTCCTATGAAGTTCCTCGTCGTCGACGACTCGGTGACCATGCGGCGAATCATCATCAACTCGCTGCAGCGAATCGGCTACAACGACTTCGTCGAGGCCGGAGACGGTTCGGAGGCGCTCGAGCGGTTCGACGCCTCCATCGACTGCATCATCACCGACTGGAACATGCCGGTGCTGGGCGGGCTGGAGTTCGTCCAGCAGCTGCGCCAGCGCGAGGATGGACGCCGGGTCCCGGTTCTCATGGTGACGACGCGCAGTGCGCGGGACGACATCGTCGCCGCGGCGCAGGCGGGCGTCAACAACTACGTGGTCAAGCCGTTCACGCCCCAGGTCCTGAAGGAGAAGATCGATCAGGTCCTGGCCCCGGTTGCAAAAGCGAACTGACCATGGCGGATCGCGATCGCGTCCTGAGCGAGATGCTGAGCGAATCCGAGGCGGCCCTTCGGATGATGGACGCCATCCTGGAGGAGCTGCAGGCGGGCGACGACGACGGCGAGGATGCCGTTACGGAGCACGTCGCCGCCCAGGTGATGCAGCGCCTCGAGGCCGTCACCGCCGGTTCGACCGACCTGACCGCGCTCGTCATGCACGTCTACCTGGACGTGATCGAGACGCTCAAGATCCTGCGTCGTACGCGGTCCGCGCTCGAGCGCACGACCGTGGAGCAGGTCCAGGCGACGCAGGAGAAGCTGCTGGAGGTCTCGTCGACGACGGAGCTCGCGGCGACCGACCTTCTCGACGGGCTGGACCGGGCGATCGGCATGATCGACCGCCTCGACTCGCTCGCCGCGGAGGGGAACACCGAGGAGTCCGAGAAGCTCCGCGCCGAGCTCCGCGACGAGCTGTTCCGGCTGATCGTCGTGCTGCAATTCCAGGACATTGCGGCCCAGCAGCTGAGCCACGCCTCGAACGTGCTCCGCGGCGTGGAGCGCCGGCTCGAGCGCGTGGTCGGCCTGCTCGACGACGCGGACCTGGTCTCCTCGTCGGAGTCGGCCGCGGGGACCGACGCTGCGGACCACGCGCACGACCGGCCGCGCGGCTACGACCCCGCCGCATCCATGCTCGGCGCGGAGGACCGCCAGGCGCTCGCCGACGAGATCTTCTCGCCCGCCGCCAACGCCGACGGCTGACCCGTCACGGCGTCGCGATCCGCCCCGCGACGCGGAACGCCCCGTCCCGCCCGAACCCCACGCGGAGCTGCGGCGGCACGTACGGCAAGTTCGGCGGTGGGCCGCCGTCGCGCAGGTCGAGGATGAACAGCGCCAGAGTGGCCGCCACGCCGACCTGCGTGGCCAGGAGCCCCCGGCGCGCGCGGTCGTCCAGCTCGCGCGCGTCCCGGTCCAGCCGAGCGACCTCCGCGTCGGCGTATCCACCCTCCGGCAGCTCGGCGCAACGCCCGGCGTCCGACGCGCAGATCTGCGAGATCCGATCGTAGAGTCCGTCGGCCTCGATCGATGCCGACAGCCCGTAGACCGCGGCAACGGCGGTCGCGCCGAGCATCCCCCATTTCGCGATCGCGAGCGGCCTCCAACCGCCCGGCAGGAGCGCCCGCGGGGACGCCGGTCCGCCGCGGTCGTCCGTGGCTCCGGCGCGAATGCGCAGCGACCGCGGGACCTGCTGGCCGGTCGCGACCGTCGGCCACGCCGCCCACGCGGCCGCCCACCCGAGGACGACCACCACCGCCACGATTGCTCGCCGCTTCATCGCATCACCTCGACCCGTACGACCTTGCCCCTGCGCAGCGCCGCGACGACGCCGTTCCCGTCGACCGCCGCGGGCGCGACGATCGAGTCCTCTAGCCGCGCGCGCCACGCGATCGACCCATCGAGCGACACACCGAACAGCGTGCCGTCGAGTCGACCGACGATCAAACGCTCGCCCGCCAGCGCGAGCGAGCCGACCGCCGCGCCGCCCAGCTCCACCACCCGTTCGGCCTGGCCGCCGCCCGCCGGGATCCTCCAGACGACCGCTTCCTCCGTGAGGACAAAGGCATCGCCGCCCGGTGCGACGACGGGCGCGCCCAGCACCGGCGCGCCGAGCTCGGCTCGCCACACGATCGCCCGGGCCACGGGGTCGTATCCCGCGACGGCGCCGGAGTACAGCGGGAGGAGCACTTCGTCGCCCCGGACGACGGCTGCCGCGGACACGCGCGCGGGCAGCGGCGTCCGCGCCAGGATCGCACCGCTCCCCGGGTCCAGGTGGTAGAGCGTGTCCGTTCGCGTGGCGACCAGCACGGCGCCCTCGACCGCCGTCGGCGGCGCGGCGACGTTCCCCGCGAGCCGCGCGCTCCACCGCGCCGCGCCCGTCGACGCGTCCAGCGCGGCGACCGTTCCGCTGTCCGTCGCCACGATCACGACCCCGTCGGCCACGACCGGCGCGTACGCCGCGGCGCCGACCCGCTGCGCCCACACTTCCCGGCCGTCGGACACCGCGAGCGCGGCGGCTTTGCCGGCCGCACGGTCCGCGGCGGCGTAGACACGACCCCCGGCCACCACGAATCCCCGGATCGGGCCGCCCAGCCCGCGGCGCCAGATCCGCTCGCCCGTCCGGGTCGACATCGCGATCACGTCGCCCTTGCCGGTCGCAACGATGACCACGTCGCCCTGGACCGACGGCGCCGCGAAGACGCTCGGCCCCACGTCGCGTCGCCACACCACCGCCACGTCCCGCGGCGGCGCAGCGGCGCCGGGGACGTCCGCGGGCGGGAGCCCGGCCATGGGCGCCGGCCCGCCGCCCGCGCACGCGACCGCCGCAAGGCCGGACAGCGCACATCCCGCCACGGCCGCCCGCGCGCGCCCGTAATTGACACCCTTACCACCCGTTTCTACCTTTCGGCGTTCGGCGCACATCCACGCGACAATCGACGATTCGGCGGGAGGAGGCCGGGTACTGGCATGGCTGTGGTCAGCGAGGTTCGGGATCTGGGACGGCACGTGGGCGACGTCGTCACCGTGCGCGGCTGGGTCGAGACCACTCGTTCGCATGGAAAGGTCGCGTTCGTCGTGGTCCGCGACGGGACCGGGATCGTTCAGGGCGTCGTCCTGCAAAAACAGGTCCCGCCATCTGTTTGGGAGGACTTCGAGCGCCTCACCCAGGAAACCAGCGTGACGGTCACGGGCGCGGTTCGCGAGGAGCCCCGCGCGCCCGGCGGGTACGAACTGACCGTCGAGAACATCGAGATCGTCCAGGTCGCCGAAGAATACCCGATCCAGCCCAAGGAGCACGGGATCGAGTTCCTCCTCGACCACCGCCACCTCTGGCTGCGCTCCAGCCAGCAGCGCGCGATCCTGCGCGTTCGCAACGAGGTCGAGAAGGCGATCGCGGACTTCTATTACGAGCGCGGGTTCATCCGGGTCGACGCGCCGATCCTGACGGGCGCGATCGGCGAGGGCGCATCGGGGCTCTTCGAGACGGATTACTTCGGGGAGAAGGCCTATCTGGCCCAGACCGGGCAGCTCTACATCGAGGCCGCCGCGGCCGCGCTCGGCAAGGTCTACTGCTTCGGCCCCACGTTCCGGGCCGAGAAATCCAAGACCCGCCGCCACCTGACCGAGTTCTGGATGGTCGAGGCCGAGGTCGCCTGGTACGACTCGGACGACAACATGCGGCTGCAGGAGGAGTTCGTCTCCTACATCGTCGCCCGCGCGCTCGACCGGTGCGGCGAGGAACTCGAGCTCCTCGAGCGCGACACCTCGAAGCTCGAGAACGTCGTGCCGCCGTTCCCCCGCATCTCTTACAGCGAGGCCGTCGAGCGGCTGCAGGCCAAGGGGAGCACGATCCAGTGGGGGATGGACATGGGCGCGCCGGACGAGACGATGATCGCCGAGGACTTCGACCGTCCGGTCTTCGTCTACGATTACCCGAAGGAGGCGAAGGCCTTCTACATGAAGGAGAACCCCGCCGACCCGCGGACCGTCCGCTGCGACGACCTGATCGCGCCCGAGGGGTACGGCGAGATCATCGGCGGCAGCCAGCGCGAGGACGACTACGACCGGCTCCTCGCCCGCATCCGCGAGGAAGGGCTCCCCGAAGCGTCGTACGGCTGGTACCTGGACCTCCGGAAGTACGGCACCTTCCCGCACTCCGGCTTCGGGCTCGGCCTCGAGCGGACCGTCGCCTGGATCACCGGCAGGCCGCACATCCGCGAGATGATTCCGTTCCCCAGGATGCTCAACCGGCTGCACCCGTAGGACGGAAGCGGACGGGCCGGGCGAGAGGGAAGGGGGGCCCGGGTCGGGTGAGCGAAAGGTCGAGGCGGCGCGACCTGCGGTCGCGCCGCCTCAATCGCGTGACTCCGCTCGTTTCACCTCGTCCCACAACCGGTCGAGTTCCTCGAGGGAGGCCGCGCCGAGCTCGACCCCGCGTTCGGCGGCGAGTCGTTCCAGCGCCTCGAACCGGGCGGTGAACTTCCGGTTCGCCCTTTGCAGCGCGCCGAGCGCGTGCGCGCCGGCCAGACGGGCGAGGTTCACGACGGCGAAGAGGAGGTCGCCGAGCTCTTCCTCCAGCGCGGGAGACGGTTCCGCTGCCAGCGCCTGCCGCACCTCCTCCAACTCCTCGGCCACCTTCTCGAACGCGCCGCGCGCGTCGGCCCAGTCGAAGCCGACCGCGCTGACCCGTTCCTGGATGCGGTGCGCGCGGGAAAGCGGGTCCAGCCCTCGCGGGAGGTCCGCGAGGATCGAGCGCCGTGCGCCGCGCTCCTTCGCCTTCAGCGCCTCCCACGGCTCGGCTTCGCCCTCCCCGTAGATATGAGGGTGGCGACGTCGCATCTTTTCCTCGAGGCGGCTGACGACCGCCTCCGCGTCGAAGGCGCCGCGCTCTTCGGCGAGCACGATCTGGAACGCGACGTTCAGGAGCAGGTCGCCGAGCTCGCCGCGGAGCGCTTCATCGTCGCCGTCGCCGACCGCCTCGGCGACCTCGTGCGCCTCCTCGAGCAGGTAGGGGAGGAGTGACGTCGGCGTCTGTGCCGCGTCCCAGGGGCAGTGGATTCGAAGGAAACGGACGAGCTCGAGCGCCCGGTCCAGACTCGGCCGGGCGGGGCCGGCCGAAGGGTTGCCTTCGCTGGAAATATTCGCTTCTCCGGAGCGGGTGAACTTGCGCTAAACTCAAGAATGGTCTATACTACGCCCTCTTCGTCGCCTATGTCAATCGGCCCCGAACTTCGCGCTTGGGTCGAGGTCGACCTCGATGCCCTGCGCGACAACTTTCGAGCGCTCCGGGACGCCGTCGGGCCCGGCGTCGGCATGATCGCGATGGTCAAGGCGGACGGCTACGGGCTCGGCGCCGCGCACGTGGTGCGGGCGTTCGAGCCGCTCGAGCCGTGGGCGTACGGGGTCGCGACGGCGGAGGAGGGGATCGCGCTGCGTCGCCTGGGCGTCACACGGCCGGTCCTGGTGCTGAGCCCGCTCCCCGTGGACGCCTACGAGGCGGCCGCGGAGGCGCGGCTGACCCCCGCGATCTCGGACCTGGACGCGCTGGACCGCTGGGCCGCGGCGACCGCGACGGTCGAGGGCGGCGGCGATTTCCACGTCGAGATCGACACCGGGATGGGGCGCTGCGGCTTCGACTGGCGCGACACGCCCCGTTGGGGCGCGGACGTCCGCTCCCGGCTCTCGCCCTCGCTGCGCTGGACCGGCGTCTTTACGCACTTCCACGGCGCCGACGCGCCGGATCGGGTGTTCACGGTCACGCAGTGGGAGCGTTTCCGTGATGCGCTCGACCAGCTCCCGGTCTCGCGGGAGGACCTGATCGTCCACGCGGCGAACAGCGCGGCCGCGCTTCGGTTCCGGGAATTCGCGGCCGATGCGGTCCGCCCGGGGATCTTCCTCTACGGCGGCGACCCCGCGCCCGGGCTCGGGCTCCCGCGGCCGCGGCCGGTCGTCGCCGTACGGGCGCGCATCGTGCTTATCCGCGACGTCGCGCCCGGCACGACCGTCGGCTACGGCGCGACACACGTTGCGCGGCGCTGGGAGCGCTGGGGTACGCTCGGCATCGGCTACGGCGACGGCGTGCGCCGCGCGCTCGGCAACCGGGGCGACGTGATCGTCCGCGGTCGCCGCGTCCCGGTGGTCGGACGGATCTCCATGGACCTGACGGTGGTAAACCTGACCGACGTGCCGGAGGCGCGGGTCGGCGACGTGGCCACCCTGATCGGCCGGGACGGCGACGCGGAGATCACGCTGGAAGAGGTGGCCGCGCACGCGGACACGATCAGCTATGAGATCCTGACGGGGCTCACGCCCAGACTCCCGCGTGTAGAACGTGGAAACGACATCGCTGGATGAACTCGTCCGGGCCGCGGACACGGCCCGCTCCCGTGCTTACGCGCCCTACTCGAACTTCCGGGTGGGGTGCGCCCTCGAGGCCGAGGATGGCTCCATCTTCCTCGGCTGCAACGTCGAGAACGCGTCGTACCCGGCGACGATCTGCGCCGAGCGCGTCGCGCTCGGCGCCGCCGTGGCCTCGGGCCGACGCTCGTTCCGGCGCCTGGTCCTGCTGACGGACGCGCCGGCGCCGGCCAGCCCGTGCGGGGTCTGCCGGCAGACGCTGGCCGAGTTCGCGCCGGCGTTGGAAATCGTCTCACTGGGCGCCGAAAGAGGCGAGGCGCGCTGGTCGCTCGCGGAGCTGCTCCCGGCCCGCTTCGACCTGGAATCGGGAACGACCACCGCCCCCGCGGTGGGTGACTGAAGGGTTGCGGATGCTGAAACGGTTGCCACTGGCGCTCCTGCCGGCGCTCGTCCTGGCCGGCTGCGCCGATGAAGGGCCGGTCGGGCTCGAACCGCTCGTCCCGCCGGGGATGGTGCGCAGCTTCGAGATCGTCCTCGACGCCGACCGCTTCCTCGTGATGGACACGACGATCACCGGCTTCTCGCGCGCGGGCGGCGCCGGTTACGGCGTCGTCGCCCACGCTCACGGGGGCGTGCTCGAAGCGCACACGCTCCTGCGGCCGGCGCTCCCGATCAGGAGCATCACCTACCAGGACGCGACCGGCTCCTCGCAGACGGACGATTCGCCGATCCTTCTCGGCGGCGAGCTGATCCTCGACATCGACACGCTCCAGGCACGGCCGTCCGAGCCGGTCTCGTTCGCGCTGTATCGAATCGGCGAGGAGTGGGACCCGGCGTCGGCGAGCTGGTCGCTTCGGGTCGACAGCAGCGGCGTCTCGCTCCCCTGGGCGCAGCCGGGCGGCACCCGCGATGCGTTGGTGTCTCGGGCGCAGCTCGTCCCGGAGTCGAATTCGCTCAGCTTCAACGTCGACGCGGCCACGTTGAATCTCTGGTCCGACACGCTCAATGCCGCGCGCGGCGCGCTGATCGTCGGCGAGACGCCGGGCACGCGCCTGCGGTTCAACGCATTCCGGCTCGTCGTCCAGGCCTCGCCGGAAGCCCGCCCGGACACCATCGTCTTCGACACCGTCGGTTTGCGCGGCCTGACGTTCGTCTACGATCCGCCGCCCGCGAGCGACGGCTCGATGTTTGTCGGCGGGACGCCGGCTTGGCGGTCTTACGTGCAGTTCCGCGATCGCCTCGACACGGTCACGGTGCAGGCCCCGTGCGCCGACACCCCGGCGGACACGTGCGCGTACCGGCTCGGTGATGCGAACATCAACTACGCCGGCCTGGTGTTCACGCCCGTCGCGCCGCCAGCCGGATTCGCGCCAGACGACACCGTTCGAATAATTCTCTTCCGCGTCCTGGGCGCGGGGCAGATCCCGCTCGCGCGCGCGCCGCTCGCCCAGTCGCTGGGCCAGCTCGTCGTGCCGCCGGCCTCGTTCGCGACCGGCGAGCCGGCCGAAGTCACGTTCACGCAGCCGTTCCGGACCATTGTCCAGCTCATGGCCACCGATGAGGATGCGCCGCCCGTGACGCTGGCCATGCTCGACCAGCTCTCGGGGCTGCAGTTCGGCATCGCCTCCTTCGCGCCCATCGGTGCCGGGGCGGCCGCGCCCAAGCTCAGACTCATCATCTCCGTCGTCGATCAGGATCGGATCCGATGAAGCGCAGCCTTCCGCTCGCAATCGCTCTCGCACTCGCCGCGGCGCAGCCCGCCTCGGCGCAGTCGATCTTCGCCAGCCAGGGGCTCGGCGTGCCGGTGCCGGCGGGGGACGCGCGCACGCGCGCCATGGGAGGGATCGGCATCGGCCTCCACGGGCACAGCCCATCGCTCATCAGCCCCGCGGAGGCGCGGGATTACGGGTTCCGGGGTATCGCCGTGTCGCTCCAGTCGGCGAACAACGCCATCGATCTGGATGGCGCCCGCGCGGATTTCGGCGCGAACCGGTTCCCGATGATGCAGGTCATCTATCCCGCCGGCGAGCGCTCCGTCTTCACGGTCGGCTACGGCGGCTTCCTGGACCAGAACTGGGCCGCGTTCGCCGATCGGACAGAGATGATCGGCGGCGAAGAAGTCACGGTGCGCGACCTCGTCGAGTCGAAGGGCGCGATCTCGCAGCTCCAGCTCGGCATCGCATACGCGGTCACGCGGGACCTGGCGCTCGGCGTGGCCGGCGGCGTCTACTCAGGCGGGCTCGACCGCGTCGTCACCCGTACGTTCATCGACGAAGACGGACCCGCCGTCGACCCGTTCACCACCGCCATGTCGTGGACCCAGCGCGCTCCGTACGCGACGGTCGGCATCCGATGGGACGTCGCCTCGCTCCTGCGCGTGGCCGGCAGCGTGACGTGGGCGGGGATGCTCGACGGGCGCGGTAAGGATGAGCGCTCCGGGAACTTCGAGGTCGACATGCCGATCCAGGTCGCGGCCGGCGTCAGCGGCTACCTGTCGCCGCGACTGCTGGCCGCCGCTTCGGCTCGGTGGGCCGGCTGGAGCGCGGCGAACGCCGACGACTCGCCGTACGGCAACGTCGCCGACACCTGGGAGATGGGCGCCGGCCTCGAGTGGGAGCTGCTCCGCGTCGGTGCGAGGACGGTCCCCGTCCGCGTCGGCTACCGCTACGGCCAGTTCCCGTTCCGGTTCGGCGATGCGACGCCGAGCGAGCGGGTGTTCTCGTTCGGCAGCGGGCTGCGTCTCGCCCCCGGCACGGCTGGACCGCGCGCCGCCCTCGATGCCGCCATCGAACGCGGATCTCGCAGCGGCGGGCTCAGCGAGGATTTCTGGCGATTCACCGTGTCGCTCTCGGTCTTCGGCCAGTGATCCACGGCGCGAGTTCGGGGTAGCACCCTTGCCGATTCGTCACGATCACCCATGGAACCGCCCCGGCGAATGATGCACGGTACCCGCGAGCGCAAGAAGGCCTACATTGAGACATACGGCTGCCAAATGAACGTGGCCGACGGCGAGCTGATGCAGGGGATCCTCGCCGCCCAGGGCTACGACCTGGCCGCCACGCCCGACGAGGCCGACGTCATCCTGGTCAACACCTGCGCGATCCGGGAGCACGCCGAGCAGCGCGTGCTCGGCCGCGTCGCGCAGCTCAACAAGGTGAAGCTCGAGCGCCCGGGCGTAGTGCTCGGCGTGACCGGGTGCATGGCGCAGCGCATGGGGCACTCGCTCCTCGAGAAGGCGCCCTACGTGGACCTGGTCATGGGGCCCGACGGGTACCGCCGCCTCCCCGAGGCGCTGGCGAAGCTGGGGGCGGCCCAACCGGCGGGGCAGGGCGAGACCGCCGCGGCAGCCATGCGGTCGCACATCGAGCGGGCGGCCGCCGGCGGCGAGACCGCCGGTTCCACGACGTCGGCGAGCTCCGCGACCACTCCGACGTCCGCCGCGCCCGCTCCGGGCCGCCGCGCCCTCCGGGCCCTCCCGGTGCTCGGCGCCGCGTCCGCCTCGGACGCGCCGCGCGCCGGCGACGGTCGCCTCGCCATCCTCGACTTCGAGGCGAGCGAGAACTACGAGGGGATCGAGGTCCGGCGCGGCTCGAAGGTCTCCGCCTGGGTCCCGATCCAGCGCGGGTGCGACCACCGCTGCACGTACTGCATCGTGCCGTACGTGCGCGGGCCGGAGAAGAACCGCGATCCGCACCAGGTCCTGGCGGAGGTCCGCGACATCGTCGCGCAGGGGATCCCGGAGGTCGTGCTCCTCGGCCAGACCGTCAACTCGTACCGGCATGGCGAGTGGGACTTCCCGAAACTGCTCCGCGAAGTCGCGCGCGTCGACGGGATCCGCCGCGTCCGCTTCACCTCGCCGCACCCGAACGACGTCACGCCCGAGCTGGTCGAGGTCATGGCCGAGGAGCCGACGGTCTGCAAGCACCTCCACCTCCCGGTCCAGTCCGGCCACAACCGCACCCTCAAGCGGATGCTGCGGCGCTACACCGTCGAGTCGTTCCTCGACAAGGTGCGGATGGTCCGCGAGGCGGTCCCCGACATCGCGCTCTCGACCGACGTCATCGTCGCGTTCCCGGGCGAGACCGACGAGGAGTACGAGGCGACGCTCGACCTCATGCGCACCGTGCGCTTCGACGACGCGTACCTCTACAAGTACTCGCCACGCGACGGCACGCCGGCCACGCGGCTCCCGGCCGAGCAGTTCGTCCCCGAGGACGTGGCACAGGCGCGGCTCGAGCGGATCATCGAGATCCAGCGCGCGATCCAGGCGGAGATCAACGCCTCCGAGGTCGGCCGCGTCGAGGAGGTCCTCGTCGAGCGCCTGGCCCGCAGCGAGGGCGACGTCCTCGGCCGGACCGACCGCAACAAGATGGTCGTCTTCCCCGGCGACCCATCGCTCGTCGGCGGGTTCGTCCACGTCGAGCTCACGGACACGACGGGCGCGACCTTCATCGGCCAGCGGGTGGGCGAAGAGGCGCTGCTGCAGACGGTCTGATCCGAGGGGGGCGGCGTGATCCGCCCCCTCACCCGCATCGCCCTCGCCTTCTGCGCAACCCTCGTCGCCGGCCTCCGCGCCGGCGGCATCGTCCCCGACCCTCCGCTCCTGCTCCTCGCCGCCGGCGCGGTCTCCGTATTCGTCAGCGGGATCCGACCACGTATCCTGGGTGCCCTCGTCGGCTTTGCAGGCGCGGGGCTCGGCGCGATCACGGCCGGCTCGGTCCGTGGCGACTGCCTGTACCGGATCCCCGACGGCGCCCGCGTCGAGGTCCACGGCACGCTCGCCGCGCACCCCGATCCCCGCGGCGCCGTCGACGTCGACGCGGCCACGCTCCGTGTGGCCGGCGCGTCGTGGCGCTGCGCCCCGACGCTCTCCGTCCGCGCGGACGAGGACGACTGGCGCGACGCCGCGGGCGGTGCGCGGGTCCGCATCGCCGGGCGCTGGCTCGCGTTCCCATCGGACCGCGGCTCGATCCGGCGTCCCGTGTGGGCCGGCACGCTCGTCGCCGACTCCGTCGCGGTGCTGGGCCGGCCGTCCGTTCTCCGCGACCCGGCGCCATCGATGCGCGGGCGGGCCCAGGAGCGGATACGCACCCTTTTCCCGAATCACGCGGGGCTCGTCGAGGCGCTCATCCTCGCACAGAAGGGCGGGGTCGACTCGGTGATCCGCGACCGATTCGCGCGCGCCGGACTCGCCCACCTCCTCGCCATCTCCGGGCTGCACGTCGGGATCATCGCCGGCGTGCTCATCCTGATCGGGCGCATTCTACGACTCGGTGCGCGGTGGACCGCGATCGCGGCGTTCGCGTGCACCGTCGCCTACGTCATCTTCATCGGGGCGCCGCACCCGGCCATGCGCGCGGCGCTGCAGCTCGGGCTCGTCACGGCGTCCCGACGGCTGCAGCGCCCGTCCGACCCGTTCACGCCGCTCGCCGCGATCGCGATCTTCCTCCTCGCACTCGACCCGCTCGCGATCCTCGAGCCGGGGTTCCAACTATCGTTCGCGGGCGTGGCTGGCATCGTCGCGTTGCGGCGCCGGCTCCTGGGGATTCTCCCCTTCGGCCGCGTCCGCTACCTCCAGGACTCCCTCGCCACAAGCATCGCCGCGACGGTGGCGACCGCGCCGATCACGGCGCTGCACTTCGGGAGCATCGCGCCGATCGGGATCGTGTCCAACCTCGTGGCGATCCCTGTCGTCGGCGCGGCGGTCCCGGCGGTCGCGGCGGCGCTCGCGGTCGGCGCGGTCCATGAAGGAGCGGGTCGCTTCCTGGCCGAAGGCGCCGCGCTCCTCCTCGACGTACTGGGTTGGACCGCCGCGTGGGCCGCGGACCTCCCGTACGCCAGCGTCTGGGTCCCGCGCGACGTCGTGGCCGCCTGGACGCTCGCGGCCGGCGTCGCGTACCTCGCGGCGAACGCGCTGCGGCGCGCGACGGCGGGGAAGGGGGCCGCCCGCATCCGGCCCGCCGTCCGGCACGGCGTCGTCGCAGCTGCCGCGCTCGCCCTCCTCCTTGCCTGGCCGGCGCTGGTCCGAAGCGGCGGCGCGCTCGAGATCCACGCGATCGACGTCGGCCAGGGCGACGCGTATGCGATCCGTACGCCCGGCGACCGCTGGTTCCTCGTCGACGCCGGCCCTCGCACCGAGCGCTTCGACGCCGGCCGCGCCCGCGTGGTGCCTTTCTTGCTCGCGCACGGCGTCCGCCGCCTCGAGGCGATGGTCCTCACGCACCCGGACCTGGACCACATCGGCGGGGCGTCCGCGGTTCTGGAGGCGTTCGACGTGGGCGCGGTAGTCGACCCGGGGCTCGCGGCGGGGAAGGACGTCTACGTGGGGCTGATCGACCTCGCACGGCGCCGGAACGTGCAGTGGATCGCCGCGAGGCGCGGCCAGGTCGTCCAGATCGGAGAGGTCGCGTTGCACTTCCTCTACCCCGATTCCGCTTCGCTTGACGGAACCGCGGAGGCGAACCAAGTTTCCGTCGCGTTCAGGCTGGAGTACCGCACGTTCCGCGGTCTCTTCCTCGGCGACCTCCCCGCGGAGGTGGAACGGGAGCTCGCCCGGGCCGGCGCCGAGGACCTGCGCGCCGAGTTCCTGAAAGTCGCCCACCACGGCAGCAGGACCTCGACGAGCGACGCGTTGTTGACGGCCGCGGCGCCCAGCGTCGCGGTCATTTCCGTCGGCCGCCACAACCGCTACGGCCACCCGGACCCCGTCGTCCTCGATCGGCTGCGACGCCGGGATATCCGGATCTTCCGCACCGACCGCGACGGCAACGTCCGCGTCCGGGTCCTCGCGGGTGGCAGGTTGGAGGTGTCGACGGCCCGATGATCGACTGGCTTGTCCGAGCGCTGGTACGGCAGCCCGCCGTGCCTCCCGAGCCGCTCCCGCCCGGCGTCGTCGTCCGGCGCGGGGCTTGGATCCCGTGGATCGGCGGCTTTCTCGCCCGCATGGGCCGGCCCGCCGCCGCGGTCACGCTCGGACGCACGATCGTCGTGCACCCGGACGCGGTGTTGACGCCGCGACTGCTGCGTCACGAACTGATGCACGTGCGGCAATGGCAGCGTGATCGACTCGTGTTCCCCTTCCGATACGCCTGGTACCACCTGCGTTACGGATACCGGAACAACCCCTACGAGGTCGAGGCACGCCGCGCGGAACCGAAAGACTCACACGGGGGATGACATGGCCAGCTCCGTGATCACGATCGAGCGCCACATCATCGAGCAGGAGAGAAAGTATCCGCAGGCGACCGGCGCATTCAGCAGCATCCTCTACGACATCGCCCTCGCCGCCAAGATCATCAGCAACGAGGTCAACAAAGCCGGCCTCCTCGACATCCTCGGCGCGACCGACGAGACCAACGTCCACGGCGAACGCGTCCGCAAGCTCGACGTCTTCGCCAACGAGGTCATCTTCAAGGCCCTCGACCACGGTGGCCACCTCTGCTGCATGGCGTCCGAGGAGAACGAGGACATTCTGCCGATCCCGGACAGGTTCCCGACCGGTAACTACGTCCTCCTCTACGACCCGCTCGACGGCTCGTCCAACATCGACGCGAACGTCTCCATCGGCACGGTCTTCTCCATCCACCGGAAGATCTCGGACGCGCCGCGCGGGACGCTTGAGGACTGCCTCCAGGTCGGGCGGAAGCAGGTCGCGGCCGGGTACGTCGTCTACGGTTCGTCGACGATGCTCGTTTACACGACGGGAACCGGCGTGCACGGCTTCACTCTCGACCCGGCCATCGGCGAGTTCGTCCTCAGCCACCCCGACATCAAGATCCCGAGCCCGGGCCAGCGGATCTACAGCTGCAACGAGGGGAACTACGTGCGGTGGAGCCCCGCGCAGCGTCGCCTGATCGACCACTTCAAGGGGCTCGACGGGCAGAACGACAAGCCGTTCAGCTCCCGCTACATCGGCTCGCTCGTCGCCGACTTCCACCGAACGCTCCTCTACGGCGGGATCTTCATGTACCCGGCCGACGCGAAGAGCCCGAAGGGGAAGCTGCGACTCCTGTACGAGGCCGCGCCGATCGCGATGATCTGCGAGCAGGCCGGCGGCCGCGCGACCGACGGACACCGCGACATCCTCGACATCGTGCCGACCGAGCTGCACCAGCGCACGCCGCTCTACGTCGGCTCGAAGGAGTACGTGGACCTCGCCGCTCAGTACCTCGCGAGCGAGACGAGCGAGGCGGAGGCGGCGGTGGCGAATTGAGGGCAGCGCGCCAAAGCCGGTGAAAATCGGAGCCGCCGGGTCCCCTGCGTTGGGACCCGGCGGCTTCGTGCATCTAACCGCGATGGCTCGCGCGGTGATTCGGTCGCCCCGGGACCGGCCGCCCGCCGCCCCGCGGCCGGCCGCGCACGGCCCCCCCTGGTGCTGGCATGCACCGCCGCGGAGGCCGGGCCCCGTCGCGTCGTCAGTGTTCCACCACCTCCGCCACGCTCTCCGCCTCCTCCGAGATCCGCTCGATCTCCTCCAGCACCTCCTCGAGCATCTCGACCTTCTCGTGGTGGTGCATGAAGGCGCTCTCGAAGCCCATGACGGCAATGTCGCACAGCTCGTCCCAGGTGAAGTCCAGGTACTCGTGCGCGCGCCAGTATTCCTCCGTCACCGTCGTCGCGCTCATGAGCCGGTTGTCCGTGTTGAGCGTGACGACGAGCCCCTCGTCGTAGTACAGCCGCAGCGGGTGCTCCTCGAAGCTGGCGACGGCCCGCGTCTGCACGTTCGACGTCAGGTTGATCTCGAGCGGGATCCGGAAGTCGTTGACGTACTGCAGGAGGTCCGGGTCCTCGAAGAGGCGCGTGCCGTGGCCGATCCGGTTCGCCTTGCAGTAGTGCAGCGCCTGGTGGATCGACTCCGGACCGTACGCCTCGCCCGCGTGGATCGTCACCGCCATGTTCGCGTTGGCGACGGTGTAGAACGCCTCCTTGTGCTTCTTCGCCGGGTTGTTGTACTCCGCGCCGGCAAGGTCGAACGCGACCACGCCCCGGTTCTTGTAAGCGACGGTCAGCTCCGCCAGCTCGAGCGACGTTTCCGGGCTCATGTTGCGGATCCCGCAGATGATGAGCGCGGTCCGGATCCCGAAGTCCTCGCGCGCGCGGGCGAGCCCGCGCAGCGGCGCATCGACCGCCTCGGTGAGCGGCAGCCCCTCGCGCGTGTTAAGGATCGGCGAGTACCGGACCTCCATGTAGACGACGTTCTCCTTCGCCGCGTCCTCCGCCAGTTCGTACGCGATGCGCTCGAGCGACTCCGCGGTCTGCATGACGGAGAGCGTCACATCGAAGCGGGCAAGGTAGTCGACGAGGTCGCGCGCGTCCTTGACGTGCATGTACTCGCGCAGCTCCTCGGGGTCGTAGGTCGGGAGCTCCTTGCCGTACTCCTTCGCCAGCTCCACCAGCGTCGCCGGGCGGACGCTCCCGTCGAGGTGGACGTGTAGATCGGTCTTGGGGAGCCGCTCCAGCAGCTCTCGAGTCACCTGGATCATGTCGCGATGTATCGTTTCGAGAGATAACGTGTGACGTTGATATCGTTCACCGGGGCGCCCGCTACGGCGCGCCGTCGTCGTGGGGCGGCCGACGCCGGGCCGCCCGTGCGGGTGCGCCCGGCGCTACGGTGTGTCGCCGCCGCGTGCCGCCTGCCGTGCTGCGCTCAGCTCCGCGCGGATCGCCTCGACCGCCTCCGCAGGCACGATCCGCCAGTTCTCGCGGAAGTAGTCCTCGGGCCGGATCGTCCCGCGCCGCCGGACCTCCTCGATCAGCAGTTCGCGGATGTCCTCCTGCCGGTCGTAGACGACCGGCGCCTCGGCGATCATGGTGAAGCCGCCCCCGCCGCCCTGGCGGTAGTTGTTCACCGCGATCGTGAACGTCTGGTCCGGCCGGACCGGCTCGCCGCGGTAGCGCAGCTCCGTGATCCGCTCGCCGACCGGGCGCGTGAGGTCGATCGTGTAGTCGACGCCGCTCACGACGTCGAAGTTGTACCCCGGCACCTCGGGGTCGATCAGCGGCCCGCCGTCCGGCGCCGGCCAGCCGCGGAAGTACCTCGCTGATTGCTCGAGATACTCCTTGAGCTGCGCGCCGGTGATCCGGACCGCCTTCAGCGTGTTGTCGTAGATGTACAGCCCGGCCAGGTCGGCCACGGTGATCTCGCCCTCGGGGATCGCCGCCGAGAGGTTGAACGCCGCAGTCGACGAGAGGTCCGCACCCGCCACCGCGCGCTGGACCTCGTTGATGAAGTCGAGGATCGGCGTGTCGCGCAACCGCGACTCCCGCGCCTCCCACCGCACGGGCGACCGCCCGACCACCGAGTTCACGTAGGCGACGGTCCGCTCGTGCGACGGGCGGAGCGCCTCCAAGAACGCCGTGTCCGCGCGCGCAGGGTCGGGGCGCAGGATCCGCGCGTGCTTCTCGACGACGCGCCACTCGCCCTGCGCGACCCGCGCGAGCCGGAACGTCGCAACGGCCAGGCTCGCGGCCCAGTTACGGGCCTGCGTGTAGAGCACGCCCCCGATCGTCGAATCGGCCAGCTCGCGGTGCGTGTGGCCGACGAAGACGACGTCGATCCCCGGAACCTCGCTCGCGAGCCGATCCGCCACATTCTCCGGCGCGAGCCCCGTCGAGAGCGTGTCGTAGCTCGTCCCGCCGAACCCGCCGTGCGAGAGGACGACGACGAGGTCCGCGCCGCGGCGTCGCATTTCGGCGACCACGGGCCGCAGCGAGGCGACGACGTCGCGGAAATCCAGCACCCCTTCGACGTGCGCCTTGTCCCAGACGTGCACGCCCGGCGGCGTGTTCCCCGTCACGCCGATCAGGATCGTGTCCCCCTCGGCGACGACGTGCGGCAGCAACGCGTACGGCTGATACGCGTGCTCCGTCGTGCCGTGGCGGAAGATGTTCCCGGCGAGGAAGGGGAAGGCGGCGTCCGCGATCGCGCGGTCCAGGTGCGCGAGTTCGTAGTTGAACTCGTGGTTCCCGATCGCCGCGGCGTCGTAACCCATGAGGTTCATGGCGTGCACGATCGGGTTCGGCCGCACCGGCTCCCGCCGCGCGTGGACGAACGCCAGCGGGTTGCCCTGGAGCAGGTCGCCGGAGTCGAAGAGGAAGACGCGCCCCGGGTTCGCCGCCCGCACGCTGTCGACCAGAGGCTTGATGAGCGCGAGCCCGTGGTCCGTCGCGCGGCCGGTGTAATAGTCGTGGGCGTAGAGGCGCCCGTGGACGTCGGTGGTGCCGAGGAGGACCAGGTCGTGGGTGGCTGGCGGTGCGTCGGCACCGCCGGCCGGACGCGGCCCGCCGCTGCCCGCCGAGCACCCGGCGGCGACGAGGGCGAGTGCGAGCGCGCCAACGCCGACTCGCCTCAGGGCGGGGAAGGCGACACGCCGCACCGCCGGGGAATTGGCGCCAACGTCGGCCCGACACCCGGATGCGATGCGCGCGAGCGGCCGTTCCACCCCGGCCGCTCGCGCGTTTGGATACGTCGTCGATCGCTTCGTGAGCTCCATGAAGCATCTTACATCGGCGTGGCGGCCGACGGCAAGACCGGCGCGGCCGCCGGGCGGCGGGGCGGCCGTTCCTCCCCGGCCGCGCCCCGCCGCCCGATATCGCGCTCCGCGTCGGCGTCCAGCGCCGCGTGCGCCGCCGCGAGCCGCGCGACCGGCACCCGGAACGGCGAGCAGGAGACGTAGTCGACCCCCGCCTCCTCGAAGAACGCGATCGACCGCGGGTCGCCGCCGTGCTCGCCGCACACGCCGATCTTGAGTTCCGGCCGAGCCGCGCGCCCCTCCGCGATCGCGAGCTCGATCAGCCGACCGACGCCCGCGCGGTCCAGCACCTGGAACGGGTCCTCGGCCAGGATCCCCTCCTGGACGTAGGTCGGCAGGAACGACGCGGCGTCGTCGCGCGAGATGCCGAATGTCGTCTGCGTGAGGTCGTTCGTGCCGAAGGAAAAGAAGTCCGCCTCGGCCGCGATCTCCGCCGCCACCAGCGCCGCGCGCGGCAGCTCGATCATCGTCCCGACCTGGTACGGGATCGACGCGCCCGCCTCTCGCAGCACCTCGTCGGCGACGCGCCGCACCAGCGCCGCCTGACGCCGGAACTCCTCGGCCGTCGCGATGAGCGGGACCATGATCTCCGGGCGCGGATCCCCACCCTCACGTGCCACGGCCACGGCCGCCTCGAAGATCGCCCGCACCTGCATCTCGGTGATCCCGGGGTACGTGATCCCCAGCCGAACGCCCCGGTGCCCGAGCATCGGGTTCGCCTCCCGGTGCCGTTCGACGGCCCGCGCGACCTCCTCACTCGAGACAACCAGCCGCTCCGCCAGCTCCGCGATCTCCTCGTCGCCCGCGGGGAGGAACTCGTGCAGCGGCGGGTCCAGCAGCCGGATCGTGACCGGCAGCCCGTCCATCGCGCGGAAGATCCCCTCGAAATCCGCGCGCTGCATCGGGAGCAGCTTCTGGAGCGCCTCGCGGCGCGCCGCGTCGTCGCGCGCGAGGATCATCTCGCGAACGACGTGGATCCGGTCGCCCTCGAAGAACATGTGCTCCGTGCGACACAACCCGATCCCCTCGGCGCCGAACGCGCGCGCCCGCTCCGCGTCCGTCGGCGTGTCCGCGTTCGCACGGACACGCAGCCGCCGCAGTTCGTCCGCCCACCCCATCAGCCGAAGGAACACCTCCGACGGCTCCGGCTCGACTGTCGGGACGCGACCGAGCAGTACCCGCCCGGCGACGCCATCGACCGTGACCCATTCGCCTTCGCGCACCGTGTGGCCGGCCGCGTGGAGGCACCGCGCCTCGTCGTCGATCTGGAGCCCGCCCGCGCCGACCACGCAGCACTTCCCCATCCCGCGCGCGACCACCGCCGCGTGCGACGTCATCCCGCCTCGCGCCGTCACGATCGCCTGCGCCGCGACCATCCCGTGGAAGTCGTCCGGCGACGTCTCCCGCCGCACCAACACCACCGCCTCGCCCGCCTCCGCCCGCGCAACCGCCGCGTCCGGGTCGAAGACGACGACGCCCGACGCCGCGCCCGGCGACGCGGGGAGCCCCGTGCACAGCACCGTCGCCCGCGCCGACCGGTCGACCTGCCGGTGCAGCAGCGACACCGCCTGCGACGGATCGACGCGCCGGACGGCCTCCGTCTCGTCGATCAGCTCCTCGTCGACCATGTCGACCGCGATCCGCACCGCCGCGGCCGCCGTCCGCTTCCCCGTGCGCGTCTGCAACAGGTACAGCCGCCCCCGTTCGACCGTGAATTCGATGTCCTGCATGTCGCGGTAGTGTCGCTCGAGGATCTCCTGGACCTGCAGGAGCTCCTCGTACGCCTCAGGGAGCCGCTCCGCCATCGCCTGGACCGGGAGCGGGTCGCGAACACCCGCCACGACGTCCTCGCCCTGCGCGTTGAAGAGGAACTCGCCGAAGAACCTCTTCTCGCCCGTCGACGGATCCCTCGTGAACGCGACGCCCGTACCGGAATCCTCGCCCAGGTTGCCGTACACCATTGCGACGACGTTGACCGCCGTCCCCAGGTCGTCCGGGATCCCGTGCAGGCGCCGGTAGGCGACGGCGCGGTCGTTGTCCCACGAGCGGAAGACCGCCTCGATCGCGCCCCAGAGCTGCGCTTCGGGGTCGTCGGGGAAGGGAGCGCCGGTGACCTCATCGATCAGCGCCCGGTAATCGGCGACGAGCGATTCCAACTCGCTCGCGTCGAGGTCGGCGTCGGACTCCACGCCGCGCGCCGCCTTGCGCTGCTCCAGCAGCCGTTCGAACCGGCCGCGCGCCACGCCCAGCACCACCTCGCCGTACATCTGGATGAAGCGGCGGTACGAGTCGAACGCGAAACGTCGGTCGTCCGCCGCCCGCGCGAGCGCCTCCACCGTCGCGTCGTTCAGCCCCAGGTTCAGGATCGTATCCATCATCCCGGGCATCGAATGCGCCGCGCCGCTACGCACCGAGACGAGGAGCGGCGCGTCGGTCCCCCCGAACCGCTTCCCGGTGACCTTCTCGAGCCGCCGGAGGCTCGAGGCGACGGCGTCGCGCAGCCCGTCGGGGTACGCGCCGTGCCGCCGGTAGTGCCGGCAAACTTCCGTGGTGATGGTGAAGCCGGGCGGGACCGGGAGCCCGATCCGCGTCATCTCCGCCAGGTTCGCGCCCTTGCCGCCGAGCAGATGCACGTCCGCCTTGCTCCCGTCCGCCCGACCCGCGCCGAACTGGTAGACGAGGGGGTTCGTCATGGCCGCTCCGTTTGCCTGATCGGTGTTGGAGGTGGGGTGATTCGGGGCGAGGGGACGGCGCAAGAAATGGGCCGGGTGGGTAGCCGGCCAGTCACTGGGCATTCGATCGGATTCGTGGGAATACGCACGAAGGGGGAGGTCGGCGGCGGGTTGCACAGCGTACGCAACTGCAACTACGATCCGAAGACAGGACGGTTTACGCAGGAAGATCCGATCGGGCTCGCGGGTGGGCTGAATCTGTATGGGTTTGCGGGTGGGGATCCGGTAACCTATTCCGATCCGTTTGGATTATTTGCCGAGCCCGATCCGCCTAATCCGTTGAGGTGGTTCCGCAAGTGGCCCAGGATTATTCGCGAGGCGGTGAAAGCGGCTGGTGAAATTCTGGGTAAGATGTTTGGTGACGACATAGATGACGACGGTCCTGATTTGATTGATTCGCCCCCTGAGCAGCACGGTTCGCCGGCACCGAGTCATCGCGGTTCCCCGGGTGCAAGCGGTCCCCCTGTCCGCATCCCGGGTGTTGATGGAGATACTATCGAGATCGATTTTGGTCCCTCAAAGATGGGGCCAGCTAGTATTCCCCAGGCAGATCCCCGGCTGCTGCTATTGTTGCCATTGATGATACTTGTCTTGGCACCAGTTGGTGCATAGTGTGAGGTCATACATTGATACGGCGTGGGGTGTATTGTGTCGCATATGTGGCCCTATACGGGGTCCGTGCGGCATATGAGCAATGGGAGCTCCGACGAGCATCTCGGGCTAGCGGCGGTGGATTCCAGTTTCTCGTCGAAGCCGAGATCGCGGAATCCACGCGCGCCGCTGTGGCAAAAGTCGCCGATGCGCTCAATCTTATTCACCGCATTGATCATAGGAAATTCGTACAGGTCCGTCGGGATATGCCCAGGATCCTGGTGAAGCGCGAGGCGAAGAACCGGTACTGGCACATCACCGGAACCTGCGTACTGAAGTACCCGGATCTCTTACAGCGGTCGGATGCCAGAATCGCATTGATCCTGATCCATGAGGCAACGCACGCCAGGCTTCATCGGGCCGGCATCCGAAGCTGGCCGCACATTAGGGAGCGACTGGAACGCGTGTGTATCAAGGCCGAGTACCGGTTTGCCAAGCGTCTTGAGGCCGCCGGTTGGAACGTGCAACAAATACTTGAATACTACGCGGACAAGCTTGGCATGGGTTCCGATAAGAACGGAGGCTCGGCCTAACGGAACAGGCGATATAAGCGTCGAACCTATTCCGATCCGTTCGGACTCTGTCCAGATTGTATATTCGACGCCGCACTAATCGCCGCTGAGTTGAACGACATTCGGCAGGACGGACTGACGTTCGGGCGAACGGTCGTTCTGGCGGCCGATGTCACCGGTGCTGCCATACCCAGCGTTCTCGCGGTTACGGTTGTCTTGAGCCGAGGAGGGCGTGCGGCAGCGCGGGGTGCGAATCTCACACGTTGGGGTTGGGAAGGAGGGAAAAAGCAGCGTGCTATACTCGAGCAGCTATCTCGCCCTGGCATGCACACTGACTTGGATGGGGTAATCCCGACCCGAAAGAAAGCTGAGCGCCTTATTTACCAAGCGGGTGGAAGAATCGAGCGCATTGAGAAAGCTCACCCGGATGTAGGCCATCCCTACCACCATATCAACTACGTTACCAAGTCCGGTGAGAAAGCTACTCTGCGGGTAGAGATCGTGGGCCGACGGTTCATTCGTAATCCGCGATGAGATCAATGCCCCTTCCTCGCGAGTT
This sequence comes from uncultured bacterium, assembly GCA_937889645.1. GTDB lineage: Bacteria > Gemmatimonadota > Gemmatimonadetes > Longimicrobiales > RSA9 > CALBZE01. The sequence continues at coordinate 46,273 of CALBZE010000152.1, forward strand.
CTTGTGAGGTGACCCCCGGAGCCTGATCCAGCTATTATGGGAGTCCGAACCGCCCGA
>CALBZE010000153.1 GCA_937889645.1 uncultured bacterium
GGATCTCGTCCAGCCGCTGCTCGATGATGTGCGCGATCAGCTCCCGCGGGACCTGCCGCTGGCTCCCCGGGCCGGGGCCGGGCACCTCGACCATCTCCCGCGGGTCGACCAGCTGCGCCGAGGCGACGCCGTACTTCTCCTTCGCCTTCTCGGCCTCGGCGTACGTGATCGACAGCCCCTTCGCCAGGTCGTTCGTGACCGTCACGCCGCCCCACGGGATCGTCGCGATGTGGCGCATCTTGCCATCGCGGAAGATCGCCAGCTCCGTCGTCGCGCCGCCCAGGTCCACCAGCGCCACGCCGACATCCTTCTCGTCCTCGACGAGCACCGAGAGCGACGTCGCGAGCGACTCGTGCACAAGCGCGTCGATCTTGTAGCCCGCGCGGTTGATCGCCTTTCGCAGGTTCTGCGTGGCCGTGGCCGAGCTGGTGATGATGTAGACCTCCGCCTCGAGGCGGGTGCCGATCATCCCGATCGGATCGCGGATCCCGGCCCTGTGGTCGACCAGGTACTCCTGCGGCAGCACGTGCAGCACCTCGCGGTCGGCGGGGACGACGACGGCGCGCGCGACCTCGTGCACGCGGCGCACGTCGCTCGCGTCGATCTCCTCCCGCCCCACGGCGACCACGCCCGTCGACGTCTTCGCGTGGATGTGCTCGCCCGCCACGCCCACGAACACGCGGTCGAGTGAGACGCCGGCCATCAGCTCGGCCTCCTTCATCGCCGCGCGCACCGACTCCGTCGTCTCCTCCAGGTCGGTCACGACTTCTCGGCGCATCCCGGAGGTCCGGGCCTGGCCCACGCCCAAAACCTTGATCGCGGGACGACGCGGCAGTTCACCGCCGACCTCGACGATGACCGCACAGGTCTTCGTCGTCCCGATGTCCAGCCCGGCAAAGACGTTGGCTCGCATATCAGCCATTCGCGCTAGGGTTCAACGAGACCACGACCTGGTCCCGGAATCGTACGTCGATCCTGCGAACGACCGGCATCTCTCGCCGGCGTTCGAGGTCCTGGATCGTCAGTCTGAGCTGCTCCAGGCGCACGGCGTCGAACGCCATAGGGAGCAGCACTTCCGCGCTCGGCGGCTCGCGCAGGAGGATCCGGACCGCCTCGCCCTCCGCGGGGACGACCTCCGACACCCGCTCGGCGAAGCCCGGCGCGATTCGCGCGATCCGCGCGGCCGCTTCGATCAGCGCGGCCGTCGTCTCGCCCTCGACGACGCCGTCCTCCCCCACGCTCACCACGCCGCCCACGATCGGCACGTCGAGCACCGCCCCGGCCGGGTCGATCGGGAGGACCCGGCCCGCCGCGTCCACCGCACGTAGCTCCGGCGTCCTCACCAGCGCGACCGGCTCGACCTCGACGATCGTCACGATCAGCGTCCGCGGCAGCTTGCGCGCGATCGTCGCGTCCGCGACCAGAGGGTGGCGGAGCAGCGCCTCGCGCCACGGCGTCGGGTCGTCGAACACGCTCGACGTGTCCGCGATCCCGCTCGCGGCAAGCGCCTCGTGCGGCGCCAGGTACCGCGTCCCGAGCACCTCGACCCTTTCCACCCGGAACGAGTCGATGCGACGCAGCAGGAGCGGCGCCTGCGCCGCGAGCGCCACGAATACGGCGAGCCCCAGGAGCCCCCAGCCCCAGCCGGGGACCGTGCGGCTCACGCCCCGCCCTCCAGCCGCGCCCGCACGACGCGGCCCGTCTCGTCGATGTCGCCCGCGCCGAGCGTGAGGCACAGGTCGCCCGACCGCAGCGACGCCGCGAGCGCGTCGCGCAGCTCGGCCACGTCCGCGTGGTAGTGGACGTCCGCCGCGCCCGCCGCGCGGGCCGCGTCCGCGACCAGCGCGCCCGTAACCCCGGGGATCGGCGCCTCCCGCGCGGGATAGATGTCCGCGACCCACACCGCGTCGGCGCCCGCGAGCGCCCGGCCGAACTCCGCCGCGAAGTCCCGCGTCCTCGAGTAGAGGTGCGGCTGGAACACGGCCACGAGCCGACGCTCCGGGTACGCGCTCCGCGCAGCGGCGAGCGTCGCCTCGATCTCCGTCGGGTGGTGCGCGTAGTCGTCGACGAAGAGCACGCCGCCCGCCTCGCCCAGCGCCTCGAACCGCCGGCCGACGCCGCGGAACTCCGCGAGCGCCCGCCGGATCGCCGCCAGGTCCGCGCCCACGTGCCGCGCCGCCGCGATCGCGCCCAGCGCGTTCCGCACGTTGTGCACGCCAGGCACCCCCAGCACCACCTCGCCCAGCGGCGTGCCGTGCTCGACCAGCATGAACCGGCTCCCGCGCCCCCGCGCCTCCACGTCGACCGCCCGCAGCTCGGCCTCGGGCGAGAGCCCGTAGCCGACGCCGCGCGCCCCGGCCGCCTCCTCGAGGAGCCGCTTCGCGCCCGCGTCGTCGACGCACGCGGCGATCAGCCCCTGGTCCGGCACCGGCGCGACGAACTCGCGGAACGCCGCCTCGACGGCCTCGAACGTGCCGTAGACGTCCAGGTGGTCGGCCTCGATCGTCGTCACGACCGCAACGTCGGGCCGCAGCGTGAGGAACGACCGGTCGTACTCGTCGGCCTCGACCACGAAGAGCCGGTCCGAGCCGGGACGCAGCCCGCCACCCCACTCCGGGACCCGTCCGCCGACGAACCCCGTCGGGTCCAGCCCGGCATCCGCAAGGATCGCCGTCGTCATCGCCGTCGTCGTCGTCTTCCCGTGTGTCCCGGCGATGGCGACGACCGTCCCGCGGTTGACCAGCGCGCCCAACGCCTCGGCCCGCTTCAGCACCGGGATCCCGCGGGCGCGCGCCGCGGCCAGCTCGGGGTGATCGGCCGGGACCGCCGCCGTCGTGACCACCGCGACCGCGTTCGACACGTGCGACGGGTCGTGCCCTTCGACGATCTCCGCGCCCAGCGCGCGCAGCGCGTCCGCCGCCGGCCCGGAGCGGAGGTCGCAGCCCGTCGCGCGGCCGCCGCTCCGCAGCACCAACTCCGCCAACGCCGAGACCCCGGCGCCCGAGATCCCGACGAAATGGACCGGCCCGGACCGCGCGAGCTCGCGCAGGTCCAGCCCCGCGACCGCGCGGGCCCGATCGTTCGTGCCAGGATCTCGCTTCTCCATCACGCCACCAGGGACAGCATCCGTTCCGCGATCTCGCGCGCCGCATCCGGCCGCGCCCGCTCCCGCGCCCGCCCGGCCATCGCCTCGCGGAGCACCGAGTCACCCGCGAGTCGCCGCAACTCCGACCACAGCCGCTCGGGCGACAGCTCCGACTCCGACACGCACACCGCCGCGCCCGCTTCCTCGAGCGCCCGCGCGTTGTGCGTCTGATGGTCCGCCGCCGCCGTGGGCAGCGGGACCAGGATCGCCGGGATCCCCCACGCCATCAGCTCCGCCGTCGCCATCGCGCCCGCGCGAGAGAGCGCGAAGTCCGCCGCCGCGAGCGCCTTCGGCATCTCCTCGATGTAGCCGACGACGCGGACCCAACCATCGACGCCGAGCGGCTCCAGCCGCGACCGCACCGTGTCCAGGTGCGCCGGGCCCGTCGCCCAGAGGAGCTGGAAACCTGCAGGCGGCGCCTCGAGCGCGCCCGCCGCGACCGCCTCGAGCGTGCGGCACAGCGCCTCGTTCACCGCGCGGGCGCCCTGGCTCCCGCCGACCACCAGCCCGACCACCCCCTCCGGCGTGAGGCCGAACTCCTTGCGGCACTCCGCCCGGTCCAGCCCCGGGTCCGGCGGGCGGATCGGGTTGCCGAGCGCGAACACCCGCGTCCGCCGCCCTGGCCTCAGGTACCGCTCCGCCTCGGGGAAGCCGAGGTGGACCTGCCGCGCCCAGCGCGACAGCCACCGCGTCACCAGGCCGGGGTAGGAGTTCTGCTCCTGTACCGCGACCGGGACGCCCCGCAGCAGCGCCCACGCGCACGCGGGCCCACTCGCGTAACCGCCCGTCCCCACCACCAGCTGCGGCCGCACCCGCCGGAACAGCCGCGCCAGCCCCACCGCACTCCCGATCAGCGACGGCACCAGCCGCCAGTTGCGCCAGACCCGGTCCCGCCGGATCGGCTCGAACGGCAGCAGCGTGTACGGGACGCCCTGCGCCGGCAGCACCCGCGCCTCGACGCCCCGTTGCGCGCCCACGAAGTGCGCCTCCACCCCCGGCCGCACCGCCCGCATCGCCGAGGCCAGCGCCAGCGCCGGGTACAGGTGCCCGCCCGTGCCGCCGCCCGCGAAGAGGACCCGGACCGACGCCGGCGCGCCCGTGCCGCCCGAGCCGGCCGGCGCGCCCTCACGCGCCGGGGCGCCGGCACCCGCGGCACCCGCGGCACCCGCGGCACCCGCGGCACCCGCGGCACCCGCGGCGCGCGCCGAGCCCGCCGTCACGCCACCCCTCCCATCGGATCCACGGCCGGCTCGTCCCGGCTCCCCGCCCGCGCGATCGAGATCAGCACGCCGACCGCCGCCAGGCAGACCAGCAGGCTCGACCGGCCGTACGAGAAGAACGGCAGCGTCACGCCCGTGGTCGGGACCAGCGCCAGGTTGACCGCGATGTGCAGGAGCGCCTGCACCACGATCAGGTTCGTGGCGCCGATCGCCAGCAGCGAGCCGAACAGCTCCGGCGCCTGCCGCGCCACTCGGTACCCGACCATCGCGAAGCCGACGAAGAGCGCGACGACGGCGAACACCCCCACGAACCCCCACTCCTCGCCGATCATGGCGAAGAGGAAGTCGTTGTGCGCCTCCGGCAGGAAGCCGAACTTCTGCTCGCCGCGACCGAAGCCGCGACCGAGCGGGCCGCCGCTCCCCACCGCGATCAGCGACTGCCGGATCTGGTAGCTCACCCCCGCCGGGTCGTGCGACGGGTCCAGGAACGCGATCACGCGGCGCATCCGGTACGCCGCCGCCTCGACCTGCCCCCAGAGCAGCGGCAGCCCGACGAGCCCGAGCACCAGGAAGTGCCCGATCCGCGCGCCCGCCGCGAAGACGACCAGCGACGCCATCAGCACCACCATCGCCGCCGCCGAGAGGCTCGGCTCCAGCGCGATCAGTCCGGCGACGACGCCCCAAACGACCAGGAACGGCAGCAGCCCCCGGCTCAGGCTCGGGAGCTTGTCCTGCTTCTTCACCGCGAGCGCCGCCGTCCAGATCACCAGCGCAAGCTTCGCGAACTCCGATGGCTGCAGCGTCATTCCGCCCACGACCAGCCAACGGCGAGCGCCGTTGATCTCCGGCGCGATCGGCTGCGTCCCCGGCATCACGACCACGAGCAGCAACAGGATCACGGCGCCGAGGATCGGCCACGACAGACGCCGCAGATGCCGGTAGTCGATCCGCGCCAGCACGGCGAGGCCGACCAGCCCGACCGCGCCGCCGACGGCCTGACGCGCCACGTAGTAGTAGTCCGCGAGGCCGTTCATCTGCGCGTTCGCGGCGCTCGCGCTGTACAGCATCACGAGCCCGAAGGAGAGGAGGACCAGAGTGAGCAGCAGCAACACCGCTCCCTCCCACCCCGTGCCGAGGCGGGTCCGCTCCGTTACGGACAGGTCCTCCCACGTCGCCGTCGCGACGCCGGCGCCTCTACGCATCTCCTTCGCCTTCTCCTCGGGCCAGGGCCGCGAAACGCCGGCCCCGCTCTTCGTAATCCCGGAACATGTCGAAGCTCGCGCACGCCGGAGACAGCAGGATCACGTCCCCGGGAACCGCGAGCGACGCCGCGCGCTCGACCACGTCCTCGAACGGGCCGTCCACGCGCTCGACCCGCACCGCGCCCGCCAGGTCCCTCTCGACCAGCCCCGCCGCCTCGCCGTACGCCACGACCGCCTTGACCCGGCCCTTCAGCTCCGGCAGCAGCGAGGTGTACGGCTCGCCCTTGTGCCGCCCGCCGAGCAGGAGCACCGTCGGGCGCGTCACGCTCCGAAGCGCGACGCGCGTCGACTCGACGTTCGTCGCCTTCGAGTCGTTGATCCACAGCACGCCGCCGCGCTCGACGATCGGCTCGAGCCGATGCTCGAGCGCGCGGAAGCTCCGCAGCCCTTCCCGCACCGCTTCCGCCTCCGCGCCCGCGAGCACCGCGACCAGCGCCGCCGCGAGCGCGTTCGCCCGGTTGTGTTCGCCCAGGATCCGCAGCTCCGACGCGTGCACCAGCGGCTCCGCGCCCGACTCGGTCCGGAGCGTCAGCACCCCGTCGTCCGTGACGAAGCCGCCCAGCTCGCCCGGCTCCGGCGCGCTCCGCACGCGGAACAGGTAGCGCCGCCCCGGCGCGTCGCCCGGCAGCGCAAGCACTTCCGGCGACTCGCCGTTCAGCACCCAGGCGCTCGAATCCGTGGCGTTCTCGAAGAGCCGCGCCTTGTCCGCGTAGTACGCCTCGACCGTCGCGTATCGGTCCAGGTGGTCCGGCGCCAGGTTCGTCACGACGCCGATTCGTGGCGCGAACGTCTCGATGTCCGCGAGCTGGAACGAGCTGGCCTCAACCACGACCCAGTCCGGCGCCTCGTCCCGCCTCGCGACCTCCGAGAGCGCGAGGCCGATGTTCCCGGCAGCGGGCGCGTCCAGCCCCGCGGTCCGCAGCAGGTGCGACGCGAGCGCCGTCGTCGTCGTCTTCCCGTTCGTCCCCGTCACCGCCGCGACCGGCGCGTCCAGGAACCGGAACGCGAACTCCAGCTCGGAGACGCGCGGCACCGCGGCGACCGCCGGGTCGTTGAGGATCCGCGCCGTCGGCGGGATCCCGGGGCTCACCACGATCAAGTCGCACGCGGCGATCTTCTCCGCCGAGTGCCCCCCCACCTCCGCCTCGCCCCCCGCCCGGCGCACCGCCTCCGCCGCTGCCCGAAGCGCGGGCGAGTCCCCCGCGTCCGACGCGTAGACGCGGTACCCGGCCCGGAGCGCGAGCTCCGCAGCCGCGCGCCCGCTCCGCGCGAGCCCGAGAATCGCCACCGTCCCGCCGGCCGCGCCGGCCTTCCGCGCCGTCGTCACCTGATCTTGAGCGTGCTGAACGCCAGCAGCGTGAAGAGGATCCCCAGGATCCAGAACCGGATGATCACCTTGCTCTCGACCCACCCCGATTTCTCGAAGTGGTGGTGCAGCGGCGCCATCCTCAGGATCCGTCTGCCCTGCCCGTACCGCCGGGCCGTGTACTTGAAGTAGCCCACCTGCAGGATCACCGAGAGCGCCTCCAGCACGAAGACGCCGCCCACGATGACCAGCAGGAACTCCAGCTTCAGCAGGATCGCGACCGCGCCGATCGCGCCGCCGATCGCCAGCGACCCGGTGTCGCCCATGAAGACTTCCGCCGGGTGCGCGTTGAACCACAGGAACCCGAGCGCCGCGCCGGTCAGCGCGACCGCGAAGATCGCAAGTTCGCCCGCGCCCGGCAGGTAGAAGAAGCCCAGGTAATCCGCCGTGTCGACGCGGCCGATCAGGTACGCGAAGACCGCGAACGTCGCCGCCGCGATCGCCGAAAGCCCGGCCGCGAGGCCGTCCAGCCCGTCCGTCAGGTTCACCGCGTTCGAGCTGCCGGCCAGCACCACCATGACCCACGGCACGAAGACGATCGGCGCCAGGACCAGGTAGTGGTCCGCGAAGAAAGGCAGCCCCGTCCAGTTGAACGGGATCGGGCTGATCGGCCAGTGCCACAGGTAGATCCCGAGGATCAGCCCGAGCAGCCCCTGCCCGATCAGCTTGTAGCGCCCAACCAGCCCCTCCGTCCGCCGACGCACGACCTTCAAGTAGTCGTCGATGAACCCGAGCACGCCCATCCACACCAGGACGATCAGCGCGATGATCGTGTACGGGTTCGTCAGCTCCGCCCACAGCACCGTCGCGGTGACGGTCGCGATCAGGATCAGCACGCCGCCCATGGTGGGCGTGCCGGCCTTCCCGAGGTGCGTCTCCGGCCCGTCCTGCCGCACCACCTGCCCGACGCGCAGCGTGCGCAGCCAGCGGATGACCGACGGCCCCAGCAGGAACGACAGAACCAGCGCCGTCACCATCGCTCCGGCCGCCCGGAACGTGATGTAGCGGAACAGGTTGAAGACGATGTGATACTCGGCCAGTGGCGTCAGCAGGTGGTAGAGCACACGTCACTCTCCCTCGGCGGCGGTCGCCGCCTCCTTCCCGGGTCGCGCCCCGTCCTCGAGGCGCTGGGCTTCGGCCGTTCGGCCCCAGTCCTCCTCGAACCGCGGGAGCAGCCGCTCCAGCGCGACGCCCCGCGAACCCTTCAACAGCACGATCTCCCTACCGCTCAGACGACGCGCGAGCGGCGCGTACGCATCCAGCGGGTCGTCGACGGCGATGAGCCGGTCGCCGAGCTGGTCGGCCAGCGGCTGGAAGGCGACGGCGAACTCCCCCGTCGCCACGATCAGATCCACGTCCGCGGCCGCGACCGCCTCCGCCGTCCGGCGGTGCAGCGCCTCGCTCGCGGCGCCCAGCTCGCGCATCGTGCCGAGCACCGCGACCCGCGCCCCGTTCTTCGGCAGCGAGACCAGCAGGTCCACCGCCGCCTCCACGCTCGCGGGGTTCGCGTTGTAGCAGTCGGCGATCACCGTCAGATCGCCGTAGCGGTGCAGCTCCCCCCGCATCTTGGGCGGGCGGACGTTGGCCAGCGCCTCGACGGCCGCATCCACGTCCACGCCCCACTCGATCCCCAGACCGAGGGCGAGGAGCGCGTTGCGGGCGTTGGGCCGGCCGCGGAATGCGAGCCGAACGGTTCGATCCTGCCAGTGGAAGCTGGTCCGCCCTTGTTCATCCAGCTCCACCCGTTCGGCTCGCAACTCCGCGTCCGCGAAATCGGTCCAGCCGGCGACCCGGACGCGCGGCGCGATCGTGCGCGCACGTTCGGCCAGCTCCGGCGGCTCTTCTCCGACCAGGGCGACGCCGTGCGGCGGCAGCACCTCGAGGATCGCGGTCTCCTCTCTGAGCACGCCCTCGAGGTCGCCCAGCCCCTCGAGGTGCTCCTCGGCGATCGTCGTCACGATCACCGCCTCCGGCTCCACGATCCGCGCCAGCCGCCCGACCTCGCCCGGCGAGTTCGTCCCCACTTCGACGACCAGCGCCTCCGCATCCGCCGGCGCCGCGAGCAGCGTCAGCGGCACGCCGACCAGGTTGTTCAGGTTCCCCTGCGTCGCGTGCACGCGGTAGCGCGTCTCGAGCACCGCGCGCGTGAGGTCCTTCGTCGTCGTCTTGCCGTTGCTCCCGACCACCGCGCAGACCCGGGCACCGAGCGAGCGGCGGTAGTGCCGCGCGAGCAGCCCGAGGGCCTCCAGCGTGTCGGGCACCTGATAGTAGACCAGCGACGCCGGCGCGCCCTCGGGCACGCGTTCGACCACCGCGCCGCGTGCGCCGCGCTCCGCGGCCTGCGCCAGGAACCCGTGGGCGTCGAAGCGCTCGCCCCGCAGCGCGACGAAGAGCGCGCCCTCGGGGAGCGTGCGCGTGTCGGTCGAGACGGCCGCGTACTCGACCGCCGCGCCGCCGGCCAGGCCGAGCGCGCGCCGGACCTCCCGATCGGTCCAGAACACGCTCACGCGCCCACCTCCGGCGCCCGCGCGGCGACCAGCTCGGCCACGACCTCGCGCTCGTCGAACGGCAACTTCTCCTGCCCCACGATCTGGTACGTCTCGTGTCCCTTCCCGGCCAGGAGCACCAGGTCCTCCGGCCGCGCGATCTCCAGCGCACGCGCGATCGCCGCGCGCCGGTCCGTGACCCGCAGGTGCCGGCCCGCCGGCATCCCGGCCAAGATCTCCTCGATGATCAGTTCCGGATCTTCGGTCCGGGGGTTGTCCGACGTCACGATCGGAACGTCCGCCCACCTCTCGACGACCGCTCCCATGAGCGGCCGCTTCCCGCGGTCCCGGTCGCCGCCCGCGCCGAAGACCACGATCAGGCGACCCGGCACCAACGGCCGCAGCGCCGTGAGAACCCGCTCCAGCGCGTCCGGCGTGTGCGCGTAGTCGCGCAGCACGGGGCACGGCACGTCGGCCACCCGTTCCAGCCGACCGGGCACCTGCGGCGCCGACCCGAGCCGGGCCGCGACCTCTTCCACCTCGATCCCCAGCGCCAGCGCGGCGCCCGCCGCGCCCAGAGCGTTGTACACGTTGAACCGGCCGAGCAGAGGGAGCGCCACGTCCGCCGCGCCGCCCGGCGCGACCAGCCGGAACCGCGCGCCGAACGGCCCGAGCTCCAGCCGCTCGGCGCGGACCTCGGCATCGCCGCGATCGATCGCGTAGCTCAGCGCGCGGGGCGATGCCGCCTCGAGCCCGGCCCACGCGGCGTCGTCCGCGTTGATCACCGCGGCGCCGTCCTCACGGAGCAGGCCGACCAGCGCCCGCTTCGCCGCCAGGTACGCCTCCTCGGTCCCGTGGTAGTCCAGGTGGTCCCGCGTCAGATTCGTGAAGACCGCCGCATCGAAGCGCAGCGCGTGGACCCGCCCCTGGTCGAGCGCGTGCGAAGAGACCTCCATCGCGACCGCGCCCACGCCGCGGTCGACCAGCTCGCGCAGCAGCCGGGCGAGGTCGACGGGGCCGGGCGTCGTCAGCGATTCGCCGCCCGGGAGCGGCGAGCCGTCGTCGAGGATGACGCCGAGCGTGCCGAGCGACGCCGCGCCCCACCGCGCGCCCAGGAGATGGCGAAGCAGCCACGTCGTCGTCGTCTTCCCGTTCGTCCCCGTGACCCCCACCAGATGCAGAGAGGCGGCGGGATCTCCGTAGAATGTCGCCGCCGCCAGCGCCGCCGCCCGACGTCCGTCCCGCACGACCACCTGCGGGAGGGTGCTCTCCGGGACCGGCCTCTCGACCAGCGCCGCCACCGCACCCGCCGTTTCCGCGGCCGGGACGAAGCGGTGGCCATCCATTGCGGTTCCGGCCCAGGCGCAGAACAGGTCGCCTTCCCGGACCTGGCGGCTGTCGTCCGCGACCCCGGTGATCACCGGCGAGTCGCCCGGCGCCGAAACGACGCGACCGTCCGCCTCCAGTCGCCGGACGATCTCCGCCAACGCGATCCCGCCGGGCCTCACGGCCGCGCCTCCTTCCCCCTCAGCCGGACAACGGCGCCCGGCGCGACCTTCTCGCCAGCCTTCGGGACCGTCTCCGCCGCGGGGCCGCTCCCTTCGACCACCACCCGGAAGCCGGCCTCGTGCAGCCGAAGCACTGCATCCCGCAGCGCCAACCCTGCCACTTTCGGCACTTCCCGCGTTGCCGCCGCGATCATCCCGTCCAGGCGCCGCGGCGGCGCCGCGTTCAGCGCGAAGATGAACGGGCCGGTGGGCGGCGGCGCCGCGCGCGTGGCCGGTGTCGCGTCCGCCACGCCGTCCGGCCGCCCGCGACGCGGCGACGTCGACTTCTCCTCCGCGGCGTCGCCCCGCACCACCGCCGCCGCCACCGCCCGCCGGTCCAGCGCCGTCTCGCGCGCCGCGAGCGCCGCCGCCAGCGTCGCACGCATCACCGGCGCCGCCGCGAGTCCGCCGTAGTACGTGCCCTTCGGCCGGTCCAGCCGGACCAGGAACGAGAACTGCGGATCGTCCGCCGGGAAGAACCCCGCGAACGACGCCGTGTAGCTCCCAGACTCGTAGCGGCCATCCCGAACCTGACGCGCCGTGCCCGTCTTCCCCGCGACCTGGAACGGTCCCAGCCCCGCCGCGCGCCCGGTCCCCGCCTCGACGACGTCGACCAGCGCCTCGCTGATCTCCCGCGCCACCTCCTCGCGCACCACCCGGCGCACCGGCTGCGGCGCGAAGCGCACGACCGTCCGGCCGCCGCGCGTGCGGACCTCGCGGACCAGGCGCGGCTCCATCAGCACGCCGCCGTTCGCGAGCGCGCCGTACGCCAGCACCATCTGCAGCGGAGTGACCGAGACCTCGTAACCCATCGCAAGACTGCTCTGCGAATACCGGGACCACCGCTCCGGCCGGCGCAGCAGCCCCGACGCCTCCGACGGGTAGAGCACGCCCGTCGGCGTGCCGAACCCGAAGTCCCGCAGGTAGGCGTACTGCTCCGCCGGCTCGAGACGCCCGGCCACCTTCGCCATCGCGATGTTCGAGGAGTAGCGCAGCGCGTCGCGGAGGGTCAGCCACCCGTACCCGTGCACGTCCGTGATGGTCCGGCCCCCGCTCACGTACCGGCCGTTCTCCGCGTACACGCTGTCCGACATCGTCAGCCGACCCTCGTTCAGGAGGGCCGCGGCCACGAACGGCTTGATCGTCGAGCCCGGCTCGTACGGCTCGGTCACCGCCAGCCAGCTCCGCGCCCCTTCCCGCCGAACCGTCGCGGCGGCCAGGATCTCCCCGGTCTGCGGGTCCGCCAGGACCAGGTCGCCGCCCGCCGCCTCCGTCTCCTCGACCGCCCGTCGCAGCGCGTCGTCCGCGATCTCCTGCAGCGCGTAGTCGATCGTGAGCACCACGTCGTGGCCGGGCACCGGCTCCTGCACCGTGAACATCGAGCCGGGGATGACCCGCCCCAGCACGTCCCGCCGCGCCACCGCCTCGCCCGGCCGGCCCGCCAGCAGCGAATCGAATTCCAGCTCCAGCCCGCCCTGCGCGCGGCCGTCCGCGCCCACGCGACCGATCAGCTCCAGCGCCAGCTCGCCGTGCGGGTACAGCCGCTCGATCACCCGCTCGAAGTGTACGCCCGGCTCGCCCGCCAGCTGCTGGCGCACCACCTCGTCGTACCGGCCGGGCAGCACCACCCACGCCCGCGACGGGTCCACCGCCCGCCGCGCCTGCGCCGCCGTCACGCCCAGCACCTCCCGCAGGCGGGCCGCCAGCCCATCCGCGTCCCGGACCTCGCGCGGCGCGACGGCGACCCGGTACGCCTCCCGGCTCGCCGCGAGCGGTACGCCGTTCCGGTCGTAGATCGTCCCCCGCGGCGCCGGCAGCTCGACCCGCTGCCGCTGCTGGCCGACCGCGCGCGCACGCCAGGACTCGCCCTCCAGCACCTGCAGCTGGAAGGCACGGCCCAGCACCACGAGCCCGACCATCAGGATCCCGAGCAGCAGCGCCCGCCGCCGCCACGCATGAGAGCGCGCCGTCACCTTCACCGCGACACCTCCGCGCCCGGCAGCGACGCACCCATCGGTAGGATCACGATCTCCGCACCCGTCGGCACGTACATTCCCAGCGTCTTCCCCGCCTCGGCCACCACGCGACTACGACTCTCCAGACGACGTATCCGCTGCAGCTCCGTCGCCCGCTCCGCTTCCAGGACCGCCCGCTCCCGCCGCACTCCGTCGAGCGCGCGCAGCACCTCCAGCGCGCGACTCTGCCGCCAGATCACGAGGCTCAACGACGCGAGCAGCGCCGCGAAGCCCAGGGCCACCCGAATCACGCCCGGCTGCCCCCGCATCACGCCGCCTTCCGCCACGCACGCAGCCGCGCACTGCGCGACCGCGGATTCGATTCCACCTCCGCCGCCGTCGGCGCGACCGGCTTCCGCGTCAGCGTCTCGCCCAGCGGTCGACCGCGACAACGGCACACCGGAAGCTCCGGAGGGCAGATGCAAGCCCGGCTCCAATCGCGGAACGCGTCCTTCACCCGCCGGTCCTCCAACGAGTGATACGACAACACCACGAGCACGCCGCCCGGCTCCAACGCATCCCGCAGCGCCGGGAGCGCGCGCTCCAGCGCGCCCAGCTCGTCGTTCACCGCGATCCGCAGCGCCTGGAAGATCCGCGCCTTGTCCTGCGCCGTGAGCCGGCCGCCGTACACCCGCTCGAGCACCTCCACGAGGTCGTCGCTCGTCCGGAACGGCGCCTCCGCGCGTCGCCTCACGACCTCCGCCGCGAGCCGCCGCGAACGACGCTCCTCGCCGTACCGCCAGAACAGATCCGCGAGATCCCGTTCCGGCAGCTCGTTCAACAGATCCGCGGCCGTCGGTATGCCCTCCGCGGCCGGGCCGGCCATTCGCATGTCCAGGGGAGTGCCGGGGCGGAAGGAGAAACCGCGCCCCGTTTCGTCCAGGTGCCGCGACGACAGCCCCAGATCCAGCAGCGCACCCGCGAGCGGCTCCCGCAACGACTCCGCCGCATCGGCAAAGTTCGAGCGACGCAGCTCCACCCGCGCGCCGAATCGTGCCAGCCGCCTTCTCGCCACTTCCAGGGCCTCCGGATCCTGATCCACTCCGATCACGCGGACGTCCGCGCCCGCGTCGAGGATCGCTTCGCTGTGTCCGCCGTCGCCCAGCGTGCCGTCGAAATACAACCCGCCCCTTTCGGGACGTAGATACTCGAGCACCTCCTGCAACATCACCGGCACATGACGGATGTCCCCGTCCATGCCGATCACCGGAAGATCTGTGGCGCGAACCGCTCGAACTTCTCCGCCCCCGCCTTCATCGCCTCCTCGAACCGGTCCGGGTTCCACAGCTCGATCTTGTCCAGCGCGCCCACCAGCAGGACCTGGCCGTCCAGCTCCGCGGCCTCCTGCAATCGTGCCGGGATCAGGATCCGGCCCTGGCTGTCCGGAACCACCTCCACCGCGTTCGCGACCACCGACAGCACCCACATGCGCGCATCCGGCTGATGGCGCACGAGCTCCTTCAGCCGGTCCTGCACGCCCAACCATTCCGACTCCGGGTACAGCGCCAGCGACGGCCGGTAGGCTTGCACCATGATGAAGCGCTGATCACCCGCCTCCCGGCGGAACGCAGCCGGCAGGCTCACCCGACCTTTGTCGTCGAGCTGGTAGGTGTAGCTCCCCAGAAAGGTCACTCCCCCTCCCTCGGGGTCGGAGTCCGCGCCGTCGGGCCTCCCGGTGCTCGGGGTGCCGGGGTGGTTCCCCACTCTTCCCCACTTCTCCCCACTGCGGCCCCCATAGTACGCACCACGCCCCACTCGGTCAAGGCTTTTTTGCAAGTCGCTGTAGGCCAAGAATTTGCAATTCGTCCCGCACGACACGGCCGCCGCTTCGCCTGCCCGAATCGCCCGGTTTCCGGCCGTACGGGCCGACCTTCGACGCCCCCACGGCGCCCCACGACCGCGGCCGGAGCCGGTCGAATCCAGGAGGATCGATGTGCCGCTGACCATTGGGCTCATCATGCACCCCCGAGGCGATGCGCAGCGGCTCGAGGAGCTGCGTTCGGTCGTCGCGCGGCTCCGGGCCGACGGCCACATCGTCTGGCCTCACCTGACGTTCGAACCGGGGGACGCCGTGCGGCTTGCCCGGCTGGCGGCGCGTGCGGGCGCGGATCTCGTGATCGCCGCGGGCGGCGACGGCACGGTGAACGAGGTCGTGAACGGGATCGGCCGACTGCGTCGTCCGCCGCGGCTGGGGATCCTGCCGATCGGGACGGGGAACGACTTCGCCCTGGGGCTGGGGATACCGCAGGAGCTCGTGGAAGCGGCACGCGTCGCGGTGAGCGGGCGGCCGCGCGCCATCGACGTGGCGCGGGTCAACGACCGCCTCTTCGTGAACGTGTCGTCGGGCGGCTTCGGCGCCGAGGCGACGGAGCACACGCCGGGCGAGGCGAAGCGAGTGTTGGGGGCTCTGGCGTATGTCGTGGCCGGGGCGCGGGAGCTGGTGGTGCTGCACCCGGTGCGGGGGCGATTCCACGTCGATGGGCGCAGATTCTTCGACGGCGAGTTCCTGCTCTTCGCCGTCGGGAACGGGCGGAGGACGGGAGGCGGCAGCCTCCTCACGCCGCGCGCGGATGTCGGGGATGGGCTGCTGGACCTGGTCGTCGTGGAGGCGATGCCGCGCCTCGACTTCCTGGCGCTCCTCCCGGACCTTCGCGCCGGGACGCACCTCGAGAGCCCTGGCGTGCGCTACACCCGGGCGACGTCGATCGTGGTCGCTCCCCGGGCGCCGCTCGCGGTGAACGCGGACGGCGAGCCGGTGAGGGCGCGGCGGTATCACTACACGTTGTGGCCGCTGCGGCTCGTGGTCATGGCGCCCTGATCC
Organism: uncultured bacterium; assembly: GCA_937889645.1. Taxonomy (GTDB): domain Bacteria; phylum Gemmatimonadota; class Gemmatimonadetes; order Longimicrobiales; family RSA9; genus CALBZE01. The sequence goes on from CALBZE010000153.1 coordinate 15,863, forward strand.
CCCGACGCTTCCCCGCGACCGTGCCGCCCGCCGCGGCCGAGGAATGGGGCCTGGGGACCCGGCCCTACTTCGCGGCCGCGCTACGCGGATTCGGGACGCGGCCTCTGGACGGGACCGCCGGGCGCAAAAAAAGCCGGGGGCGTGAGTTCACGCCCCCGGCCCGGTCCGCCCGCTAATGGCTCAGCGGGCCCCGATCGCGTCGCCGCTCAACGGCCGCGCTTGATCAGCAGCTCCTGGATCTCGATGTACTGATCGACGTTGGCAAGGAGCTGCTGCAGGCTGTTCGCGATCGACGGGTTCGTGTCCGCGAACGGCTTCGCCTTCTGCAGGTGCTCGCGCGACTGCTGGAAGATCGGCAGAGCCCGCTGCGCCGACGCGGCCGTGCTCGGCGCCTGGATCTCCTCACCCTGGACGTAGAGGATGTAGCCAATGTAGAAGTGCGCCATCCCCTGGTTCACCGCGTCCTGCGCCAGCTCGTGCGCCGCGCGCAGGTACGGCAGCGCGCCGTTGTAGTCCTTCTTCTGGTACTTGTCGTTCACGCCGATCGCCAGGAATGCGCGCGCGGCCTGGTCTGCGTTGATCTCGCCCGCCGCGACCGCGTCCTGGAACGCGGCCTTGGCCGCGTCGAGCTGCCCGCTCTGGAGCAGCCACTGCGCCTTGCGCGCCCGGACGTTCGGCGCGTTCGGATCCTTCGCGAGGACCGAGTCGAGCGCCGCCAGGGCGTCGGCCAACCGGCCGGCGTCGTTCAGCGCCGAGGCGTAGACCGTCCACAGCGGCACGTTGTCCGGCTGCATCCGCACGAACTCGGCGCCACGCTGGGTCGCCTCCTGCGGCCGGCCGAGCTGGACCAGCGCGTTGACGTACTGGACCGGGAAGTTCGGCTGGAGCGAATCCGGGTTCGCCGCGAGGACGCGGTCGAAGTAGCCGAGCGCCTTCTCGTAGAACGCGGCCGCGGCCGGAGCCACATCACCGTTGCCGCTCTCGCCCTCCGCGGCGCTCGCCTGCGCCTTCGCCGCCGCAGCCATGGCGTAATAGCCGGCGTACTCGACGAGCGTCAGATCGGCGTCGTCGCCCTGCAGCCCGACCTCGGCGATCTGCAGCGCGCCCTCCGGGTCGCCCGCCTTGGCCGCGTCGTTCGCGATCGTGAGGCGCACACGCGCGTCGCCCGGGTTCAGCTCCAGGTACCGGTTGTAGTACTCGCGCGACTCCTCGAGGCGCCCGAGCTTCGCCGTCACGTACCCCGCGGCCTGCAGCGCCTCCTGATGGATCGGGTTCCGCTCGAGCACCTTGGTCAGCGCCGTCAGCGCCGCCTCGTCCTGGTCCAGCTGCATGAGCGCGTACCCACGGCCGTACAGCGCCGTCTCGGCGTTCGGATCGATCGCCAGCGCGGCGTCGCACCGCTGCAGCGCCTCGCTCCACTGCCGGCTGTTGTTGTGCTCCATGCAGTACGCCGTGTACGCCAGCAGGTCGACGTAGTTGCGGAACGACTGGAAGATGGTCCGCGCGGCCTCCTTCGGGTCCGTCGCCGTGAAGGTCGGCACCGTGAACTCGTAGTTCTCGCGCGGGCTGATGAACTGCGCCTTGACCTCGAAGCCCGAGCCGGCCGCCGCGTACGACCCGCACATGACCAGCTCGAAACCGCGCTGCGCCGCGAGCTGACGCGCCGTGACGCAGTTGATGAGGTCGTCCTCCTTCAGCTTGTACGTCTTGAGCGCGTCCTTGAGGTCGTCCTTCTCCACCGGCCGGTGCGTCGGAAGCTCGTCGATCAGCTTCCGCAGTTCCTTCGACACGTCCTCGCCGAAGTTCTTCTTGATCTCGCCCTCGCGGGCCAGCGACTTCGGCACGAGCACGCGGAACCGATCCTGCGCCGCAGCGGGCGACGCGAGCACCAGTCCGCCGCCGGTCACCAATCCGAGCGACAGGATCAGTGTGAGTCGACGAAAGTCGCGGATGTGCACCATCTCCGGGATCTCCACGGTTGCGGGAAACGTTGACACGGCCGCGGCGGCGGCCTGGAATGATGCTCCGAATTTCTCTAAACCGGCAAACCACGAAAAGTTCGCTCCCCGGCGCCGGCTCGGCCGGCCCGGGAGCGAAGCGGTCCATGCGCCGGGTCTATTCGTCCCTGTCGCTAAACGCACAATTCTACGAATCATCCGGGACCTCCGCAAGTCTCGCCGGACCGCAGGTCCCTGCAACTGTCGATCCGTCCGTGTCCCGCGCCACGGCGTGCGAGGAGTGGGGTAATCCCGGCGACGTCTCGAGACAGGACGCTCTCTGCCCGGGATCACTTGTTTCTCCGCGACCGTCGTCTATCTTCGTTGCATGCCGATCGTCTATCTAGATGGGTCCAGGCTCCGGCGGGCTCTCATCGCGGCGTGCGACCACACCGAGCACTGCCGCGCGGAACTCAATCGTATCAACGTCTATCCGGTGCCGGATGGTGACACCGGGACCAACCTCGCCCTGACGGTCCGCAGCATAGCGGACGGGCTCCGGGCGACGCGGGAGCGCGACGTGGGAGCCGTCGCCCGGTGCGCGGCGGATGCCGGCGTCCTCGGCGCCCGGGGCAACTGCGGGATGATCCTCTCGCACTTCCTCCTCGGCTTCTCGGCGGCCGTGGAAGGGCGCCAGCGGCTCAGCGTGGAGGAGTTCGTCGTCGCGCTGCGCCGCGCGGCAGACCACGTGTATGCGTCGCTCGAGAGGCCGGTCGAGGGGACGATCGTCACGGTGATCCGAGAGACGACGGAGGAGGCGGAGCGGTCACAGACCTCGGACTTCGTCGAGCTGCTCGACCGTCTCATCGCCCGCGCCCGCGACGCCCTCGCCCGGACGCCCGACCTGCTCCCCGTATTGCGCTCCGCCGGCGTCGTGGACGCGGGCGCCAAGGGCTTCGTCCACCTGCTCGAGGGGATCGCGAAGCTGATCCGCGGCGTGCCGGAGGGAGCGGCCGCGGGCGGCATCGGGGCCGGAAGCGACGGCGGGGTCGGGAACGATGGCGGGACGGGAAGCGACATTGGCGCCGGCGCCACCGCCGGCGTCCCGGCGTCCCCTTCGCTCGACGAGCCGCACCACGACGTCGCCGCCGACGGCGTCCCGGCGGCGTCCCCGTCGCTCGGTGAACCTGCCGCCGGGATCGCGGCCGCCGCGACCGTCGACGTGTCCGACCAGTACCGGTTCTGCACCGAGGCGCTCGTGCGCGGCGACGCGCTCCCCGAGGCCGACGTCGTGCGCGCGGCGCTCGCCGGGCTCGGCGACTCGCTGATCGTGATCCGCGGCGCCGGCGTGCTCAAGGTCCACGTCCACACCGACGACCCGGACGCGGTGTTCGCGCGCCTGCGGGAGTTCGGCGAGCTGGCCGCGCACAAGGCGGAGGACATGCACGCGCAGCACGCCGCGATCGCCCGCTCGGCCGACGCCCACGTCCACCTCGCCCGTCGCCCGGTCGCGATCGTCACGGACAGCGTCGCGGACCTGCCGGACGAGGTCGTCCGCGCGCACGGGATCCACGTCGTCCCCGTGTCGCTGGTCTACGGCAACGAGTCGCTGCGCGACCGCGTCGACATCGATTCCGAGACGTTCGTCGAGCGGCTCCGCCGCGGCGAGCGCCCGACGACGTCGCAACCGCCGCCGGCCGCGTTCCTCGAAGCCTACCGGCGCGCGGCCGAGGATGGCGAACACGTCCTCGCCGTCCTCCTGTCCTCCACGCTCTCGGGGACCCTCGCCTCCGGCCAGGCCGCGGCCCGGATGCTAGGCGACACGCCCGTCACGGTCTTCGACTCCAGAGGCGCGTCGCTCACCGAAGGGCTGCTCGTGCTGCGCGCCGCGGAACTCGCCGAGCTCGGGACGCCGGTCGACGAGATCGTCGCCGAGCTGGACCGCGTCCGCGCCCGCTCAGGGATCCTCTTCACCGTCGAGACGTTCGACAACCTCCTCGCCTCGGGCCGCGTCTCCCGCGGCCAGGCCTGGCTCGCCGGCCGGCTCCGCATCCGCCCGATCCTCGGACTGACCACCGACGGCAGGATCGTGCCGTTCGCCAAGGTGCTGGGTCCGAAGAACGTGCTCCCCAGGATGATCGAGCTGATCCGGGACCGGGCGACGCCCGGCCGCGCGACCGTCCGCTTCGGGATCGTCCACGTCGGCTGCCCGGAGATCGTGCCCGGAATCCGCGCCGCGCTCCTCGAGCACTACCCCGACGCCGAGATCATCACGGCGCCGGCCTCACCGGCCCTCGCCACTCACCTCGGCCCCGGCGCGTGGGGGATCGCGTATCAGGTGGACGCAATCGCGGACTGACGCGGATTGCGGAGCTGCGGACGGGCGCGACTCCCTCGGGGTGTGGACCGGCGAAACAGCGGGGCACGCTGCGGGCGATAGTCCCGGGTGCGCGGCAAGCGATAGTCCGGGGCGTACGGCGAACGATAGTGCGGGGCGCGCGCCGGGCGATATTGCGGGGTGCACGGCGGACGTCGAACCCGACCGGCGTGCCCGCCGGCGAGTGTACCAAACCGCACCCGAAGTCTTCCGGCGGCGCTTCCGGGTGCGATTCGGTCGATTATTTCCACGCAATCGCACCCTGGACACCCGCACCGGCATTCCGGGTTCGCTTGGGGCGATTTTTTCGACCCAACCGATCCCATTTCCCGCCTGACAGCGTTTTGGGTGCAGTTCGGTCGAGCCCTGAGCCCTGAGCCCTGAGCCCTGAGCCCCGAGCCCTGAGCCCCGAGCCCCAGCTGCCCCCCGCTCCCCTACTCCTCCCCGCCCGCCAACATCGCCCGCATCTGCGCGAAGAAATTCTGCCGCAGCGCCGCCGACTCCTCCTCGGTCAGCACCGTGCCTGTGGACTTCACGTTGAGCAGGTCGACAGGGATCTCCTGGAGGTAGCGCGACGGCTGCCTCGGCACCAGCTCGCCGTTGCGGCGCCGGGCGCGGCAGAGCGAGAGGGTCAGGCGCTGTTGGGCGCGCGTGATCCCCACGTAGAACAGTCGCCGCTCCTCGGCGAGCGGGTCGGCGTATCCGGGCGCCTCGGGGTCGGCCGCGTCGTCGAGCGAGCGTGCGTGCGGGAGGATCTCCTCCTCGAGCCCGACGATGAAGACCTCGGGGAACTCGAGCCCCTTGGCGGAGTGGAGCGTCATGAGGGCGACGGTCGCGTCGTCCTCCCGTTCGTCGTCCTTGCGGTCGTCGAGGTCGACGAGCGCGATCCGCGCGAGGGCGTCGGCCAGCGTGGGCGGGCTCCAGTCCTCGTCGTCGGGCGCGGCGGCCGGGATCGGTTCCGCGGGCGCGGCGGGATCGGCCGCCCGGTCGAGGAGTTCCGCCCAGCGACGCCGCTCGAAGCGGGCGATCGAGCCGACCACGTCGCGCAGGTTGTCGACGCGGGCGTCCGCGGTGCGCGCGTTCCGCTTGTCGGCGCGGATCGCCTCCTCGAGGCCGATGCGGTCGAAGAAGTCGCGCGCCCAGCGTGCGATCGGCGGGAGCCCCTCGGGGGGCGGCGCCGCGGCCGCTTCCGCCTCGGCGGCCGCGAGTTTTTCGCGCGCGTCCGCCAGGAGCTGCAGGAACTCCCGGATCGCGCGGGCCGCGGCGCCGCCCACCAGCTCCTCGTCCGCCGCCGCGAGCGCCTTCGCGAACCCCACCTTCGCGAGCTGCGCCGCCTCGGCGATCTTCAGCACCGTCGTCCGCCCGATCCCCCGCGTCGGGTAGTTGATGATCCGGCGAATCGCGATCTCGTCGTCCGGGAAGGCGACGGCGCGCAGGTACGCCACCGCGTCCGCGACCTCCTTCCGGTCGAAGAACGACGTCCCGCCGATCACCCGGTACGGGATGTTCTGCCCGCGCAGCGCTTCCTCGAGCGGCCGCGCCTGCGTGTTCGTGCGATAGAGCACCGCGAAGTCGCCCCACTTCCGCTTCTGCGTGAAGCGGCGCACGGAGATCTCCTTCGCGATGGTCTCGGCTTCCGCCTCCTCGTCCGGGTGCTCGTAATAGTCGATCGGCGCGCCGATCGGGTTCTCGGTGCGGAGCTGCTTCTCGTGCCGGTGCCGGTTCCCCGCGATGACCGCGTTCGCCGCGGCCAGGATCCGCTTCGTCGAGCGGTAGTTCTGCTCCAGCTTGATCACGCGCGCGCCCGGGAAGTGGCGCTCGAACTCGAGGATGTTGCCGACGTCGGCGCCGCGGAACGCGTAGATCGACTGGTCGTCGTCTCCCACGACGCATAGGTTGCGGCGCTGCCCCGCCAGGAGCCGCGCCATCTCGAGTTGGACGGCGTTGGTGTCCTGGTACTCGTCGATCATGAGGTAGTGCCAGCGCCGCCAGAGATCGCGCCGCACCTCCTCGTCCTTCTCGAGCAGCTCGACCGGGAGGAGGAGCAGGTCGTCGAAGTCGACGGCGCCGGCCGCGCGCAGCACCTCCTCGTAGCGCCCGTAGGCGTGAGCGGCGAGGATCGCGTAGTCGTCGGCGCGGGTGCCGCGCGTCTTCGCCTCGGCCACCTCGCGCGCGGCGACCTCCGGCGATACGCGGCGCGACTTCCAGTCCGAGATCCGTCGCATGATCCGCTTCAGGTCGAAGCGGTCGTCGTCGATCGAGATCTCCTCGCACGCCGTACGCAGCGCCGCGAGCTGGTCCGGGCCGCTGTAGATCGCGAAGCGATCCGGCAGCCCCAGCCGATGCCCGTGCGCGCGCAGGATCCGCACGCCCAGCGAATGGAACGTGCTCACCGTGACCGCGCGCGCCTCCGCGCCCGCGTACGCCTGCACCCGCTCGCGCATCTCGTCCGCCGCGCGGTTCGTGAAGGTGACCGCCACGATCCGCGACGGGTCGACCTCCTTGCCGCGGATCAGGTGGACGATTCGGTGCACGAGCGTCTTCGTCTTCCCCGAGCCCGCCCCCGCGAGGATCAGGAGCGGGCCCTCCGTGTGCAGCACGGCCGCACGCTGTTCCGGATTGAGATCGTAAAGGTACGGGGCGGATTTCGCCTCGGTCGTCATGCGATCGGATGCTTCCCGGTCGGGTGGAACAAAGGGGCGGGAATATGGGAGGCCGGCGGTGGCGGATCAACCCGGGTGCCGGGGGGCGCCACGGTTCCGGCCGAGCGCCCCGCGCCCGACCCGACGCCCGCGTGCATCCGTTCGGACACCTGCCGTGCACCCGGCCGGCCACCCACCGCGCGCCCGCGCTGGCGCCCGCCGTGCACTCCGCCCGGTCACCCGCCGTGCACTCCGCCCGGTCACCCGCCCTGCACCCCGCCCGGTCACCCGCCGCGTTGTGGGCCGCCCGGTGTGCATCTTGCACCCCTTGTCCCTCGTCGCTGGTGACGTGGAGGGAGAGAATGGCCAGACGAGGGCGCAAGAAGAACGACGCACGCTCGCGCAACGGCGGGAGCCGCCGGGGCGGCCGCGGCGCCGGCCGACAGTCCGCGCGGGGGCGTGACGGCGGCCGGGAGACGACCCGGGGCCGCGGTTCCGCCCGGGAGGCCGCGCGGACCCGCGACGTCGCCCGGGAGACCGCGCCGGGCACCCCCGTTGGCCACATCGCCATCGGCTACACGGACCGCGCGGAGCTGGACCGGTTCCTCGGCGGCGAGCGCGGCGACGTCGTCGTCCACGGCCCGCTCCACGTCGGGCGGGACGTCCAGGCGGCGGCCACGCTCGGCCCCGCCGCGACCGACGGCACGCCGTGCCTCGTCGTCCCGCTCATCCGCGAGCGGATGGACGAGATCCAGCGCGAGGTCTCGGACGCGCTGAAGCGGTTCCGGGGCCGCGGCGGCCGGTCGCGCGCCCGTGCCCGCACCTTCCGCGACACCGGCGGCTCCACCCGGGGCGCGAGCGCCGGCGCGATCCGCCTCGGAGAAGGGCGCAGGGAGATCGCTTAGTCCCGCGGCCCCTACTCCCCTCCGAACGCGACCCGCGCGCCCACGTAGAACGCGCGCCCCGGCGCGGGCTCGAAGTACCGCTGGCCGAAAGCGTTCACCGTGACGGCGGCGTCGTACTCCGCATTGAAGAGGTTGGACACGCCCGCGAACGTCGAGACCTCCAACGTGCCCAGGCGCATCCCGTCCCTCCCCGCACGCACGTCGGTCACGTGGTACCCCGCCGAATATACCGAATTCGCGTCGTCGACGGGGGTGCGCGAGCGACGCCGGTGGTCGAGCCCGACGAACCAGCCGGCGGGCTCCCGGTAGGTCAGCGCGGCGTCGAATCGGAACGGCGCGACGCCGGGGATCCGGTTGCCGTCGAAGGCGACGTCGTCCACGACGTACCGCTCGAACCGCGCGTCCGTAACGGTGTAGCCGAGCCGCGCGAAAAGGCGACGCATCACCGTGAGCCCCACGCTCGCCTCGACGCCCCGGTGCACCGCCGACCCCGCGTTGCGGAACACCTGCCGCCCGGGCATGCCCGGCACCTCGAACGGGATCAGCGCGTCCTCGACGCGCGCCCGGTACGCCGCGAGCTGGTACGAGGCGACGTCGCCCACGCTCCCCTTCACGCCCGCCTCGAACGACCGCGTCCGCTGCGGCTCCAGCTCCGGGTTGAAGCCGCCGCCGCCGGACGGCCGGTTCGCGAGCTCCGTCGTGGTCGGCGTCTCGAACGACGTCGCGATATTCGCATACAGGTGCGCCCACTCGCGCACGTCGACGTGCATCCCGACCGACGGGCTCACCGCGTCCATCTCGCGATGACCCGAGTCGTCCGGGTCGTATCCGTGCACGAGACGGTCTTCCGCCTCGAACCGGAAGCGGTCATAGCGAACCCCGCCGAGCAGCTGGGCCCGGTCCGCCATCGGGAGCATGACCTGGCCGAACACCGCGCCCGACGTCACCGTCTCGAGCTGGTCCAGGGTACGTAGACCCCGCATGCCGTTCTGGTTGGCGTGGTTGAGCCGGTCGTCGCGTTGACGATCGGCCTCGACGCCGACGGCCCAGCGCATCGCCCGCTCGCCGAGCGGCGACGTGGCGTGGAACACGGCCCGCGCCCCGGTCACCACCCGGTCGACGTCGATGATCGTCGGCGGGATCGGGTTCTCGAGCTGCTTCGTGGCCCCGTACGCCGAGACCTCGAGCGCCCCCGGGCCGAGCGCGCCCCGCCAAACGATGCCGAGCTGCGCCTGCGTCCCCTTCTCCCCCGTGTTGTTCTGGACGTTGAACCAGTTGGCATGCCGGCGATCCTGGAACACCTCGTCCGCCGTAAGCGCGCCGGGGTTCCGCGCGTCGTAGTGCGTGAACCCGCCCACCACGCGGAACTCGCCGTTCGCGGTGGCGCGCTGCAGCATCCCGGTGAACCGCAAGTTCTCCGCGGAACTCCACTCGCGGTGCCCGTCCGTCGCGAGGTGCGACAGCGAGAGTCGATGCGACATCCCGCCCGCCGTGCCTTCCGTCGTCGCCGCGAGCCGGCGCAACCCGTCCGAGCCCGATGCGACCTCGACCAAAGACCGCATCGGCGACCTCGACGGCGCCGGGGACTCCAGTACGACGACGCCGCCCGCCGCGTTCCCCCAGAGCGCCGAAGCCGGTCCGCGCACCAGCTCGACCCGCTCGATCGCCGCCGGGTCCACGTGGCTCAGCGACGACTGCCCGTCCGGGAGCGTCGCCGGGATCCCGTCGACGATCACCTTCACGCCCCGCACGCCGAACTGCGACCGCGCGCCGAACCCGCGCACCGAGATCCGCTCGCCCAGCGCGAAGTTGTAACGGTTGTCCACCTGGATCCCCGCCACGCCCCGGAACGCCTCGTCCAGCCCGAGCGCGGGCCGGGCCCGTTCCGCGCCATCGCGCCGCAGCGCCTCGACCGAGTACGGCGCCTCCGCCACGCGCGTCGGCGTGCGCAGCGCCGTCACCGTGAGCGAATCGAGCACGAACGCCGTGTCCGCCGTCGCCTGCTGCGCCGCCGCCCCCCGCGCGACGCAGAGGAGCGCCACGGCGGTCCCGACGAACGCGAGTTGTAGCAGTGGTTTCATATGTGGGTCCTTTCTGGGTATCGGCCCCGCCGCCACACCCCGGGGGCTCGGGGCTCGGGGCTCAGGGCTCAGGTGGGCGTGGGAACGTTCCACGGGTACCCCGGTCTCGCCGTGCGGCCGAAACGTGGCACCCGGCGCCTCCACCAGCGGCGGCGTGCGCAAACTCAGCACGGAACGCCCTCTCATTACCTCCCCGCTATGTTCGCACATATATCGTGTTAAACAT
>CALBZE010000154.1 GCA_937889645.1 uncultured bacterium
CGCCACGATGGACTGGATGGAGCAGGAGCAGGAGCGCGGCATCACGATCACGTCCGCCGCGACGACCTGCTACTGGAAGCGCAACGGCGACGAATACCGCATCAACATCATCGACACGCCTGGACACGTCGACTTCACGGTCGAGGTCGAACGGAGCCTCCGCGTGCTGGATGGCGCGATCGCGGTGTTCTGTGGCGTGGGCGGCGTGGAGCCGCAGTCGGAGACGGTGTGGCGTCAGGCCGACCGCTACGGCGTGCCGCGCATCGCGTTCGTCAACAAGATGGACCGCGTGGGCGCGGACTTCGAGAATGTCGTGTCGATGATCCGTGAGCGGCTCGGGGCCCAGGCCTTCCCGGTCCAGTACCCGCTCGGTCAGGGCGAGCTGTTCACGGGGATCATCGATGTGATCCGCGGCGTCAGCCTCGTCTACGATGAGGAGTCGCTGGGCGCGCGGTGGACCGAGGAGCCGGTGCCGGATGCGCTCGCCGACAAGGTAGCGCAGCTCAGGCACGAGCTCGTCGAGGCCGCGGTCGAGTCCGATGAGGAACTGCTGGAGCGGTACCTGGAAGGCCAGGAGATCTCGGAGGACGAGCTGCGGCGCGCGATCCGCAAGGCGACGATCGAGGGCAAGATGGTGCCCGTCCTGTGCGGGTCGGCGTTCAAGAACAAGGGCGTTCAGCAGCTCCTCGACGCGGTGATCGACTACCTGCCCTCGCCGGTGGACATCCCGCCGGTGAAGGGGCACCTGCCGCACCACGACGAGACGATCATCGAGCGGAAGGCGTCCGACGACGAGCCGTTCGCGGCGCTCGCGTTCAAGATCATGACGGACCCGTACGTCGGGAAGCTGACGTTCTTCCGCGTCTACTCGGGTTCGCTGTCCGCCGGCTCCTACATCTACAACTCGACGAAGGACCGGCGTGAGCGTGTGGGCCGCATCCTCCAGATGCATGCGAACCACCGGGAGGAGCGGGACGAAGTCTTCGCGGGCGACATCGCCGCCGCGATCGGGTTGAAGGACACGAAGACCGGGGATACGCTCTGCGATCCGGACCACCCGATCATCCTCGAGGCGATGCGCTTCCCGGAGCCGGTGATCGACGTGGCGATCGAGCCGAAGACCAAGGCGGACCAGGACAAGCTGGCCGCGGCGCTCGCCAAGCTGGCCGAAGAGGATCCGACCTTCCGTGTGCACACGGACCCGGAGACCGGCCAGACGATCATCAGCGGGATGGGCGAGCTGCATCTCGAGATCATCGTCGACCGGCTGCAGCGTGAGTTCAAGGTCGACGCCAACGTCGGCCGGCCGCAGGTCGCGTACCGCGAGACGATCCGGAAGGCCGCCTACAACGTCGAGGGCAAGTTCATCCGGCAGACGGGCGGTCGTGGTCAGTACGGGCACGTGGTGATCAACATCTCGCCGGCGGAGCCCGGGCAGGGCTTCATCTTCGAGGACAAGATCGTCGGCGGCGTGATCCCGCGTGAGTACATCGGTCCGGTGGAGCAGGGCATCAAGGAAGCGATGGAGAACGGCGTCCTCGCCGGCTACCCGATGGTGGACGTGCGCGTCGAGCTGATCGACGGCTCGTACCACGAGGTGGACTCGAGCGAGATGGCGTTCAAGATCGCCGGTTCGATCGCGCTGAAGGAGGGGGCGCGTCGCGCCGATCCGGTGCTGCTCGAGCCCATCATGAACGTGGAAGTCGTCACGCCGATGGAGTACATGGGTGACGTGATGGGTGACCTGTCCAGCCGGCGTGGCAAGATCGGCGGCATGACGCAGCGCGCGGATGCGCAGGTGATCGGCGCTAGCGTTCCGCTCGCCGAGATGTTCGGGTACTCGACGACGCTCCGGTCGCTGACGCAGGGGCGTGCCGTGTACTCGATGGAGTTCTCGCATTACGAAGAAGTGCCGCGCTCGAAGGCGGAAGAGATCCTCTCCAAGGTCCGCGGATAGCGACCGAGATCGAGTCCGGGGGAGACCATGGCGAAGGCGAAGTTTGAGCGGACGAAGCCGCACGTGAACGTGGGGACGATTGGTCATGTTGACCATGGGAAGACGACGTTGACGGCGGCGATCACGGCGATCCAGGCGGCGAAGGGGCTGGCGCAGCACGTTGCGTACGATCAGATCGACAAGGCGCCGGAGGAGCGTGAGCGAGGGATCACGATTGCGACGGCGCATGTGGAGTACGAGACGGAGAAGCGGCACTACGCGCACGTGGACTGTCCGGGTCACGCCGACTACGTGAAGAACATGATCACGGGTGCGGCGCAGATGGACGGGGCGATTTTGGTGGTGAGTGCGGCGGATGGGCCGATGCCGCAGACGCGTGAGCATATTCTGCTGGCGCGTCAGGTGAATGTGCCGTACATCGTGGTGTTTTTGAACAAGTGTGACATGGTCGATGACCCGGAGCTGATCGACCTGGTGGAGCTTGAGGTACGGGAGCTGTTGTCGGAGTACGACTTCCCGGGTGATGAGACGCCGATCATTCGTGGGAGTGCGTTGAAGGCGCTGGAGAGCGGTGATCCGAATGATGAGTGGGGGAAGAAGATCACCGAGCTCATGGAGGCGATCGACAGCTACATTCCGGAGCCGGAGCGGGAGGTGGACAAGCCGTTCCTGATGCCGGTGGAGGATGTGTTCTCGATCACGGGTCGAGGGACGGTGGCGACGGGTCGTATTGAGCGTGGTCGGGTGAAGGTTGGGGATGAGGTGGAGATTGTGGGGTTGGGGGCGGACAAGAAGACGGTGGTGACGGGTGTGGAGATGTTCCGGAAGGTGCTGGACGAGGGTGTGGCCGGGGACAATGTGGGGCTGCTGCTTCGTGGTGTGGACAAGAACGAGGTCGAGCGAGGGATGGTGCTGGCGAAGCCGGGCTCGATCACGCCGCACACGAAGTTCAAGGCGGAGGTGTACGTCCTGACGAGGGAGGAAGGTGGGCGTCACACGCCGTTCTTCCCGGGTTATCGGCCGCAGTTCTACTTCCGGACGACGGACGTGACGGGGACGATCTCGCTGCCGGAGGGGGTGGAGATGGTGATGCCGGGCGACAACGTGCAGATGACGATCGAGCTGATCACGCCGATCGCGATGGAGAAGGAGCTGCGCTTCGCGATCCGCGAGGGCGGCCGCACCGTCGGCGCCGGCGTCGTCACCGAAATCCTCGAGTAAGGGGCGAGGGAAGCGAGACATGGCGGGCAAGATCCGCATTCGGCTGAAGGCATTCGATCACGCGGTGATCGACCAGACCGCGGCGGACATCGTGCGGACGGCGGAGAAGACGGGTGCGCGCGTGAGCGGGCCGATTCCGCTCCCCACGCGGATTCAGCGGTGGACGGTTCTGCGCTCGCCCCATATCGACAAGAAGAGCCGCGAGCAGTTCGAGC
>CALBZE010000155.1 GCA_937889645.1 uncultured bacterium
CGTGTAGTCATGACTGACCGACGCACCTTCATTGCCCAGACCGCCGGCGCCCTCGCCGCCGTCGCCATTGCCCCCGAGATCGCCTTCGCGGCGCCGCGCAGGCGCGGCCAGGCCAAGAAGCTCGCCGTCATCGGCATCGGGCGGCAGGGCCGCGCGATCCTCGACGAACTCCGCAAGCTCGACGCGGTCGAGGTCGCGGCCGTTTGCGACGTCGTCCCCACCCGCGTGCGAGCCGGCCTCGAGCGCGCCGCCGGCGCCGCTGCCTTCGACGACCACCGCAAGCTCCTGGACGAACGCCCCGACATCGAGGGCATCATCGTCGCCACGCCGACGCATTTGCACCGGGAGATCGTGGAGGATGCCCTCGCGGCCGGCCGCCACGTCTACTGCGAGGCGCCGCTCGCCTCGACGGAGGAGGACGCGCGCGCGATCGCCGCGGCCGCAGCCGCGTCTGGCCGCGTCTTCCGGCCCGGGCTGCTCGCGCGCTCGAATCCGATCTACCGGCGCACGCTGCTCCTCGTCCGGAGCGATTCGATACGAGACGTCGTCTCCCTCTACGCGCAGCACCACCGCAAGACGAGCTGGCGCGTCCCAGCGCCGGACCGCGCGCTCGAGCGCGCCTTCAACTGGCGGCTGGACCCGGACGTCTCGATCGGGCTCGCGGGCGAGCTCGCCTCGCACCAGATCGACGTCTTCACCTTCCTGCGCGGGCGCCCACCCGTCCGCGTCGAGGGCACGGGCTCGATCCGCTTGCACCGGGACGGCCGCAGCATGCCGGACACGATCCACCTCCGCGTGCACTGGGACGACGGCGTCATCCTGACCTATCAGGCGACGCTCGCGAACTCGTACGGCGGCGAGTACGAGGTACTCTACGGCACGCACGGCGCCGTCCGGCTCGCCGGCACGCATGGCTGGTTCTTCAAGGAGACGGATGCGCCTACGCAGGGCTGGGAGGTGTACGCCGCGCGTCAGCAGTTCCACGGCGAAGAAGGCATCGTCCTCGTCGCCGACGCCACACGCCTCGCCGCGCAGGGGCGGCTCCAGGAAGGCGCCGGGCTCGAGCACCCGCCGCTCTACTACGCGCTCGCCGACTTCGTCCGCAGCATCGTGGAAGGCGAAGCGCCGGCCGCCACGGCCGAGGATGGCCTGCGCGCGACGCTCGTCGGCATCGCGGCGCACCGGGCGGTGATGCAGGGTGGTGTGGTGGAGGTGAGCGCGCCGGCGTGATGGTGGGGCCGCTGCGCGCCGCGCAAGCGGCCAGAACGCTTTGATGCCCGGTGCGGCCGCGGTGCGTGAGCTACCGGCGGAAGGTCACTACATCGCCCTCCCGCTCGTGCCGTATACCGAGCGAAAGGGCGATCAGGTTCAGGATATCGGCGATCGGCTCTGGCCCGAACGACGCCGTCAGCGGCAACGCCGCGAGCTCCGGGTCGGCCACCCGCACGTCGACGTTGTACCAGCGCCCGAGCTGCGCCGCGGCTTCGCCCAGCGGTGTGTCCCTGAAGACGAGTCGCCCCTCGGCGAACGCCAGGTAATCGGCGGCATCGACATCGCGCTCGACCCGGACCTCGCCGGACTGACCCACACGCGCGAGCTGGCCGGGCTCGAGTCGGTACGCCACTTCCGGCCGATCCGGTGCCGCCGTTTTCACCTCGACCAACCCTTCGGCCACCACTACGGTGACCGACGTGTCAGCGGGGTAGGCCCGCACGCCGAACACCGTGCCCAGGTCCTCGGCGACGACTCCCGCCGCATACACGCGGAACGGCCGCCGCACATCGTGCTCGACATCGAAACGCGCTTCGCCGTCGAGGTACACCTCGCGCGCCCCCCGGCCGTAGTCCTCCGGCACCCGCAGCCGGCTGTCCACGCTGAGGACGACGCTCGTGCCGTCCGGGAGCCGCACCCGCGCATGCTGTGCCCGCCGGGTCGTGTATTCGTGCATCGCGACTTCGCGCGGAGCTTGCTCGGACTCTCGCGTCACGATCGCCCTGATGGCCACACCGCCGATCACGAGTGCGGCGATGGCGGCCGCACGCAGTAAACCGGACGAGAAGGACCGCCGAGAAGCGGCTGGCACAGGCTGCGTCCGGAACCGCCGCGCCTCACGCCGCCGGCATACCTCCTCCCAGGCGGCGTCAGGATCCCAGACGACCTCCGTGTCACGTGCCAGCCCCCAAACCTCCTCCAGTGCCTCGAGGAGGTCTGCGTGCGCCGGGTCGGCCGCTGCCCATGCCCGCACCTCCGCCGCCTCCTCCGGCGAACTGCGACCGGCCACGTAGCGGGCGAGCTTGGCGCCCTGCGCTTCGTCGATCTGATCGATGAGATCCCGTCCGCGCCCCATAGTCATCGTCCGTAGGATTTCTTCCGAACAACCCCTCAGGTGTCCCGGACCCTTACACGGCTGCTCGGGAACACCCGGTTCGGGCGAGATCTAGCCCACCAAGTGGCTGCCCAGGCGGGCGAGAGCGGCAAGGGTGAGGGCGAGGCCGAGATATGGGGCGAGACTCTTGCGAAGCGACTTGAGCGCGCGCCACATCTGCGTTTCCACCGTCTTGACCGAGATCCCCAGAACCTCCGCGATCTCCGCGTACGACAGGTACTTCTCCCGACTCAACAAGAAAATCTGGCGGCACCGGTCGGGCAACGCGTCGATGGCGCGGCGGATCGCTTCCGCCATCTCGCGCGTCCTCAGCCGCTCATCCGCTTGCGGGCCCGTGGGCAACGGCGCACTCGCCACTCGCTCCGCCCAACGCGCCACCACGCGGCGGTGGCGTAGGTGCTTGAGGGCACGGTTCCGGGCCGCAGTATACAGGTAAGCGGTGGTCAGGAGCGGGACGTCGCCCGCATCGCAGCGCTCCCAGAGGTGCACGAAGAGATCCTGAACCAGGTCACTCGCCGTCTCGGGTGAGCGCACGTAGCAGTTCACGAAGTCGCAAAGCCGGCTGTAATGTGCCCGGAACAGGGCTTCGATGGATGCGGCGTCGCATCCGGTTGGCGCGTCGTCGCGGTCGGTCATGGGGCCGGGGGATCACATTCGGGATTGGATCCCAACAGTACGGCGCTTCGACCGGCCTCGCAACCGGCGGGGCTTCCACTGGCCGTCGCACCTCAGCGCACGACGGTCTCGTCGTCGGGTACGACTGGACCTGGGGGCTCGAGCGAACTGCCTGTGGAACAGCACCACGTTCCGCTCTTGCCGCACGCGCAGTCCGAGCGAGAGGCGGATCAGGTCAGGAGTCTGCGCAACCGGCTCCTGCTGGTAAGAGGCCGTGAGCGGCAGTGTGGTAATGGAAGCATCCGCCAGCCGACGCGTCGCCCCCTCGCCGGATCTGCACCGCGCCGTTCGTCTCCACACGGGCGACATCCCCCGCCCCGAGACGGTGCCCCGCTCCCGACGGATGGGATGGTGCCCTGACCTCTACCAGCCCCTCCGCAACGATGACGCTCGCCGCCGACTCGCCAGCTCAGCTCCGTACTCC
>CALBZE010000156.1 GCA_937889645.1 uncultured bacterium
TCATGACTCCAATCTCTCAAAGGTTGGAGCCTCCGGCAAACCCAGGGCGGTTCAAATCCACAGAAACAAGGCGAATAATACGATTCCGTAGCCCGGGTCGTCTGGGGCAACTAATCCAGGATCGACAAAGGCGAGGAGAATAGTGGCGACCAGCACGGCCGGGATCGAGTCTATCAATCTTGCAAAGTAGCGGCGCCATGGTTTCGGCGCGGTTTGCCACCCGGCCAGGACTGACGTGGCGCGTGAGCTAGGTGTAACGGGCTCCGTACTCGAAGCTCGTGGAATGTTCGGTCGGCCGCAATGTGGACACGCCACTGCCAAGTCAGATACCATTCCGCTACAGTCTGGACATGTTAGCAGGCCCATAGGTCATCGCCTCGCGCTTACCGGTTCACTCGAGCTACGATTACCCGCTGCCCAGCATCTGGCGGAGCAACGCACCGTCGTCTTCGGACAGCCTTCCACCGATCGCAGGCTCGATCAGGTCGTCTATGCAGTCAACGCAGCCAGTCGGGTCGAAGCATAGAACCGACGGCAGGTGCGGGTCGTACGCGTGGCGCAGTTTCTCCGCGCGGGGACCGCGGGTGGGTTGTTCTTCCGTTTCGCGTATTCGTGGCGATACTCCGAGACCGGCTCGCCGGCGGCAGCGTTCCTCCTCGATCTCGGCAAGTTGTGGTGGGGCTGCCTCCGGGGTGACGGGCGAGGATCCCAAGAAAAAATATGACGAGTGGCCGACAATGGAAAGGGGGCAGAAGCCCCCTCCCCATATGGACAGTTTCGCGGTGGGACTCCCTACGCCACCCCCTCCACCACCTCCTCGTACGCGCACGTCAGCGCGCCGCGCGGGTTGGGCCGGCCGAACGGGCCGTACGCCTCGAACCCCGGCAGCGGGCCGGGCATGGCGAGGATCTCGTCGCGGGAGCGGCCGGCGCGGATGTGCTGCTCGACGAACGCGAGGAGCGCCTCGAAGTAGTTGCGCATCTGCTCGAGCTCCGCGCGGCCGCCGACCACCGGAACGCCCGTGTTCGCGTGGCCGAAGATGTAGACCGTGTCGTTCGCGTGGTCCTGCACGGTGCGCTCGAGCACGGTGATCCAGTTCTTGATCGTCGCGCCGGCTGGGCGGTCCACGATCGGATGCCGCTGGTGGAACATGAGGTCGCCCATGTGCACGACGTTCGCGCGCTCGAACGTGATGACCGCATCGCCGCTCGTGTGCGCGCGGCCGTAGTAGCGCGCCGTGACCCGCTCGTCGCCGACGTCGGCGGACCAGCTCTCGGTGAACGTCGTGTCCGGGAAGAGCTGATCCTCAGGCGTCTGGCCGCCGCCCGGCGGCTGCCGCAGGTGCTCCGCCGCCTTCTCGTGCGCGACGACGCGCTTCGCCACGCCGCGGAACACGCTGTTGCCGCCGGTGTGGTCGCCGTGGTGGTGCGTGTTGAGGAGGATGTCGACCGGCCGCCCGCCGGAGCGCGTGTTCAGCCCTTCGAGGAACGCCTTCGCGGGCTCGGGGAACTGCGTGTCCACCACGACGACGCCGTCGTCGTTCACCAGGTACCCGATCGTGCCGCCCTGCATGGTGAAGTACCCGACGCCGCGGCGGATCGGCGTGAACACGGGCTCCTGTCCGGGGCGCAGCAGCACGCGGGCGAGGCCGGGGCGCGCGAAGGCCGCGGTGACGAACCCGGCGAGGGAGGTGGCGAGGAAGTCACGGCGCGACGTCGACATTGATGCCTCCTTGGGCTGGGGCCGGCGCGTTCCGAGGGCAAGGGCGCCGCACGGCGGGATGGCCGCGCGACGGCGCCCTGAGTGTCGACTCCGATGTCAACGCGTGTCCCCAGCGTAACGCGACGGGGAGCAGGAGGGCAAGGGCGGAGGCGGCGCGAGAAGCGCCCCGCATCCCTAACCTCGTGCGGATGCGAGGCGCCCTCGCCCGGGACCTAGGCGCGTGCCGACGCGAGCTCGGCGACGTAGCGGTCCAGCCGCTCGAGCGTCTGCCGGGCGCCTTCTTCGGCGCCGAAGTGCTCCACGACGTGATCCCGCTGTGCCTTCGTCTTGAAGAGCGACCGCAGGGTGATCTCCGTGCCGCCGTCGCGATCCGCGAACGTCACCGTCGTCTCCCACTTGTCCGGATCGTCCGCACGCATGCCCTGCCAGTACACGATCCGCTCTCCGGGCACGATCTCTCGCCACTCGATCCAGTTCGGGTAATCGGTCCCATCGGGCCCGTGCATGATGAACTCCCACACTCCGCCCGGGCGGAACTCGAAGGCGTGCGTCGTGATGGTGAACCCGTGCGGCCCGAACCACCGCG
>CALBZE010000157.1 GCA_937889645.1 uncultured bacterium
GGGCCGGAGGAGCGCCCACGGAGCCATGGCGGGAGCGTTGCCGGATCCCCCGACCGCCAGCCCCCGCCTCAGCCGCAGCCGGCTGCGCCGATCGATCGACCCGGCGGACGCCGGATGCCGGCCAGCAACCGGCATCCGGAACGGTGTTCGCGCGCGACCTCCGTTACATCCCCCCGGACGACAGGGCCTCGTCGCGGGGCATCTGCGTAATGTGAATGAACGCGTCGGCCGGCAGGTAGGTCGTGGCCGCGGCGGCGAGGTCCGCCGGCGTCAGCGGCTCGTCCGCGTACGGCGACGCGATCCGGTCCAACGGTAGGCCCAGCCGGTTGTGGAGCTCCAACTGATCCAACCAGTAGTCATTCCGTTGCAGTGCCGTCTCGAGGCGGCGCCGCTGGATCTCCGCGACCCGCTGGAGCTCCTCCTCTGTCGCGCCCTCCTCGCGCACCGCCGCCAGGATCGCCTGGAGTTCACGTGTCAGCTCACGCGCCCGCTCCGGCGCCGACTGGAAGGCGATCAGGATCCGAAAATGCTCGTCATAGAGGCGGTAGGTGCGGCTCGTAACCTCGACACCGTACGTGCCACCCAGCTCCTCGCGCAGCCGGTTCCGCAGCCGCGACTCGAGTACGAGCGTGAGCGCGTCCAGCCGCTGCCGCTCGCGAAAGTATGTCTCGGGCTCCGTAGGAAACGGCCCGTCGAACACCCGGAGCGCCTGCGCGCGCGGCACCGACACGGTCTGCCACTGCTCGACCGGCGCCGCGAACGGCCGCACCTTCGGATCCGCGGGCCTCTCGCGTTGCTCCGTTGCCGGAAGACTGGCCACGTAGCGCTCGACCAGCGGGCGGAGCTCCGCTTCCTCCACAGCGCCAACCACGAGGAACGTGAAGTCGCCCGCATTGCCGAAGCGATTGGCGTACACCGCACGCAGTTCCTCCACGCGTGCGAGCCCGGCGATCTGCGTCTGCACGGGTGCGAGGCGGGGATTGCCCCGCGCAAAGATCTGGTCCAGTTGGTCGTGGATGGTCGGTTGCCGCCACTGGTATTGCGCCACGCCCGCCCAGACCGCGAGTGTCGCGCTGTCCAGTTTCGGTGCTGTGAACTGCAGATACAGCGCCTGGAAGAGTGTCTCGAGATCACGGGGCGAACCCGCGAGGTCGATCCTCTCGTCGGCGTAGCCGATGTGGACCTCGAGTGACCGAAGCCCGTCAGCCGCGGCTCCGTCGAACAGGTCCCGGCGATCATGCCTGCCCAGCCCCGCCGCCTCCGTCACGAAGCGCGCCACGAGCCGTCCCGGGCCGAAGAACAGCGAGTCCGGTACCAGAGAGAACCCGCCGGGACTCCACGCCCGGACGCGCACATCGTCCGGATCGTTCTGGCTCGGCTTGAACAACACCCTGGCGCCATTCGAGAGTGTCCACTCGAGCACACCCGCCGCTTCGTGGCGAGTCTCCTCGACGATCCGACCGGCCGCCGGCGGCCGCTCCATGATCGCCCCTCCCACGGGAGCCGCGCCTGGCTCTGTTCTGTCCGGCTCGAGGGGCGATGTACGAACCGAGTCCACGAGCGCGAGCACGGATGCTTCGGTGGGCGGCCGAAAGCCCAGCGCGAACTGCGGCACCCGCACGAGCACCATCGCCCCGTCTCTTTTCCGCCAGAAACGGGCGGCCTTGGCCAGCGCCTCCGGCGTGATCTCCGGCAGCGCCTCCCGTGCGAGCGCGAGCCGCTGGGCGGCGTTCAGAAGCAGGGGCTCTCCCGTCAGGAAGTGCTCCACGTACTCCCGCGCGTAATCCATCGAGGGCCGCGCCGCCTCGCTCGCCACGGCTCGCTCGAGCCTCCGCAGCAATGCCGCCTTGTCGTGCTCCAGCCACGCCGTCGGTACCCCGTACCGTGCCACGCGCTCGA
Organism: uncultured bacterium; assembly: GCA_937889645.1. Taxonomy (GTDB): domain Bacteria; phylum Gemmatimonadota; class Gemmatimonadetes; order Longimicrobiales; family RSA9; genus CALBZE01. The sequence continues at coordinate 1,900 of CALBZE010000157.1, forward strand.
GTTCTGCGAGCACCACTCCGAGCGCCCGCTCGAGGCTGTCCGGCCAGGTGATGATCTGCGCAACGACCCTGTCCATCGGCCGCGCCAGCCGCTGACGCCCCAAGCCGGCGTAAATGAACGGCCTGGATTCCTGATCCCTGATGCGGAGGAGTTCGCGCTGCACGTGCAGCGCGAGCAACTCGGCAGCCAGATCGTGCCGCAGCGCCTTCGCAACGCCGCCGGGCTGCGCGGGCGCGGGCCAGAGCACCTCTACGCGCGGTGAAACTTTGTCGCGCAGAATGTCCACGACCATCCCAGCTCTCGCCGGCACCTTCGGCTCGGGCCGCGGTCGTGGGCTCTCCGGCGCCGGGATCCGCCCGAACCGCTCCCGGATCTCGCGCTCCATCCAATCCGGGTCGAAGTCCCCCACCGCGATGACCGCCATCAGATCCGGACGGTACCAGTCCCGGTAGAACCGGCGCAGCGGCTCTGGAGTCGCGCGCTCGATGGACTCGGGCGTGCCAATCGGCAACCGCTCGCGGTAGCGCGAGTCGCCCAGAAGCACACTCAACTCATGGGAACGCAGCCGCTCGGTCACCGAGTCGGCGGCCATCCGGCTCAGCCACTCCCCCATCACCACGCCCCGCTCTGCGACCACCTCCGCCGAATCCAGCGTGATGCCGCCACCCGCCCAGTCCTCCAGAATCCGTAGACCCTGGTCGAGGAAGGCCGGATCGTCGGTCGGCAACGTGAGCTGGTAGACCGTCTCGTCGAAGCTCGTGTAGGCGTTCAAGTCCGGACCAAACCGCATCCCGCTGGACTCGACAAAGTCGATCAGCTCATGCCGCGGGAAGTTCTTGGTCCCGTTGAACGCCATGTGCTCCAGGAAGTGCGCGTAGCCGAGCTGGTCCTCATCCTCCAGCACACTCCCCGCGTTCACCGCGAGCCACAGGTAGGCACGCTTCGCGGGCATCCGGTTCGCACGCACGTAGTAGCGCAGACCGTTGGACAGTGTGCCCGCCCGCAGCGCCGGATCCCGCGGCACGACACCGCCCTCGGAATCCCTGGCCCCTGATGCACCGCCGCCTCCGGCTACCGGCGCCACACACGCCGTCGTGCCCATCACAGCAACCACCAGCAGCCCCACGACCGCGCCGCAGCGCCGCGCTGCGCGCGCTCTCTCCCCAGCCGCACGCCGGCTCATTTCCCGGCCCTCGCACCCTTGCGCTCGAACAGGACCGCGATCAGCTCGGTGAACTCGGCCTCCACCTCAATCAGGGCGGTCAGGTCATCGACGCGGACCACGATCCCATCCTCATCGATCAGGAACGCCGCCCCGCTTTGCACTCGCCCACCCTTGCCGAACGTATAGTTCCTGTCGTTGGCGGACTCGGTGTCTATGCGGCGCGCGTCCGGGTCGGGCAGGCGCCAGTAATCCGTTCTCACCATCGCGAGCGCCGCCTCGACCCCGAACGAATTCAACCAGCGCCACGTCAGCTCGGCTTCGCGTTCCGGCGTGATCCCCTCCTTGAGGTAGCCCCAGAACCCGAGGGATCGCGACACGGTCGTGATGTCCAGCTCCGGGAAGCGCTGCTTCAAGCGACGAAGCCGGATCAACATGACGGCGCAGCGATCCAGGTACATCTCGCCCGGTCCCGCGATGACGCCAACACACTCACCGGGAGAGGCGAAGACCACGAGCGAGATCCGTCCCGGCCTCGGGCGCGGCTCACACGGATCTTGCTCGCACCCGATCCAGATATCCGCCTCGATCGCAGGCGCACGCGATCCGATCGCGAAGCCGCCGGTGGCCTCGGCGTAGAGCTGCCCCAATACTGGAGGAAGCCGTTTCTCGAACTGCTTCGTCAGCTTCACGTACGCCGATGTGCTCGACCGAAGGCTGTCGAGCAGCGCCTCCCGACCGCCGTACGACAGCTCCATCAGCGCCCCGAACTGGGCCCTGTACGCCTCGATCTCCGTCAGCATGGACTGCGATTGCTGCACGAGCCGATCGATCTCGTGGTCGGCCAGGGAGTCGAAGAGTGCGAGCACTCGCGTGGCGCGGTCACGCTCCCTTTTCGCTTCCACGCTGTCGCCCGGAGGATACGTCGCCCAACTCAGAGAACGTGAGTAAGCCCTGAACCGGAGTACGCGGTCCGAGATGCGGTCCGCGTATCGGGCGAGGAGTTCATCCACGAGATCGTACCGCGGCGGCTGCACGGCCAACGCGTGGTGGCCGCCCTTGGGGGACCCACGGAGGATGTCGATCATGGTGTCGGCCGCGGCCGCGAGCGCCTCCGGATCATCGTCGCTCACCGCGGCCATCCGCCGTTCCACCAGCGCCCAGGCGCGGTCATCCCATCCGGCATGCAGATAGAGCGGGACCAGAATCCAGTAGGCGTCGATCGGCACCGCCTCCGGGTCTGCGAACCGGGACAGGCATGCGCGCGCCGTCTCTCGCACCCGCTCCGGCAGGGGCTCCACCGCCGTGCCCTGCACGAGGTCTGGCATGGTGTCACGCCACATCCCGCGGTTGGCGTCGGTCCATTCCTTCTCCTCGGCGATTCTCCGCCGCACCCGGCCAACCGCCGCCCAGCATTCCTCGATCGTCGTGTACTTCGACACGTCTACCGCCGTGTCAGGCCATTCGAACAGGGTCTGACCAGCGGCCGGGCCCGCCCACAGCACGGCCAACGCGAGCACGAATCGATAACGCATCCGTCCGCCCTTCCTAGATCGCGTCGATCACGGACGTGAAGCTGAAATCCCGCGCTTTGACAGGTGGTACGATGGCCGGCCTGAGGCGATCGCCCTCCCGCTTCGTGGGACGGAAAACCGGTACCGGTTCACCCAACTGCTCAATGTGGTTGAGCACGAAGAGCGGCGATTCCGTGAAGCGGAAGTTCTTGACCGCCTTCGTGATCTGACCGTTCTCGATCAACCACAGGCCATCGCGGGTGAGTCCCGTCGAGAGCAGGCTCTCGCCATCGAGGACCGCTACATTCGAGAACCGCGTGACGAGCAGGCCGCGCCGGGTCGTGCGGATCATCTCATCGAGGGACGTATCACCACCGCTCATCCGATACGCGTCCGCGCCCCTCACCGCATGCCAACCCTTCAGCTTCTCCACTTCCGTAGCCCAGTCGTGGCCAAGGTTCTTGAGTACGCCGCGCTCGATCCACGTCACGGGTTCCGGCAAGTCCAGGGGGTGCATGACAATCCCCTGGTCGGGGTCGGCAGGATCATGGCTGATGGTGATCCGCTCGTCCACCACCTTCATCCCGAGCTTCGTACGCCACAGTCCCAACGCCTCGTCGTACGCCAGGCGCCAGGGAGATGTGAGCCCCATCTCGGGCGGCTCCCGGTTGAAGCTTTGGATGAGCGGCTCCATGAGGTCCGCGACCGCCTGAGGCTCGAGGATCACCGTGTACCGGCCCGGTTCGAGCGCCACCGGGTCCTGGGAGGCAACGCACTTTTGTACCGCACGCTCGGCCAGCGCACCGCTGGCGCTCTCGATCCTCCTCCAATCGTAGCTCGAAAGACCGGCCCAACCCGACCCGGTCCCCGCGGCGTTCCGCACCGTCATCGAGCCCTGCGCCTGCGTCCACCTCACGTACGGCTGCTCCCAGAAGGCATGCTCTCCGGTCCGGAGCTCCGGGAACTCCGTCCCGAGCGTGGCCGTCATGGCCGCGCGCACCTCCAGGTACCCAGCGGAGAGCATCCCTTGGGCTTCTGCATGGGCGATCATGCGGCGCGCGACTTCCGCGCGCGCCAAAGCGGCAGCTTCAAACGTCGCGTCGCTCCAAATCGCAGCGTTCGGAAACGGCTCGTAGTGCGGGAACTGCGGGTAGAAGCCGACCCCCCTCCCGATCTTCGCCCCCATCCGCGATTGACGCTCGGCTGCGCGCACGGCCGCCTCGAGGGAGGCATCATCGAGCTGATTCGTGGTGACCGCGCCGTCCCGGCCGTTGCGGACCGTCCGTATCACGGTCAGCCGCACGTCCCGCCGATCGCTCAACGTACGGATCTGGTTGCGCGCCCAGCGGAGTTCTCCGTGCCACCAGCTCGAGACTCGAATCGCCGTGTCCCCGCCGCCTTCGGCGAGCGCATGGACTCTACGCAGGAGCGCTCGGCAGTCGTCTGGCGACAGGATCCGCCCGTCATGCAGGCTCCTCCCGATCATGCCTTCCTCGTCGGATCGATGACGGTGAACTGCCCGAAGACGACCGGCGGAGCGGCCACGCTGTGATACGTCGCCTGCGCAGGCTCACCCTTACGGGCCATCATGCCGAAGCGCTGAACACTGCCGTGTCCTCCCAATGCGACGACATCCTTCCAAAGCTCAGCACTGCGGAACAGGAAGCCCGCCCCGACGACCCGCGCGACCCGCTGGCCGCCCTTGATCTCGTAAACCAGACCGCTCCGGCCGAGGCCAGCACCCCCCTGGAAATCCACATCGACGACGAGGCCCCGCACCGCAAGCCCGCTCTTGACCCCCGCAATCGCAGAATCGAAGTCCAGGTCGTCCGGGCCGGCCGCGAGCCTGAGGTTCGGCACATGCTGTAGGGGGATTTCCAGGGCAGATGGGGCTACCGCGCAACCGTGCGAACGCACGGCGCGCCCGGTACCGCGATAGTACTCGGCAAGCCAGGAGGCGCTCTCTCGCGTCGTCTGGAAGTCGGCGAGGATGCCATCCCTCACGAGTGTGAACTCCTCTGACTCTACGCCCTCGTCGTCCCAGCGCACCGTTCCGGCCGCACCTCGCTCGTTGCGATTGGCAGTCAGCGTCAGTGCGGGAACGCCGACCTGGTGACTACCGAGCATCGCCAGCGGATCACTGAAATAGCTCGTGCCGCTCGCGTTGGCCTCGAATCCAAGGACGCGATCGAGCTGCGTCGCCGTGCCAAGCGTCGACTCCAGCAGAGTCGCGATACTGATGGCATCGCAAACGACCTCGTAACGTCCTACCTCCACGGGCTTTACCGGAAGCTTCGCGTCCTCCTCGAGCTCACCCATGAGCCGGCGGATCTCCTCGCGGAGCTCTTGCCCCGTGAACAGTTCCCACCCCATTCCTGCCGGCGTGAGGGCATCGAGCCGCCTCCGCACACCCTCGAACGCCAGCGAGAGCTCCCCTTCCGTACGATACAGACGCTGCGTGCAGTAGCTTCCGGCCGACGATGCGAAGGCTTTCTCCTGGACGTAGAAGTTCGCGCTAGCGACGTCGCTGCGGTGACCCGGGAACCGGCTGACGAAGTTCGTCAGGGCGGCCAGGTAGTCGGCGATCTCGAACGGCGAGACCTCGAACGGGTCGACCTCGACGGGCATCGTCCAGTGCTCGTCGTGGACCACGGGCACATCGGCAAGTACGACCTCGTACGCGGGCCCAACCGCCGCGCTCTTCGCCTGATACGCAGCCTCGCGGCCCAAGCGCGCCACCTCGTCCCGGCTCCACATGGGACTGCTCGCGAACCCCCAACGACCTGCCACCAACGCGCGCACGCCCACTGCGACCTGCTCCTCATCGCCGATGTCGCCCGCCGCCGTGATCCGTCGCATTCGCGTATGAGTGAGCCGCACGTCGGCATAAGCAGCCCCGGCGTCGCGGGCCGCTTCCACAGCACGAAAAGCCAGCTCCCTTATCCGCTCGCTCTCGATGGGCGGGACCGCCTCCAGTCCCCCATCCCCGAGGTCCACGTACAGCGGTCGAGGCAGCGCCCCGAGCGCAGCCGCGCTCGCCCCGATCTTGAAGCCATACTTCAACAGCTGACGACGACTGATCGTCATCGGCGGTCCTCCGTACGCCCTGCCGCGGGCGCATCGTCGACGACGACCACCCGTCCTCTGCGCCCCGTCGATGGGCTCCGGTATTCGTAGACGCCCGGTATGGGGAACGAACGGCCCCGGAGCGCCTCGAAGAAGTCGGTACCATCGCTCGACGGATCCACGGCAAAGGGCTCAATGTCGCCCGACCCACACGCGCCGAGCAGCAGGCAAACCATGGTAGGCAGTTCTGCTACGTCGTCGGGCCGCTCGAACTCGATGTCCAGGGGAGTCTTGGTCCGATTGTGCCAGAGCACGTAACCACCTTTGTAAATGGTGACCTCCTCCGGACCCAGCGTGAGATCGCCGCCGGCGCGCTCCTCCATGATCACCACATGCAGCAGCGGCGCAGGGGGCACGGCGTATGTGGCCGTATCGGCCTTTACGACACCGTACGCCACAGTGCGCGCCTCGATCCTCGCCTCGCCCGGTTGGGTCGGGATCCCGATACCCTCCTCCTGGATGACGATGACCTCAGGGTCCAACGAGCGATACTCGACGGCCAGGCCGAAGATCGGACTGCCGGACGTATCAAAGACTCGTAGGGGTTGCGACCGCAGCATATCGATCCCGGCGAACAGAAACGGGAGGACGTAAACGCGGGCCGCATCGGGGATCATGAATCGGATCGCCTCCTCGGGGGCTTCCGGGGCGATGGAGAACACTCCGATCTCGGGCGGGTGAGTGGTGATGACATTGACTCGCGCAGTGTCCGCGCGCCGGATGTTGTCCTCGGTGACGACCTCGGCGATGACCAGCACCTCGCTCGCCGCCCCCCGGGCTTGGAGCAGCCCGTCCGCTCCAACCCAAACACGCGTCGTGTCGATCGAGCGGAACGTCGGCTGGGGCAGCCCGTCCATGCGTTCGCCTAACGCGTTCCTGGGCGTCGCTACGAGCCTGAAGGTGTCGTAAGGTGCAACTGTCGAAAGGTTTATCGCCCGATGATCCAGCGTGAGCGCCATGAACAGGCGCTTGGGGTCGGTGGTGGGCTCGTAAACGGCGGGGGCTTGCACTTCTCCGCAAGCAACGAGCGTCAGGGTTGCGGCGATGAAACCCGCGAACCGGAGGATCACAGGACCGCCTCCCCACCAACCCGGCTGCTCCGTCACACGAGTAGAGCACATGATGACCTCCCTCCGCTTCAAGCCCCACGCGCGATGCAGCCGTTGTAATGCGGGTTGGACACCCGTTCTTCCGCCGGGACCGGAAGATCGACCGCGGCACCGTAGCTGAGCCCCGGCGTTCTCGAATGGTGGTAGGGCCCAACGGGATAGAGCTGGTCCTGCGTCCGTCCGTAATGGCGCAGGAGTCGGCGCAGGTCACCCTGGCGCTGGCCCGTGAGGAACAGCCAGAACGCCCGCTCCCGGAAGAGCAGGTCGACACGCGCGGCATCGGTGCCAGGATCGTCGAGATCCGGCAGAGGGCCGGATACCGCCGGCTCGATCGCTGGCCACGCCGTCCGGCGCAGATGGTTCAGCTTCGCCAGCCAGCCCGACACGTCACCCGCCCGCAGTGCCGCTTCCGCCTCGATGAGCCGCGCCTCGATCCCGCTCGCCAGCGGGATCCGCGCCGATCCATCGCCGCCGTACTTCATCGGATGATGAACGGTGCGACCGCGTACATTCGTCCCTTGCGTCGTCACCCGGGTCCGCGGATCCCCGCTCGTGATGAAGTCGATGCCGTTGATCCCTTCGCGGTCAGCGACCGAGTATGGCCAGGTCTCGCTGCCGTGCCCTTCCAGAGCGGCAAAGCTTTGGGCCCCGTTCTGTGCCCCGTAAACGACTTCGTAGCGATAATCGTCCGGCACGCCCGCAACCACGTGGGCCGCGGCATCAAAACGCCCGAGTGCCAGCAATGCACGTCCCTGCCCCACTCGAATCAGGTGCTCGATCCGCGCGCTGTCACCAACGAGGGTTGTGGCGGTGTCCAGCAGCGCCAGGGCATGTTCGTAGACTTCCTCGGTCGTCGAGCCCGGCCGATACGTGAATCCCTCCTTCGGATCCAGCGAACTCAACGGGATTCCCGAGCAAAAGAGATCCGCGAGCAGGATTTCCGTGTACGCCCGCACCGCGTACGCGTGGGCCGCGAGGGGTTCGCCGCCTGGAAAGTGCCGCCCCAGCAGGCCGGCGGCCTGCTCCGCCTGGTTCCGCGCACGCTGTAAGGCAGAGTAGGTATAAGATCCTATGCTGCCCGCTTCACCGGTGCCGCCCTCAGACGCTCGCCGCATATCGGCCATCCCAGGGGTGCCGAGCCCTGCTTCGACGTAGCTGCCCCATTCCAGCTCATCCGTCAGTAGCCCACTCACAGCCACGTATCCACCCGGCTCCTGGGCGAACGCACGCCGGAACTGAACAAGCGCCGCGTGGTAGGCCGCCCTGGCGCCCTCCGGGGTCTCAATCGCATCCGGGGCCATCACATCCGGCGGGAGATCGTCGTTCCCCAGGAGCTCATCCAGAGAGCAGCCGGCAAGCGCCAGGCAGATTGCAGCGCCGACGGCGAGCGCTTCCGCTCCCCTGGCACGCCCGCTCCCGGCGCATCCCCTCCTGTTCGTGTACATCATCGTTCTGACCCGCGTGTCCTGGCCTCAGTAAGTCGCGCTAAGACGGAGCTGCCACACTCGCGGCGCCGGCAGCACTCCAGTATCGATCACGTTGTTGCCGGTCGACCGGGCGTTGACGTTGGGGTCCAGTCCCGAGTAATTCGTCCACAACGCCAGGTTCGTCCCCTGGAGCGCGAGGCTCATAGCCTGCGCTCCCATGCGCCGCGCCAATCGCGTGGGGAGATTCAGCCGCACCGACAAGCTATTCAGCCGCAGCGAGTTGACGGTCTGGATCCATGTGTATTCGCTCGTATCGAAGACACCGACCTGTTCGGCGAGGCTCGCCCGAGGATCGTTCCAGCCCCTGGAGAACGGAGCGAGCTGCTGAGCAACCTCGTTACGCTGCGTGAGACCGTCCTCGTACATCAATCCGACGGTCACCGAGAGGACGCCCCGCAACAGCGACACTGTGCTCTGGATACTCGCGGTGTACTCGGGCAGCGTTCCACCTACGTAGACCAGCGTGTCGCCGAACACGATCTCGCCTTCATCGAGCACGCCGTTCCCGTTGACATCCGCGTAACCGAGAACCGGCGCGCTCCATCGACCGAAGAGCGGATAGCCTGGCGCAACCCGGATCCCACTCCTTCCGTTCATCTCCGTGTAGAACGGCTCGACCCCGGGCCCAAGCGCGACGACCTCATTCCGGTTGTGGCTGAATTGGACCAGCGCTCGCCAGGTGACGAAATCGCTCCGCACCGGCTCGACGGTCAGAGCCACCTCGATACCTTCGTTCCGGATCACGCCGACGTTCTCCAGGATCGTGACGCCCGCTCCGTAGACCGACGGAGCGAGCGGAACGTCCAGCAGCGCATCCTTCGTCGTGTTGCGGTAGCCGGTGAAGCTCACTGAGATCCGGTCATCCAGCATGTCCGCATCGAAGCCGCCTTCGAACTCGGTTGACCGCTCCGGCTTGAGTTCGCCGTTACCGACCGTCTCGAGGCCCACCGCGCTGACGATCTCTCCGTCGTACCACTCTGAAACGGGGGCGCCGTACAGCCGCAGGCGGTCCGTCGGACCCGGCTGGCGTCCGGCCTGGCCGTAGGCGGCGCGCAACCGCAGCGTGTTGAATACGGAGCGGAGCGACTCTGGGAAGTACGAATCGTCCGAGATCAGATACGAGAGGCTCAGTTTCGGGAAACTCGGCATCTTCAAGCGCGTCCCGAAGGTGCTGGCGCCATCGAACCGCAGTCCCGTCGAAAGCCAGAATCGACGATGACTGACGTGCGGCTCGACGTACCAGCCGAACGTCGCTTGATCCTGGCGGCGCTCACGCACGGCGGTGATCCTGGCCGCTCCGTTCAGCGATTCCGTACCAGGAGCCAGCCCCTCTGCGTGGGTGATGACATCGCTGATCGACCGATCGGTGTAGTTAACCCCCGCGGCAACACCGAGCTGCAAACCGAGTCCGAGCGGCACCTGGGTACGTGCGCGCACGTTCAGCGTGCTGACCAGCGAGGTACCCTGGCCGCGCTGAAGCGCCCCGTGGCTCGATGCCCCCGAACCCAAGGCGTTCGCGGGGCGGAAGATCTCATCTTCACGCTGGACCACGTCCAGCCCCGCATCCGCCGTGAGCGTCCACCAATCAGTGGGTCGCCAGTTCAGATTGATCCCGTTGGTCAGCCGCGTCGCCGTCGCAGTCTCGCGCACGTAGTAGTCGGCCAGAATGTCGTCCGTAACGCTGATCACGCCGCTCCCGCGCGCCTGGTAGTAAGTTCCGGTCTCCTTGTCGAGGTAGGTGCTCATGAGCACGCCGAGTTGCCGTTCCAGCGACGAGCGCTGCTGTGCGGTGCGCGAGAGCATCGACGTGAGCGCCACGTCGCCGGAAGAGCCCACGCGCGCCTGGATCCGGCTCGACACACCCCACTGCGTGAGGTTCTGCGGCCGTCGAAGCCACTCCGGCGGCTCCGCGCCCTGAACGCGGCGGTACCGTTCGGCCTCGTACGCCGGAAGCGCAACGATGCCCACTTCGTCGCGATAGCTTCCGGTCACGCCGTAGGTGAGCGCCGCGTTGCCGCCGCTCACGCCGACGCTCACCCCCGTACTCGAGCCCCGATCCAGGATCGTGAGCTCCGGATCGTTCAACAGCTGGAACCGCACCGTGCGATCCGGCTCGCATACCGGCTCGGCGTTGCTACCGCCACCGATCCGATTGTTCACCGGGCAGAAGACTCGCCGATTGTCGGAGAGGGGCCGGCCCCAGCGCATGTAGAGCTCCGGATATTCACCCGGGATCTCCGCCGTGCCGCGCTCCACGTTCACTGTCCAGCGCGCCGGCCCTTGTCGCCCTTTCTTCGTCGTGATCACGATCACGCCGTTCGCCGCATCCTGCCCATAAAGCGTCGCCGCCGACGGACCCTTGACCACGTGAATCGTCTCGATGCTGTGCGGATCGATGTAGTCGAGCGGAGACGGCGCTGCTGCGAGTCGATCCGCCAGGTTCCCGCCTCGCTCGTCGGATTGCTCGGAGTAGACGCGCACGCCGTCCACGATCACAATGGGATCGTTGCTCAGATTCGGGCTGCTCGCGCCCCGTAGCCGGATCCTCGCCGGATCACCCGGCGCGCCCGACGTCCGCTGCACCACCAGCCCCGGAACGCGCCCCTCCAGCAGATCCGTCACCGACGCCACCGGCTCCGTCGCAACGATCGAATCCGCACGGATGATCGTGATGTCGTTCCCGACCTCGACCCACCTGCGCTGGCCCGTCGCCGTCACCACCAGGTCCGCCAACTTCGTCGGCTGCACCTCGAGCTCCAACGTGACCTCGACCACCGCGCCATCGGCCACGGTGACCTCTCGCGTAGCCGAGGCATACCCGAGCGCCGACGCCTCCACCGTGTGTCGCCCCGGCTCCACGTTTCCAATGCGGAACCGCCCCTCGTCGTTCGTGAAGGTCCGAACCGATCCGTCCAGAAGAACCTGCGCACCCACGACCGGCACAGCGCTGCGAGCTTGCACAACGCGCCCGACGATCGTCCCCGGCGTCGGAACACTCGTGACTGTCGACTCCCTCGGCACCAACGCAGCTTGATTCCCCGACACCACCACGTTCACATCCGTCTCGCGCAGCACCCGCACGAGCGCCTCCGCCACCGTCACATGCGCCACGTCGATCGACACCGGCCGACCGACCGGCACCACCCGCGCACTGTACACGAAGCGCAGCCCCGTTCGCGCCGACAGCGTGTCGAGCACCGCCCCCAGCGTCGTCTCCCCAAGCCGCAACGTCACCCGCTCCTGCAACTGCGGCACATGAGCTGGCTCCACACGAACTGGCTCACGGCCCTGCGCCGAACTCAGCAGAAAGTACGGCCCGCTCGCGCCACTCCGGCCGTCCCCGACCTGCGCGCCGAGATCCCGCACGCCTCCCCACACCAGCACGCACAGCACCGCCACGGACCAACTCGCGAATCGCATGGGCTGCATCGCCTCTTCCCGGGGTGGATTGGTGCTAGAACGTCACTGCCTCGCCCATCACGAGCGCTTCCCTGCGTGTCGTCAGGATAACCCCTGGCAGTGGCAGGACCCTTACAAACCAGTGATGCGGCAGGCGGGGGCGCACACGCTCACCACGTGCACCGACCAACCGCCAGCGCAAGAGAACGCAGATCGAAGGGAGGAATCAGCAGTGGTAGGCAGGCCCGGGCACGCCCACCTCGGGCAGCGCCCGGGAGATCTTGAGGGCGCCCTCCTCCAGGGACGAGGACCGAATTACCGCGCCCCACGTGTGCGCCTCGACGCCCACTCCGCGAGCAAGGCGAGGCAGAGTGAGGCGAAGAGCCAGCGCGCGAGCACCGCCCGATCCAGCCCACCGCCAGCCTCGACCTCCTCCGCCACCACGGCCGGACCCAGCCGGTCGATCAGCGTGGCCAGCGGCGCCGCGTTGCTCGGCGGCACCTGGCCCGCCTCCAGCCGCCCCACGTACGCCACGCTCGCCACCAGCCCCGCAAGCCACGTCCGGTGCTGCTCCGGCGCGTCTTCTCCGCCCGCCATCCGCCAGCGCCACGTGTTGACGTACCCCGTCTCCACCACGCGCCCAGCCCCCAGCCGGCGCGCCGCAAGCGTGACGTGCTCGCCCCGCCTCTCCAGCACCACCGCCTCCGGCACGAGCCCGGTGATCGGCGCAATCGAGAGCGCCTGCCTCGGCGCGCTGTCGCTCGGCGGCCGGCCCTCGTCCTCGATCACCGCACCTCGGCCTCGGCCCGGCGCCAGCGCCGCAAGCCGCGGCGCATCCACCGCCGGCGACCACAGCACCAGCCCGCCGCCCGAGCGCACGTAGCGACCGATCCGCTCCGCATACGCCGCCGCCGTCGTGTCCAGCACCAGCACCGCCGAGTAGCGCGACGTGTCGATCACAGCAACGTGACCCTGCCTGACCGTCGTCTGCGGCGAGACCCGAAGCTCCGCATCCACCGGCCAGCCCCGCTCCTCCAGCGCCGCAACGGCGAACTTCGTCTCCCAGCCCGCAGCTCCCAAAACCAGCAGCCGCTTGAGCTCGAGCGAGTCGGCAAGCGCAGCACGCGCCACCACGGCGCCTACCGCCGCATCCAGCGTCGCCCTCGGCCGCGGGATGTAGGCCCGCACTCCGCCCAGCGCTTCGACCCGCGCGCTGTCCAGAGGCCCGAGCGTATCCCGCAGCACCACCAGCGCACCGGCCGGCGCCGCCACGCTCACCTCCACACCGCCCGCCGGATCCGCCCGCGGCTCGAGCGCAAGCGCCGTCGGCATGAGCGACGGCCCGCTCCAGCTCACCTGCGTACCCGCGCCCACCAGCGCGGCCAGCCAGTCCCGCTCGACCAGGCTCGGCGCATGATCGAAGGCCACGTGCACGCGCTCGGGGCCCGCCACCGTCGTCCAGCGCACCAGCGCCTCGGAGAGCGTCTCCGTGCTCGCCCGCTCGACCGCTCCCTTCCCGCCCCAGCCCAGCGCCAGCGCCAGCGACCAGACGAGCAGCGCCAGCACCAGCGCCCGCAGCGCCCACTCGCCCGCCACCCTGAGCCGCGCACCCAGCCGTGCGCCCCCGCCCATACCAGACACGCCGCTCTCCCGCACCTCAGCGCGTGAGCGCATAGACGATCAGGTTCACCCCGAACTTCGTCGGGTCCTGCTGCATCGTCCGCTTCGTCTCCGGGTGGAAGTTCCACTCCGAGCTGTAGTCCTTGTTGCTGTACAGCAGACCGATCCGGTCCCGCCGCCGATCCCCGGTGCTCGGCCCCACGAAGATCGCATACAGGTGCGGGTGCAACAGATCGTCGCCCCAGCCGTTCAACTCGTGGTTCGTGTGCGGTGGCCCGTTCTCGAACGTGAAGAAACAACGGTAGATCTCATGATCGTTCGGCACCTCTTCCAGCTTGCCGAACAAACCCTCGATCTCCTCCGTCGCCGTCTGGTGGAAGACGCCCGTGATGTCGTGGTTGTGGTCATCCACCATCATGAAGCCGCCTCGCTCCACGTAGCGCTTCAGGTTCCGCCGCTCCGCCTCCGTGAACCGCACCGGCAAATGCCCCGTCAGCCACACGAACGGGTAGTTGAACAGCTCCTCCGAATCCAGCCGCACGCTCACTCCCGCAGGCGCCACCTCGATCGACGTGTAGCGCGCCACAGAGTCGATCAGGTTCGCCGGCAGCGCCGGCGCACTCTCCCAGTCCCCCGACGCATACTCCGCCGTCGC
>CALBZE010000158.1 GCA_937889645.1 uncultured bacterium
GGCAACCACGCCGGAGCTGGCCCCACCGAAACTACAGAACTTTACGCACACTCCCTCGGACCATCCAGCGACCTGTTGCATGAACCATGGATCACGACGCAGGCCTCCATGGACGATCCCATATACAATTCCAGTGTGAATCAATCCGCAAGACACTCCAATGACGATCAGTCCAACGAATAGGCCAATTACACAGAAATGCATCAGTAATACGGGGCCGGGAAATCAGGCGCTCCGGGCAATGTCATTGGGCCACGGTAATGCTGGCGACTGGTTTCGTCAGACATGGCTTATCGCCCACGCCGATGCGACATACCTTCTTGGCTCCACATCGTACGCGGCTACTTCCGGCGAGTAATCGCGAACACTCTCGTCCCAAGCAGACTCCCGGCGACGAGCGCGATCGTCCATCTCGATCGAGTACGGTGCGACATCTCCGAGTCCTGCCCCAGCGAGAACACCGACGGAAGCCAGACGGCCACGTTCATGGCGATTACGCGTGCCGAAAGCGCCTTGGCTCTCGTATAGGCATCCATTCCCCAGCATATATGCAGCACACGATGTAATGCGGCGTAGTTGAAGAGATATACCACCGCACTCGTTGCCATCCCCTCTGCCATTGGAATCGATTCGCCTAGCCCCTCCCCACTTTGCCCGACCACGCAATAGCCAATTGGGACAGCCAACGGCCCACTAACATCCAAGCGTCAACGCACCCCACCTCACCCCCCCTGCACCGGCACCAGCAATGGCCGCGCGAGGAGCGGGTGTATCTCCTTGCCGTCCGCCGGCACGATGCGCAGCTCGATCCCGGCGGGGAGCAGCGTGTTCGAGATCCAGCTCGGCAACCACTGCGGCTCGCCGCGCAGGCTCGAGAGATAGCGCAGATCCAATCCAGCGGCATCAGGTTCGATCTCGACCCGGGTACGCGCCGTGCCCCGCCATTCGACGATGTCCGCGACCAATCCGCGTTCGCGCGTCTCATCGTCGTGATCGATGGCGAGCTGCACGAGCACCGGGCCGGGCCCCAGCGGTGTCCGCGCGGAGGTGAGAAAGACCAGGACGTCGTCCGGGCTGTCGCCACGAATGCCATCGATCCCACGGAACGGCGGCCCACCCTCGCCTGGCAGCAGCGACGCGCCGGCGAGCCACGCGCGGAGTGTCTCGCGGATCGCCGCGGCACGCATGACTTCCGCCGTCACCTCCTCGGCGCGACGTCGCTGATCGGTGATCGACGCGAAAGCGGCCACGCCCGCCGCAACCACCGCGGCCGCGATGGTGAGCGCAACGACGATCTCGATCAATGTCATTCCGGGGCGTCGCGCCCTCACGGCCTCGCGCCGTGCCCTCATGGCCTGGCGCCGCGCCCTCACGGCCTGGCGCGGTGCCCTCATCGCCTGGCGCCGCGCCCTGACGGCCGCGCGGCGCCACCGCCCGACCCCACGGCACCCCCTCACGGCTCCACCCCCTCGCGCACCGGCCGGTAGAGCCGGCTCCGGAGCGTGTATTCGCCGTCGTCCCACTCCACGACGACGACCACGTCGTAGACCCCGAGCGTGCCGGGGACCTCGCGGGACCGGGCGGTCCAGCGGTAGGCGTCGAATGGCGGCTCGAACCGGCCCCGGGCAATGGAGTCGGGAAGCCGTACGAGAGATTCGGGCGGGAGGAGCTTGAGGACCGCCATGCGGTCGTCGGCGAGGGCGGCGGCGGGGAGCGCGCGCTGGACGCGGTCGGCGGTACGCAACTCGGCGGCGAGCGCAGCCAGCGCCGCGACCGCGGTGATGGACACGATCGCCAGGGCGACGACCGCCTCGAGCAGCGTGAAGCCGGGCCTACGGCTCCAGGACACGGGCCTCCCCCGTCCACGGGTCCACGACGACGGTCGCCGCGCGGCCCGCGCCGCGCACGACGATCGCCTCGCCGCTCGCTGCGCCGCGGGGCCAGAAAGTGAAGGTCGGCCGCTGCGATTCCGCCTCGAGCCGGAGATCCTCGGCCAATGCGAAAACGCCGTCGGCCAGGAGGCGTGCGTCGTCGCCGGTGAGCCACACGCGGTATTGGCGCTGCTCCGGCACGACCACGACGACGACGGCCTGGCCGCGGTGCACGGCGGTGAGTCGTGCGCGACGCAGAACGGTCCGCACGTCCTCCGCGCCCTCGCGCACGGGGTCCGGCTCCGCGAGACTGACGAACGCCGGCACGGCGACGCTCGTCGCGACGCCGAGGAGCAGCAGGACCACAACGACTTCGATCAGAGACAGCCCGCGTCTCACCGGAACGTCCCCCTGCCTCACCGGAACGCCCCCGTCCCTCACCGGAACGCCCCCGCGTTCACGCCGTAGATCGCCTGGAGGAGCGACAGCGCGACGAACGCCACGATCACCCCGAACCCGATGATCATGGCCGGCTCGAGGAGCGTGACGAGCCGTTGGAGCGTCCGAGCGGTCCGCTCCTCGAACAGGTCGGCGGCGCGGGCGAGGAACTCCTCGACCCGGCCGGCCTCCTCGCCCACGGCCACGAGCTGGCCGAGCTGCGGCGGGAACAGGCGCCCCTCGCGGACGGCGCGGTCCAGCGACGCGCCTTCGCGGACGCGGGCGCGGATGCGCAGGACCTCGTCGCGCGCGATCGGGTCGACAAGGCTCTCCGCGGCATGGTCGAGCGCCGCCAGCATTGGCGCGCCGCCGTGGAGGAGGACCGAGGCGAGGCGCGCGAACCGGCCGGCGAGGGCGTCGCGGCGGATCGAGCGGATCAGCGGGAGTCGCAGCGCTATACCGGCGACGGCGCGACGTCCGGGCTCCGTGCGGAGATAGGCGCCGGCGCCCAACGCGAGGCCGGCGAATGCAATCGGCAGGAACGGCCCGGCCGCCCGGAGCGCGCGCGACGCCGCGAGGAGGGCGGCCGTCGATCGCGGCACCGTCGCGCCCGCGCCTTCCAGCAGCTCGACGAAGCGGGGCAGCACGAAGAGGAGGAGCACGATCACCGCGATGCCGCCGACCACCGCCAACAGCAGCGGGTAGATCATGGCGGAGGCGATGCGGGACCGGAGCTGGTCCTCGCGTTCCAGCTGGTCGGCCAGGCGACGGAACGCCGCGGCCAGGTCGCCGCTGCGCTCGCCGGCGCGGACGAGGCCTACGTAAACCGGTGGGAACGTGCGGCCATGTCTGGCGAGCGCGGTCGCGAGGTCGTCGCCTCGCTCGATGTCCGCGCGCACGCTCCGCAACGAGGCGCCGACGTCGCCACCCACCACGCCCACAGCGGTATCGAGGGCGCGGGCGAGAGGCAGCCCGGCCGTGAGGAGGGCCGCCATGGCCCGCGTCGCCTCGACCAGCGCGTGGCGACGACGAGGCCGGAAGCCGGAGAACCACGAGGCGCCGTCCGCGTCGCGGCCGGCATCCTCGGCGTCGATCAGGATGAGGCCCTGCGCCTCGAGCGTGCGGGCCAGCTCCGCCACGCCGGCCGCCTCGGCGCGGCCGCGTTGGCGGTGGCCGGCCATGTCCATCGCCTGGTAGCGGAACACGGCCATCGGTGGCCCCCGCGTCTACTCCCAGCTCTTCACATCAGCGTCCTCGCCCGATCCGCCCGGCTGGCCGTCGGCCCCGTAGCTGAGCAGGTCGAAGCCGGTGCCGCTCTCCACTCCCGGACTCCGGTAGATGTAGGGACGATTCCACGGATCCAGCGGCACGCGCTTCCTCAGATACGGACCGCGCCAATTCGTCGGCCGCGGCTCGATGCGCGGCTCCTCCCATAGGGCGGCGAGTCCCTGCTCCGTCGTCGGGTAGCGGCCGTTGTCCAGCCGGTAAGCGTCGAGCGCCGCGGAGAGCATCTCGATCTGGCTTTCCGCCGTGGCGGTCTTCGCGCTTCCCACGTGCTGGAACACGTTCGGCGCGACCAGCGTCGCCAGGACGCTGATGACGACGATCACGACGAGGATCTCGATGAGGGTGAGGCCGGGGCGCACGAAACGACGTCGCGGCGAGGAAGCCCCCGGTGAGAATGCGACCGATGCGCGTGCGGCCGAACGGGTCGGAGTACTACGCGTCATGCTGGTCATCGTTCTACGGTGCGTCGCAGCTGGATCTCGGGTCGCGGCCGGGTGGGTGTCGGGTCGAACGCGTCGACCGCGAGCCGGTGGGGAGAGACGGCCCGGATTCACGGGCTAACGACAATATGTCGTGGCGGTGGTGCGGACACAACCCGGGAATGTTACGGCGAGACGCGGCCGCTTGCGACGGTGCCGCCGGCCGAGCGAAACGCGCGGCGAGCCAGACGGCTCGCCGCGCGCCTCAACGATCCCGTTCCTCGTTGCGTTCGGCCCGCGCCGAGTCTCCACCCTCCACGAACCGATACAGACGCTCGCCTTTGCGAATCATCCCATACCTCTCGCGCGCGATGCGCTCGAGGGCGGCGGGGTCGTGCTCGAGGGAGTCCGCGCGGGCGCGCAGGTGCTCGACCTCGGCGCGAACGACTTCCAGCTCGCGGGCCTCCTCCTCGCGCTGCCGCTCCAGGCGCCAGACCTCGAAGAGGCTGTACTCTCCGCCGAAGAGCGCGAAGTACGCGGCGGCTGCGACGACGGCGACGAGGAGGAGGTCGCGACCTTTCACAGCGCGCTGCGCCCGGGGTACTCGGCCGTCTCGGCCAGCTCCTCGGCGATGCGGAGGAGCTGGTTGTACTTGGCGACGCGGTCCGTGCGGCTCGCGCTACCGGTCTTGATCTGCCCCGCCCGCGTGGCGACGGCCAGGTCCGCGATGAACGTGTCCGCGGTCTCGCCGGAGCGGTGGCTGATGATGTAGCGGTACCGGTTGCGACGGGCGAGTTCGATCGCCTCGAGCGTCTCCGTGAGCGTCCCGATCTGGTTGACCTTGATCAGGATCGCGTTCCCGGCGCCCATCTCGATGCCGCGGGCCAGGCGCTCGGCGTTGGTGACGAAGAGGTCGTCGCCGACGAGCTGGACGCGGTCGCCGATGGCGGCGGTGAG
>CALBZE010000159.1 GCA_937889645.1 uncultured bacterium
CCTCGTAGATGTTGAAGAGGTAGCGGACGTCCAGCCCCTGCCGGACGGCGCGGTCCAAGGCGAGCGCGGAGTCCTTCCCGCCGCTCCAGCTCAATGCGTGGATCATGGGCCTCCCAGCCGTCGCGTTCACTCCTCTTCCAACCGCAACGCCCGATAGCTCTCGTATCGCTCGGAGGGGATCTCGCCCGCCTCGACCGCCGCGCGGACGGCGCAACCGGGCTCGTGGATGTGCGAGCAGCCGTGGCCGAAACGGCACTCGCCCAGGTAGGGTCGGAATTCGGGGAAGTAGGCGTCCAGCTTCTCGCGGTCGACGCCCCAGAGGCCCAGCTCGCGCAGGCCGGGCGTGTCCGCCACGTAGCCGCCGCAGCGCAGCGGGATCAGCTCGGCGGTGACGGTGGTGTGGCGACCCTTGCCGACCGCGGCGCTGATCTCGGCGGTCCGGAGCCCGAGCCCGGGCTCGACGGCGTTGAGCAGACTCGACTTGCCGACGCCGGACGGGCCGGTGAGCACGCTCGTCTCGCCGCACAGACGCTCGCGGAGCACGTCGATCCCGGTGCCGTCGACCGTGCTGGTGTAGATTACCGGGTAGCCGGCGGCCTCGTAGACCGCGAAGCGGCGGCGCGCCTCGTCCGGCCCGACGAGGTCGACCTTGTTCACCACGATCGTGGCGGGCAGGTCGTTCGCCTCGGCCAGCACGAGGAAGCGGTCCAGCATGCGCAGCCGGGGCTCGGGCTGCGCGGCGGCGAACACGACGACGACCCGGTCCACGTTCGCCACGATGACCTTCGCCCGCCGAGCCCCCTGTCCGGGAGCCCGACGGGCGAGTTCGCTGCGACGGTCCTCGACCGCCTCGATCGTCGCACTGCCGTCGGCGTGTCGCGCCACCTGGACCCGGTCGCCCGCGACGACGCGGTCGCCGGTCCGCTGTTCCATCTTGAGCCGCCCCCGCAGCGCCGCGGCAACGACGCCGCCTTCGTCCAGCTCCACCTCGTAGACGCCACCCGCTGCCTTGCGGACAGTTCCACGTTGGAGCACGGGGGAGGCCTCCTCAGGCGGCGAAGCTCTCGAGCGCGGTGCCGAGTTCACCCTCCCGGAGCCGCTTGAGCGCGCGGTCCCGGAGCTGGCGCACCCGCTCGCGGGTCACGCCCAGCATGTTGCCGATCTCCTCGAGCGTGTGCTCGCGCCCGCCCTCGAGGCCGAAGTACAGCCGGAGCACCCGCGCGTCGCGCGGCGAGAGCGTGTCGAGCGCGCGCTCGATCTGCTCGGCCATCAGCCGCTCCTCGACCGTCGCCTCGGGCTCGGCCGCCTCTTCGAGGATGAACCGCTCGACGAGCTGGCTGTCGTCGCTGTCGCCGATCGGCGAGTCCAGCCGGATCTCGGCCGCGTTCAGCGTCTGCAGCGACTCCAGCGTCTCCGGCGTCAGCTTGGCCGCCGCCGCCAGCTCCTCCGTCGTCGGCTCGCGGCCCAGCTCCTGCTTCAGCCGCTCCCGCTCGCGAAAGATGCGCGCCAGGTCGCTCGCGCGGTTCAGCGGCACGCGCACCGCGCGACCCTGGTTCGCCAGCGACGAGAGGATCGCCTGACGGATCCACCACACGGCGTACGAGATGAACTTGACGCCCTGGTCCGGATCGAACTTCCGCGCGGCCGTGACCAGCCCCACGTTCCCGTCCTGGATCAGGTCGATCAGGGAGACGCCGCGGTTCTGGTACTTCTTCGCCACGCTGATCACGAAGCGGAGGTTCGCGCGCACCAGCTTCTGGACCGCCTCTTCGTCGCCCGCGCGCGCACGACGGCCCAGCTCGATCTCCTCCTCCGGCGTGATCAGCTCGTGCTTGCTCACATCCCGGAGGTACTGATCCAAAGCGCTACGCTCCTCGGCGGTCTCCCCGACGAGGCTCGGCGAAAGCTCGCCGGTCGCCCGGCGACGTCTCTTCCGTTCCTTCTTCTCCCGTGTATCCGGCGTGGTGGCCATCAGATCCTTCGACTCTCTGTATCACGCGTCGCGCGGCCCGGCCGCGTCGCGCGCCTGCGGACCATGCAAGGATTCTGCCGACAAAAGCGCCCGTCGGCTGCTTGCGCGCTGACGGGCGGGCGCCTCGCATTTCCGCCGCATCTAACACCGGCCGCCCGTACGGGGTTCCCCGCCCGGGTCGACCCGGCGTCGCGGACTCGCTCCGCCTTCTCGACGGAAACACGGCCGGCTTCCGAAGCCCGCCAAGATGTAATCCCGGCGTCGGCCGCGCAAGGGTCGGATCGCGCCCCCGCCGCACCCCGTCCCTGTCACTCCTGGAACGCTCGAACGGGCCGCTTCGTGGACGGGTCCGCCCGCGATCCCGCGGCCGGCGCGCCGAGCGGCCGCCGGCCCGCGCCCCCGCCGGGATAGGCGAGCCGCCGGATCAGCGACCGATCGAGTCCCGCGGGATGCGGGTCGGCATGGAATCGACCTCGAACGTCGCGAGCAGCGTGTCGAGCGGCGGCGGCATCGGCCCGCCCTCCCGGGCGATCTCGGTCCGCAGCGCCATGACCGACTCGCGCAGCCGCGCGACGTCGCCCAGGATCCGCTCCTCGGGCTCGTTGCGCCGGAGCTGGGCGACGATCCGGTCCGCCATCGCCTGGAGCTGCCGCAGCCACGCCTCGACCGAGTACGACGCCTGGAGCCACGCGAACGGCGGATCTGTCTCCAGGATCCGGTCCGTGATCGCCTCGGCGCGGAAGATCCGGTCCCGGGCGTACGTATCCATCTTGCCGCGGGCCAGCGCCGCGTCCAGCTCCGCCTGCAGCCGCTCGAGCTTCTCCGCGAGCGACATGTTCTCGCGGATCGGCGCGATGAGCGTCGCCGGCGGAGGCGGCGGCTCCGACATCCGATCCTCCTCCGGGTTGGGCTGACACCCCGCGGCCCATACGGCCACGAACAGGACGTGGACCCCTCGCCTCACTCGAATCATGGCACGGCGCGTGGGGGCAATCCCCGTGCCGGACCTTGCCGTCCGACCCGCCGGGGCGTAGGCTTCCTGGGTGCACTGCATTGCGAGCGGGATCACCGACCGCGGACTACGGCGTCCGTCGAACGAGGATGTCTATCGCATCCGCGTAGATATCGGCCTTTTCCTCGTCGCGGACGGGATGGGTGGTCACGCGGCGGGCGACGTAGCGAGCGGAATCGCGGCGGAGGTGGTCGAGCGGGAGACCGAGCGCGCACTCGAGGCCGGCTCACCGCCCGGCCCGACGCCGCTGGCGAACGCGGTGCGGGCCGCACACCGCGCGATCGTCGCACGGGCGATGGCCGAACCCGCACTCACGGGGATGGGGACGACGCTGACCGCCGCGCTCTTCGACCCGGTCGCGAGCCTGCTCCACCTGGCCCACGTCGGCGATTCCCGCGCCTACCTCTTCCGTCGCGGCGAACTGCGCCGCCTGACCCGCGACCACACCTGGGTCCAGCAACAGGTCGACAGCGGCCGGCTCAGCGAGGCCGAGGCGCGGACGCACCCCAACGCCAACGTGCTCCTGCGCGCCCTCGGCGGATCCGACGCCACGGTCGAGGTCGACACCGTCCAGATCGCGATATCGGCCGGCGATCTCGTGCTCCTCTGCACAGACGGCCTGAGTGGCACCGTCGAGGACGCCGACCTGCGCGCCATCCTCGACCGTCCCCTCCCTCTCGAGTCGATCGCCGAACAACTCGTCGAGGCCGCCAAGCTCCGTAGCGGCCCCGACAACATCACCGCGGTCCTCGTACGCTTCACGTCGTCGGCCGAGTAACCGTCGGCCGAGTAACCGTCGACCGGGAGATGCTCGTTCGGGAAGCGGTCGGCCGACCGGCCATCGACCGGGTCGACGTCGGGTGCGCGGAACTCACCGGAGCAGCGGCTCCGACGACGCGAGCCGTCGTTCGACGTCGGATTCCGACAGCAGCGCGAGCCGCGCCACCGCGGCCGGGTCCACGCGGCGCCGCTCGCCCAACGTGAAGAGCCGGAGGACCCGCGCCGTGCGGTAGAGCGAGTCCGCGACGCGCGGCAGGCCGATCAGCCCCGCGCGCCCGCCCGGCCCCAGCCGGATCACCGCGCCGGAACCACGCCGGACCAGAAGGTTCAGCCCGAACATCGCCGGCTTCTCCGGATAGTCGAGGAACGCGCCGCCCGGTGCCAGGTCCAGCTCCTGCGCCAGCCGCTCCTCGACCCGACGCTTGAGCGGCGAATCGTGGATCAACCAGCGCCCGACCGATTCGCCGTCCAGCTCCGCCGCCACGACCTCCGCCGCGCGCTTCGGCAGCTTGCGCGAACGCAGCATTTCGAGCCACTGCCCGATCCGCGCCGCCGCCTCCGCCGGCTCGCCCCCGCGCAGCACGCCTTCCCGCGCCTTGGACTCCAGCGCGAAGAGGAGCGCCTCGTCCGTCCGGCCGACCAGCTCGTCCGGACCGACCAGCCCGGCGTCGAGCGCATCGGCGACGATGCGCTTGTACATGGCCGTCGCCGCACGCACGGCGTGGTGCCAGTACACGTTCCGGAACATCTGGTACTTGGAGAAGAGCAGCGACTCGAGCGCCGCGACGCCCTTCTCCTGCACGCCCAGCTCCGGCCGGCCGGTCTCCGGGTCCTCGAGCACGACGAGCGCGTACAGCAGCCGGTCCACGTCCACCTCGCCGTACGGCACGCCGCAGAACCGCGCGTCGCGCTTCAGGTACTCGATCTTGTCCAGGTCGAGGCTCCCGCTGACCAGCCCCT
>CALBZE010000160.1 GCA_937889645.1 uncultured bacterium
CGCAGCGTGGCGCTGCGCGCGCATCGCGAGGCGCCAGAGATGAGACGCTCGCGCCCGACTCGATGGCGCTCTCGGCATCGAGTCGGGCGCACCGGGCGGACACCGCCGCGAGGATTCGCCGGCGGGTATGTTGCGAAGAAAGGAGGTCAAGTATGAAGGCATATACTTGGAGGCGTGGTCGCCTCGCGGAGGGCATTGAGCTCCGCGAGGTGGAGCGCTTCGGCCTTGCGCTCGTGCTCGGAGAGCGCGGGCGTGGCCGATGGCAAGAGGTCATCACTCTCGACCGTCGCTCGCCGCCGGTCGTAACGGACGGTCGCGTCGTCGAGGCGACGGCGCGCACCATCGCGCTCCCCGCTCGCGACGGGCGGCCGGAGCGCAAGTTTGTTGTATTGGCGGCGGCGACGGAGAACCCGTCGTCGAGCGCGGCCCTCGTACGTGTGTCCACCGAGTGGACGTACACTCGGGGATCCCGCGGCCACGTTCGCGCTCTGCACGGAGACGTGCAGATCGTTGCACGTGGGAACGGCGCCCACGGCGACGCCGGGCGCGTCGGTTCATGGGACGATGTGCTTCTCATCGTCCCTCCGGGAGGAGAGATCCTCATCCGCCCGGAGGGCGGATACAAAACCACAGCCTATAGGCTGTGGGTCGATAACGACGGTCGCGTTGACAGCGCGACCGACCTCGACAGGGACCGCATGCTCGCAATCGAAGCGTGATGGTTCCGAGCGGCTTGGCGACCGGCAGGGTCTCCACATCGAGATCCTGCCGGCCGTCGTCACCGGTGCGCCGGCAGCGACCACCCGTGCTCAGGGGAATCCCTGGACGGGATGGCGCTGCCGGCTTCGCCTGCATCGCGGCTTTTTAGCCCCCATCTTGACCGTGGCGTCTAAGAACCGGCGCTTTGCGGCATAAGGACGGCGGGCTCCGGGCTATCTCTCGGGGACCGTGTTCGTGCCAAGGAGAAGTGATGCCGAACCACTGTGCGATCTGCGGCAAGGAGATTGCGGAAAACGACGCCTGCATCGGGGGCATGCGTACGAAGCAGCCCTTCTGCAGTGACCGCTGCTCGAAGGCCTACCTGCTCGTGAAGTGCCTGTGGTGCTTCGCCGGGAAGAAGACGGGTTTGGATCGATGGGACCTGCCTGATGGGGAGGCGCTACCGATGACCGCCGGCGGGCGCGTGCACCCGCACGCGTCGCGCCCGGACGTGCTCCGGAAGGGGGTTGGCACCACATGAGGAGCGTCGCGCGGCGGAGTGAGCCGCGGGGACCGAGCCTCGCCACCGGGCTTAAGGCGTTGGGAGGCCCGAGGCGGGCCATGAGCGAGAAGAAATAACATGATCACCGTCACCATTCATCGCAAAACACTCGAGCGTCACGGAGCGTGCGCCGAGGGCCTCGCGCTCTACGACGCAATCGCCGCTCGCCTGCCTGAGAGCGACGCGCGCCGAGACCGGCGTATCAAGATCAACTGGACGAGGCTTCATTCAGTCTGGCCGTACGTCGCGGGTTACGGCTTATTTGCGCGCTGGCTGGAGGCGCGGGGGATCATTCCCCGCGCCGATTTCTTCGGCGCCAACCTCTCCCACGTCAACCTTTCCAACGCCGATCTCTCCGGCGTCGATCTCTCCGCCGCCAATCTTTCCCGCGCCGATCTCTCCTGCGCCACCCTCTCCGGCGCCACCCTCTCCGGCGCCGATCTCTCGTGCGCCGATCTCTCCGGCGCCACCCTCTCGTGCGCCAACCTCCACAGCGCCGATCTCTCCGGCGTCGATCTCTCCGGCGCCAATCTTTCCCGCGCCAATCTTTCCGGCGCCCGCCTCCACGGCGCCACCCTCTCCCACGCCAACCTTCACGGCGCCTACCGAGGATCGTCGTCCCCTATCCCCGGTTGGCGCACGCTCGCGAACGGGTACCTCGAGCGAGAGGAGGTGACCCGTGCGGCGGAGTGACGAGCAACATCGAGCAACAGCGCGGAGGGGCTTCCTCCCCGCCATGAAGGACGGGGTTTCCGCCCCGGAATCACGATGACGCACGCCGAGCTCGTGACCTTCGCCGCGGGCTGGCTGCGCCGCACGCGCCGCCACCCGATCGTGCTCTCCGACGTCACCGTGTTCGTCACGCACGAGCAGCCGGACGTGATCGGTTGGTCGAACAAGGGCTCCTCGACGCTCATCGAGTGCAAGGCCTCGCGTAGCGACTTCCTCCGCGACGCGCGCAAGTGGTTCCGGCGCGACGCGCACATCGGCATGGGGCAGTATCGCTGGTTCTGCGCGCCAGCCGGGCTCATCGCCGCCGACGAGCTCCCGCCGCGATGGGGGCTCATCGAGCCGGTCGGCCGGCGCGTCCGCGTCGTCCGGACGGCCGAGAGCTTCTATGAGTGGAACGAGCGCGCCGAGCTGGCGCTGCTCGTCAACGCGCTTCGCCGCGCGACGGAGGGATGGGGACGCCGGATGTTCGGCGAGATCGCGCCGCCGGCGGCCGACGGCGACCCGCACCCGACCGCGTCGAAGATCATCCGCGACCTGCGCGCGGAGAACGTTCGGCTCCGCGATCGCCTGAGGGCGCTCGAGATGGAGGCCGAGCTCGCGAGGACGACATGAGCCCAGCGAAAGGAGGATGACGAGATGGCTAAGGAGATCACGGTTCGGTGCAAGGCGTTCTCGGGTGAGGGTGTGCGCGAGAATCGAGTGATGGTGGACGAGGACGGCACGGTCCGCGTCTGGGACAGCGTCGCGGGTCACTACACGCTCTGCCACTCGCTGAGCCCCGACTCGCAGCGGCGAATCGCGCGGCTCGCCGCGGAGGCCTGAGTCGCGACGTCCGTGCCGGACTCCTACGTGGGCTCGGAGCGGGCGCCGTGGGCGCCGATAGGAGAATGACCATGACAAAGATTACGACGAGAGACGACTTGGCGGCCTGGGTCGCGAACAATAACCCAGAAAACTATCTCGTTAGCAGCAATGCTGACGAGATGCACGAGCGCATTGTCGACGCGCTCGTGCAAAGCGATCACCCCAACTGGGGTGACGATTGGGAGGAGTATTTGGACGCGTTCGATTTCGCGGCCGTGGTCGACGCGATTGCGACTGAGAGCTGAGGGGCGCTAGCGACAATGCGCGTGACGATCACCTACGCGATTGAGCCCGTCGACGGACGGTATCTCGTATGGCGTCGCATCGGCGACGCCGAGCCGGTTGCGCTGGCGATCGGCACGAGCAGTCGGCCGCGGCGCTTTACTAGCCGTTACGACGCCGAGAGCGCCATCGAGTCGGCGCGACGGGCTGACGTCGCCGCGGGGACGCGGCTGGGAGTGGACGTCGAGGTCGTGATCTACCGCTGACCGTCACGACGTCCCGCGCCTGGTTATTCGCTGAATGAGGGCCCTCCGAGAGAGGGCCCGATAGGGAAGATCGGATGTCGAAGCGAATTTGGCTTCTCGGGGCTCAGGACCCCGAGATGAATGCAATCGAGGTGCTTCTCCGCGAGTGCGGAGAGCACATCGCCTATGCTCGCGAGCGCGGGGCTCGCGTAGTCCCCAGTTCGGCGTATCGAGCCGCCGACGCTGTCGACGAGGCCGGCGCGGTCGTCGACCTGGCCGGGAGCCAGGTTTATTTCGTCGAGTGCGCCATCCCCGGCGTGACTGGAACGGTCATCGATCATCACCGCCCCGGCGACCCGGGATACGGACGCCCGCCGGCGGAGTTCCTGTCGGCGTCGAGCATCGGGCAGGTGATCGAGGTCCTGGCGCGCACCAGGACCACGTCAAACCTGTTCAACTACGACGTGGTTCTCGACAATGCGCAGTGGTCGCGCATCGAGGCCGGTACCCACCACGATCATACGATGAGTTGGGGATGCGACGATGACCGTATCCCTGACGTGGAGGTTGATCGCTTTTCAGATCTGGGCGACCCACTACCCACAGTGGTTCGGCTGCTGAAACGACCCTGGCCTATGCCGTTTGCTTGGGTGGAAGAGATTGGCGCGTACATCATCTGTACGCCGCGCGGGGGCCATGAGCTCGGCGGCGAGGTGTCTTGGCATGTGGTCCCCCACGACTTCGTTCTCGTCGCCGCGGCAGATCATTGCCTGGCAGCCGCGTACCGGGGCGAGTGTCCGGGTGTCGATCCCGACGCGCTCATGCGCTGGCGCGTCGAGACGCGCGCCAAGCACCAAGGCCTCACGACTGAGGCCCTCCTGTCCCGCATTAACGGAGCGCGGCTCGCGCTCCGTGACGCGGAGCGCGTTGACCTCGGCAACGGCCAAACCGTCGCCGATCTCCGGGACCGCGAGGTCCCGGAGCTGCCAGAGGCAGCTGTCCGCGATGGCGTTGCCTACCTCGCAACCGTCGCCGATCGTGACGGCCGCAAGAAGATCGTCCTCGGAGGGCACACGTCTCCCGAGACTGTGAAGGCCTTTCTCGAGACCTGGGCTCCGGCCCAGGGGCTCGTGGACCTCTACGGAGATCCGGCCCGCGGATTCGCGGGCGGATACCTGCCATAGAGCCACGCGGAGGAAGGATTAGCCTGCGAGACAGCCTCGCCCGGTGCCCCTCGGCAAACCGAGGGCCCGGGCTGAAGGCGTCGAGAGGCCCAAGGCGGGCCACGAGCGGGCAGGTGCTCGCGGAAGGAAGGAGGTGCAGTGATGACGACGACGACAACGACGTTGAGGAAGGGCGACGTGGTGCGGTGGTGCGACCCGCACGAGGAGTTCCGGGTCGAGCGCGTCTTCGAAGACGGGCGCGCAGGCATCCGACCGCTGTCTGCTCCCAGCGGGAGCTATCTCCACACCGTCGCGACGTGCGAGCTCACCCTCCTCCGTCGGCCCGTGCAGGTGGGTGACGTGCTGCGGGCACGTCTGTATCGGGTCGTGCCATATCAAGTGATATCGGTCGATAAGGACGGGTTCAATATCCAGTGGGCCCGCTGGAGTTGGAGCGTCACTCCTCGACCGGACGAATATTGGGAGCACGCCGACGGGACTCCCATCTCTCCGCCCGAGAGCGACGGGTCTGCCGGAGGCCAGGCCGACCGCCCCATCCGGACCGCCGAGACCCTCCCGCGCCTCGCGACGCATGATGCGCGCGAAGCGCGCCGCGCATGCCGCGAGTCCCGCCTCACTGGGCGGGACGAGCCCTGAGTAGCACACGCCCGGGTGCGAGTCCCGGGCAGGGCCCTACGTCGGTCACGGCGACCGACGGACAACAGGCCGGACGGCTCCGGCCGAGAGGATGAGTCATGATCACTGTCACCATTCACAGGAAGACACTCGAGCATCACCGCGCGTGCTCGGAGGGCCTCGCGCTCTACGACCAGATCGCGAATGGCACCGACTGCATCGTGATCGCCGATTGGACGGCGTTGCACTCGATCTGGCTGTACGTCGCGGGTTACAGCGCATTTGCACGCTGGCTGGAGGAGCGGGGGATCATCCCTCGCGCCGATTTCTCCGGCGTTGATCTCTCCGGTGCCAACCTCCGCCGCGCCGATTTCTCCGGCGCTGATCTATCCGCCGCCAACCTCTCCGGTGCCGACCTCTCAGGTGCCGATCTCTCAGGCGCCACCCTCTCCGGTGCCAACCTTCGCGACGCCGATCTCTACGGCGCCAACCTTCGCGACGCCGATCTCTCGGGCGCCGATCTCTCAGGCGCCAACCTCTACGGCGCCAACCTCCGCGGTGCCAATCTTTCCGGCGCCAACCTCCACGGCGCCAACCTCGCCGACGCCCACCTCTCCGGTGCCTGTTTCGCCGGCGCCAACCTCTTCGGCGCCGATCTCGACGGCGCCGATCTTTCCAGCGCCGACCTTTCCTGCGCCGATCTCTCCCACGCCAACCTTCACGGCGCCCACCTCTCCGGTGTCGATCTCTACGACGCCAACCTCCGCGGTGCCAACCTCCGCGGTGCCAACCTCTCCGGCGCCAACCTCTCCCACGTCAACTTCTCCGACGCCTACCTCTCCGGCGCCAACCTCTCCGGCGCCATCCTCTACGGTGCCAACCTCTCAGGCGCCATCCTCTACGGCGCTGATCTATCCGCCGCCAACCTCTCCGGTGCCGACCTCTCAGGCGCCAACCTCCGCGGCGCTTATCGAGGATCGTCGTCCCCTATCCCCGGTTGGCGCATGCTCGATAACGGTTATCTCGAGCGAGAGTAGGTGGGTCGTGCGGCGGAGTGACGAGCAACGCATGGGGCAGGCGATGCCTGCACGCATTGGTCCCCGCCATCGAGCGGCTCCGCGATCTCATCGAGAAGCTCTGATTCTAGCCCTGCGAGCTAGCGCTCCACGTCCGGGTGCGATCCCCGGGCAGGGCCCCACGTCGGTCACGGTGACCGGCGGGAAACAGGCCGGACGGATCCGGTCAGGAGAAATGACCATGAGCAAGATCCAGATCAACATCTTCGTCAGCGCCGAGAACGCCGCCAAGAGCGGCTCGGTCGAATACGGAGAACTCGTCGTGGAGCCCACCGCGGAGCAGTGGGCGACGGCGCGCGAGGAGCAGCGTCTCGCGCTCGTCGAGTACAGCGCCCGGTCCGGATACAACCGATACCTGAGGACGACCGCTCCGACGTGGGAAGCCGTGCTCGTCGCGATCGACGACGAGATCGCGGAAAAGAGGGCACGCGCGGAGAAGGCGCGGGCCGAGTCCGAGGAGCGGATCCAGAGGGCGCTCGCGGCGCCCGACAAGGAGTGGATCGGGGTAGACGCGAATCGCTACTA
>CALBZE010000161.1 GCA_937889645.1 uncultured bacterium
CGGTGTGCACGAGGATCCCCTCGTGCCCGGCCTCGCGGAGCGCGCGCAGGATCGGCGCGACTATCATGAAAATCGGCCGGACGCCGGCGACCAGGAGAATCGGCATCAACCACGCCCTTCGACCGCCACCGGCCGGGGCTGATCATGGCCGCTCAACCCGACGACGCGCGCTTGGCCGGCGTAACCCCGCATGATTCCCCGCGTGTCCACTACAAGACGCGCCCCGTCAGCGACGTGCTCGTAATCCACACAGCTGTGGTCTGTCACTATCACCACGGCATCCGCCCAGCGGAGCGCCGCGTCCGTGAGCTCCACGCTTCGGAGCGGGAGGTTCCGGAGCGGCGCGTGTCCGTCGTCCTCGATCACCGGACAGAAAGGATCGTGATAGACCACCTCCGAGCCCTTCTCCTGGAGGAGTCTCATGATCTCGATCGCCGGGCTCTCCCGCAGATCGTCAATGTCCTTCTTGTAAGCGACGCCGAGGATCAGGACGCGACTGCCCTTGAGCGCCCGGCCGCTGTCGTTCAGCGCGTCGGCCACCTTGCGCACCACGAAGGCCGGCATCTCGGCGTTGATCTCGCTGGCCAGCTCGATCATTCGCGTCTTGTATGCCAGCGTCCGCATCTTCCAGGCGAGGTAGTGCGGGTCGAGCGGGATGCAGTGCCCCCCCAGCCCTGGGCCGGGTGTGAACTTCATGAACCCGAACGGTTTGGTCGCGGCCGCTTCGATCACCTCCCAGACGTCGACACCCAACCGGTCGGCCGCCTGCGCCAGTTCGTTCGCCAGCGCAATGTTGATCATCCGGAAGGTGTTTTCGTAGACCTTCGTCAGCTCTGCAGCCTCAGCGCTCGCGACGGGGACGATCGTGTCGAAGATCCTCTCGTACAGTGCGCGCCCCACCTCGAGACACGCCTCGGTGATCCCGCCCATCACCTTCGGCGTGTTCTTCGTCGTCCAGACCTTGTTCCCCGGGTCGACGCGCTCAGGCGAGTAGCAGAGGAAGAAGTCCTCGCCGGCCTTGAATCCCTTCTCCTCGAAGACCGGAAGGAGAACCTCGCGAGTGGTTCCGGGATAGGTCGTGCTCTCGAGGATAATGAGCTGGCCCGGCCGCAGCGTCGCGGCGATCGAGTTGGCCGCGGCGATCACGTACGAGAGATCCGGATCCTTAATCTTGTTGAGGGGCGTCGGCACGCAGATCGAGATGGCATCGCAATCCGAGAGCCGGGCGAGGTCGGTGGTCGCCGACAGCAACCCCTCACCGACGTACGCGGCCAGACGATCGGATCGAACGTCCTGAATGTGGCTCTGCCCCGAGTTCACACCGGTGACGACCTTCTCGGATACGTCGAAACCGATGGTGCGGTACCCGCTCCCCGCCATTTCCACGGCCAGAGGCAGGCCGACGTACCCGAGACCGATGACTCCCAGAACCGCCGTCCGGTCTTCGAAGCGCGAAGTGAGCTCCTGTGTCGATCGTTTCATCGAGGCCTCAGTATAGAGCTTGGCCAATAGTGACAATGAAATGGGTATCTAGATCAGACGGCGATCCGCGATCCAACCGCCGTCGTCATGGGCTGACGCTGTTTTCCGGCCGTCCTAACGAG
This sequence comes from uncultured bacterium, assembly GCA_937889645.1. Taxonomy (GTDB): domain Bacteria; phylum Gemmatimonadota; class Gemmatimonadetes; order Longimicrobiales; family RSA9; genus CALBZE01. The sequence continues at coordinate 1,605 of CALBZE010000161.1, forward strand.
TTCGTCCACCATGCGCCGCGCGAGAACGGGGCGCAAATGCTCGTTCAGGACGAATTCCCGGCCGACCACCCCCATCCTCCTGCGGCCATCCGGATCCGCCCGGAGCTGCCGGACTGCGTCCACAAGGGCGCCGGCGTCCTCCGCCGGGATCATGATCCCCCCGCCCGAGCGTCGCACGAGTTCACCCGCCTCCCCGGGCACGCTACAAATGATCGGGGTCCCCACGCCGAGGATCTCGAAGATCTTGGACGGGAGGACCTTCCGGAACATCGGCAGGTCGCGCAGCGGGACGATGCATACATCGGCCGCCCGGTAGAGCCCTGCAACGACCTTTCGGGGGAGCTGGCCGAGGAAGGTGACGTTCCCCAGCCCCATCTCTCGAGCCCGTGCGACGAGACGCTCCCGTTCCGCGCCATCGCCGGCGAAGAGGAAATGGATGCCGGGGTCGTCCTCCAGTGCGCGAGCGGCGTCGAGCAGGGTGTCGAGCCCGTGAGCCATCCCGTGGGTCCCGATGTAGCCGACGACGAACTTGCCCTCGAGGCCGTGGCGCGCACGGAGCTCGTCCGGATCCTCCGTCGCTTCCTCGATGAAGGCCGGATCGATCCCGTTCGGGATGTAGACGATCTTCTCGTCCGGGATCCCGACCTCGCGGAGGTGCGGCCGGAATCCCTCGGAGACGATCACGATCCGCTCGGCGCGGCGGTACAGAAAGCGCTGCAGCCAGAGGAGAGGGCGAAGGATGAGGGGGCTCTTCAGCGCTCCGAGCTCGACCGCGGACTCGGGCCAGATGTCACGGAGCTCGAAGACGAACGGGACGCGAAAGAGGCGGCTCAGGATGTACGCCGAGACCGCTACGAAGAACTGCGGCGACGTCCCGACGACGACATCCGGCCGTTTCGAGTAGATACGCCCCAGGGTGAAGGAGGAAACAAAAAAGGAAAGGAAATTCAGCACCCTCTTGGTGAAGCCCTTGTTCGCCGCGGCATAGAGCCAGGTTCGAAGAACATTGATTCCGTCGACCGTCTCCCTACGCATCCACTCCCCTTCGTACCCGGGGTGGATCACGCCGTTCGGGTGATTGGGGAAACCGGTGATGACGGTGACCTCATGGCCCAGGCGAACCCATTCGCGAGCGTGCTCGTAGGTCCTGACCGCCGGAGCGTTGGACTCCGGGGGGAAATACTGGCATACGACCGTGATTTTCATGGGAACTAGGAAGCCGCCTCAGCCAACCGCCACGGTCCCGTGGGGAGCCGAATCCACCTGTTGGTCGAACAGGCGTACGCTGGCAGGCGCGGCAACGCGGAGGCGCTTGATCGCGCGCCACAGCTCGGGCTGGAGCTCATGGGCGATCAGGCGGAGGTCCGTCAGCGGGCGCCCGTCCCGCGTGAGGTCGTACCACAGGGACAGTCGCCCGACGTTGCGACCGTCGTCGTCGACGAAAGGCAGGCGGAATTCGCAGAGCAGCCGCTTTGTCCCCGGCTCCACCGCCCGTGCCCAGCTCCACCGGCATCCGCTCCCGTTGGCCACCACGCCGGTCTCCTCGCCGACCAGCGCGGCCAGGAATTCGGACGGCAACCAGATCTCTCCGCGATCGAACTCACCAGCTTCGAGACCATCTCGGAGCGCCGAGAAGAGGGAGGCGGAGTTGGACGCTGCGCGAATCCCTTCGATCGCCTTGCGGATGCGGACGTTGTGGGCGATGGCCTTGCGTTGCCTCGTGCTCCGCCTGAGGACACGACCGAACTCGACGAGCTCCGGGATCCGGAGCCGCTGGACCGCGAGCCAGACCGCCGCTCCAGCTACGATGAAGAGTGTAGCGGTAGTCCTTCCCGACGGTTGGACCAGGACGAGGGAGAGCAGGCCGAAGCAGGCGCTCGCCGCATAGAGGATGAGCGCAACCTTTCGCGGCGAATGGCCGAGCTCACGCAGCCGGTGGTGAATGTGCCCGCGATCCGGTGTGAAGAGCGACTCCCCCCGGAGGAGGCGACGAGCCATGGCCAGGAGCGTGTCGAGGATCGGGAGTCCGCACGACACGACGGGGATGGCGACGGCCAGTGCCGTCTGAGCCGTTTGCGTGGTGATGATTCCCAGGGTGGCGAGGGTGAACCCGAGGAAGAAGCTCCCAGAATCGCCCAGGAAGATCGACGCCGGAGGGAAGTTGAAAACCAGGAACCCGATGGTTGCGCCGGCGAGCGTGACGGCGACGAGGGCGCCGAGCTCGTGGCCGTTCAACAGAGAAACGACCGCCATTGCGCCGGCGGCGAAGACGGCCGCGCCCCCGGCGACGCCGTCGCTGCCGTCGATCAGGTTGAAGGCGTTGGTGACGCCGACGATCCAGAGGGCCGTGAGCGCCATGCTGAGCCAGGTCGGGAACGCGAGGAACTCACTGCCCGGGAGTGCGATCCCCTCGATCCGTACACCGATGGCAAAGACCGCCAACGCGATCAGCGCCTGGGCGGCGAACTTGACCGAAGCCCGAAGTCCCCCGAGCGCGTCGTCGGCGAGCCCCAGCGCAAAGACGAGCGCACCCCCAACGGCGAGCGCCATTAGGGGCCGCGCGTCCGCTGTGTTCGGAGACAACTCGACGAATCCAACCAGCGCCGAAAAACCGATCACGGCCGCGGTGCTGACGAAGATTCCGATCCCACCCGCGCGTGGGGTCGGCTTGTCGTGGACCTTCCGGTCGTTATCCGGAAGGTCCACGATCCCCAGTCGCACCGCGAAGGCTCGGACGCGGTGCGTCAGGATCACCGACAGCGTCGTTGCGACAATGAACGCGATGAGCAAGGTCTTTCGATTAGGTGGAGCGTGGACGCACCTTGGCCCTGTCAGTTACAGGCGCACCTGACGTAGCCTCGTCGCTGCCCTGGCGGACGATCGGCAACCGGCGCGGGCGTTACGGCTGCGGCACGCGGGACAACACAAACAGCCCGGTGGGAATGGGCTGACGGGCACCGTCGCCGTCACTCGGGAGCTGGAACTCCCTCTTCCACTAGAAGCCGGAAAGAATATAGACCGCCCTGCTGACAGCGGACTGGTCGCATCGAGAGCGACCCCATCGCCGAATCAGGGTGAACAGGGTGCAGCGCACATTACTACGTACCGCCCCTTTACGCAACCGGCTGGATGACAAAACTTCCTATTCACGGAAATCTCTGCACCCGCGCGTGGGCGCTGGAAAGAACCGTGCCAGCCCGACACTCTCGACGACAAACCGTGGTCGTCCTTCAGGAAACTGGTCCCCGGCCCTCTCTGGATATATACGCAAAACAGCGTTGGGTGGGGCAAACCCGCCCCAGGTTGAGGCACCGGGGCTCACCGGGGGTCACCGGGGCTCACCGGGGGTCACCGGGGCTCACCGGGGCGGGCGCGAAACGGCGGCGTCTCGGCTCGGGGAGGATCCGTCCGGCGGGGGCGCCGCTGCGATCCGCCGGACGGATGTCCGTTTCAACCGCGTCCGCGGATGTCCCTCCCGCCCGCGTCACGCGCCGGCCGCGACGCTCGCGGCCAGCGCGGGGACGAGACGCCGACCGATCGCCTCGGCGATCGGGTGGAGTTGTGCGACGAGGTCCTCGAAGTGCTCCGGCGCGAGCGACTGTGCCCCGTCCGAGAGCGCCTTGTCCGGGTCGGGATGCACCTCGACGATCAGGCCGTCGGCGCCGGCGGCGATGGCGGCGCGGGCCATGGGGATGACCTTCGAGCGCACGCCGGTGCCGTGCGATGGGTCGGCGATGATGGGGAGGTGCGAGAGCGAGTGCACGACCGGGATCGCGGCGATGTCCATGAGGTTGCGGGTGTGGTTGTCGAAGCCGCGAATCCCGCGCTCGCAAAGGATGACCTGGTCGTTCCCCTCGGCGAGGATGTACTCGGCGGCGAGGAGGAGCTCCTTGATGGTGGCGGCGGGGCCACGCTTGAGGAGGACGGGCTTCCCGCTCCTGCCGGCGCGGCGAAGGAGCGGATAGTTCTGCATGTTGCGGGCGCCGATCTGGATGATGTCGGCGTGCTCCGCGACGATATCGACGGTGTCGGGCTCGAGGGCCTCGGTGACGACGGCGAGGCCTGTGGCCTCGCGGGCGCGGGCGAGGAGCTCGAGGCCCTTCACGCCGAGCCCCTGCCAGGCGTAGGGCGAGGTGCGGGGCTTGAAGGCGCCGCCGCGGAGGACCGTCGCGCCGGCGGCGCGGACCAGATGCGCGATCTCCAGGATCTGCGCCTCGGACTCGACGGAGCAGGGTCCGGCCATGATGGCGATCTCGTTGCCGCCGATGCGCGTGCCGTTGGGCAGCTCGACGATGGTCGGCTCCGGGCGCCACTCGCGGGAAACCTGCTTGTACGGCTGCGTGACGTGGATGATCTGGAGGACACCGGGGAGCCCCTCGAGGCAAGCGCCGTCGACGTTCCCGTCGTTGCCGACGAGGCCGATGGCGGTGCGCTGCTGCCCCGGGATGGGGCGCGCCTGGTAGCCCAGGTCCTGGATCGTATGGACGACGCGTTGGATGTCCTCCTCCGACGCGTCGTGTCTCATCACGACGAGCATCGTTTTCTATGCCTTCAAAGGAAATCGATTCCGGGGTCGGAGCGTTGGGGAGGGAATTTAGGCGCCCCGGCGGCCAGCGTCCAGCGTCGCAGCGAGGCGCGCCGCAATGCCGTTGGCGCCCGTGCGCCGGGGACTACACCCGACCGTAGCGGTCCTCGAGACGGACGATGTCGTCGAGCTCGGGCGTAGAGGCCTCGAGGATGTCACAGTCGGTCACCGCCTCCATGCGGTGGACGGTGCCGGTGGTGACGTGGAAGCTCTCGCCCTCGCGGATCGGGACCTCCTTCAGCTGCTCGACCGAGGGGCCCGCCCACAGGCGCATTTCGCCGCGGAGGAGGTGGATGGTCTCGTCCTTCCGCTCGTGGTACTGCAGCGAAAGCGCGTGACCGGCCTTGATGTGCAGGATCTTGCCGACGTAGCGGTCCGTGCGAGCCCAGATCAATTCGTGGCCCCAGGGCTTTTCGACTCGGGTCACGCTCATCGCGTATCTATCGTGAACCATCGTGGCTGCTCATCCGCCTCGGTCGGCCGGGGCGGAAGTCTAATCCTCGCCGGCGGAACGTGCAACCAACGTGCGCAACCCGTCCCGAGCCACGAGGGTCGCGCCGTCCCACCCCGCCGCACGCACCGCGCCCTCGACGCGGTCCCATCCGACCAAAGGATACACGTGGTTGAGGAGGAGAGTGCCCGGCGCGGCCCGGCGGGCCAGTCGCGCGACGCTCGAGGGGGAGAGGTGGCCCGGGATCGCGCGGTCGTCGGTCAGCGAGCACTCGGCGATGAGGAGGTCGACGCCGCGGAGGAAGTCGGCGACGTCGTCGCTCGGGCCGGTGTCACCGGTGTAGCCGAGGGCGGCGCCGTGCGCCTCGATCCTGTAAGCCAGCGACTCCTCGGTGTGGGGCGCGGCGTGGGCACGGAGCACGGTGCCGCCCCCCAGCGCGACCTCCTCGCCCGGGGCGACCTCGCGCACCGCGACGGGGAAGCCGGGGTCGAGGATGTAGGCGCCGAACGCGTCGGCCAGGCGCCGGAAGAGGTCGGCAGTCCCCACGGGCCCGACGACGTCGAGCCGCCGCCGGCGCGGCTCCAGGAGCCCGTACTTCAATGAGAACAGCAGGATCGGGATCCCGCCGACGTGGTCCGTGTGGAAATGGCTGATCACGACGTGCGTGACCTCGCTCCAGGCGACGCCGAAGCGGGCCATGTGGTGCAGCGAGCCGGGGCCGCAGTCGAGGAGGATGCGCGCGTCGTCGCCCGCGTCCACGTGGTAGCAGGAGCAGACGCGGTCGGGTTCGGGGGCGACGGTGCCGGAGCCGATGACGGTGAGGTGCATGTCACAGCCTCCTTGCCGCGAGCGACGGTTCGGGGCGCTCGCGGTCGCCTCGTGCCTCAGGCCGATCCGTCCTCCCCGATCCGCACGCCGACGATCGTGCTGACGCCCGGCTCCTCCATCGTCACGCCGTAGATCCAGTCCGCCGCCTCCATGGTGCGGGGATTGTGCGTGATGACGATGAACTGCGTGTCGGCCTTGAACTTCTGGAGCATGGCGATGAAGCGGCCGACGTTGGCCTCGTCGAGCGGCGCGTCGACCTCGTCCAGCACGCAGAAGGGGCTGGGTTTGACGAGGTAGATGGCGAAGAGGAGCGAGAGCGCGGTGAGCGCGCGCTCGCCGCCGCTCAGGAGGTGGATGCGCTGGGTCCGCTTCCCGCGCGGCGACGCGGAGATCTCGATCGGCGACTCGAGCGGGTCGTCGGGCTCGGCGAGCCAGATGTCGCAGGTGCCGCCCTCGAAGAGCGCCTGGAACGTCTGGTTGAAGTTCTGCCGGATCCGCTCGAACGTCTCGAGGAACAGCTCGCGGGCGGTCTTGTTGATCTGACGGATCGCGGATTCGAGGTCCTCGCGGGCGCGGACGAGGTCGTCGCGTTGGGCGATGAGGAACGCGAGCCGCTTGCTCTCCTCCTCGTGCTCCTCGACGGCGAGCATGTTGATGGGGCCGAGGCGCTCGATGTCCGCGGCGACGGCGAGGAGCTCGGCGCGGAGCTGGTGCGGCTCGCCCTCGACCGGCTCGACGCCGGCGGCGAGCTGCGCGAAGGGGCGCCCCCACTCGGCCTCGAGCCGCTCGCGCACGCCTCGCTCGACGGCCTCGCCCTCGGCGCGGGCCAGCTCGAGCCGGTGGCGCTCCTCGGCGGCTTCCTCGACGGTGCGGCGGAGCGTGCGGACGCGGGCCTCGAGCGCTTCGGCGCTCTCGGCCACGCGGGCGAGGTTCTCGTCGAGGGTGCGCAGCTCGGCGGCCAGGCGGTCGCGCTCGGCGAACAGCTCCTGGAGCTGGGCCCCGGCGGTGCCGCGCAGTTCCTCGAGCGCGGCGAGGGTGTCGCGGTGCTCCGTCGCCTCGCGCTCGAGCGCGGCGTCGCGGTCCATGGCCTGGCGAACGCCGTCGCGTGCGGCGTGGAGCCGGCGCGCCAGCTCGGCGGCGGCCGCCTCGGCGCGGGCGTGGGCGACGCGCAGCTCGGACTCCTCCTCGCGCACAGCCTCCCATGCGGCCTCGCGTTCGGCGACGGCGTCGCTCCGGGCCTGCCACGCCTCGCGGTGGGCCTCGAGCTCGGCCTCGAGGCGGGCGCGCTCGCGGCGCGCGGCGTCGGCCTCGGTGCGGGCGTGCTGCGCGGCCGCGACGAGGGCGGCGTGCTGGCGGTCCAGCTCCGCGCGGGTCCGCTCGAGGCGCTCGGCCTGGCCGGACCGCGCGAGCTCGTCGGCTTCCGCGCGGCGGAAATCGAGCTCGGCGGCCTGGACGGCCGCCTCGCGCTCGCGCAGCACCGCCTCGCCCTCGGCGACGGCCTCCGCGGCCGCCTCGCGGGCGCGCGCGCGGGCGTCCCGCTCCTCCTCCGCGGCCCGCGCCTGGGCGCGGAGCGCTTCGAGCTTTTCGCGGCGGCCGATCAGCACGGGCTCGGCGGCGGGCCGGCCGGCGAAGAGCATCTCCCGCAGGACCGACTGGACGGCCGGCACGGAGTCGCGGGTGACGATGCCGATGGCGCCGTCGTCGTCGCCGTGCTCGGCGATCCGTGCCCGGACGCGCTCGGCCGCCGCGGCGTCGCGCACGACGAGGAGCTGGAGGACGGAACCGAGCGCGCTCTCGACGTGCGCGGCGCGGTCGGCCGGCAGCTCGAGGAACTCGGCGAGCGGGCCGAGGAGCCCGTCGATCGCGTCGCGCGCGGCGAGGACGGCGGCGACGCCGGGGCGGAAGCCGTGGTAGTCTCGCTCGAGCGCCTCGAGCGCGGCGACCTGCGCGGCGAGGAGGTTGGCGCGCTCCTCGGCGGCGGCGTAGGCGCGGCGGGCCTCGGCCTCGGCCTCGCGGAGCGTCTCGAGGCGCTCGCGCGCGGCGTCGCGTGCGGCTTCGTGCTCGGCGACGCGGGCGGCGAGTGCGCGGTTCTGCTCGGCGAAGAGGTCGCCCTGCTCGCCGACGCGGGACAGCTCCTCCAGGATCTCGGCGCGCTCGCGCTCGAGTCGCTGGAGCCGGGCCGCGGCCTCGGCGGCGCGGGCGTCGGCGCTCGCGGCGGCGGCCTCGGCATCCGCCATGCGGCGCGAGAGGTCCTTCTCGAGCTGGCGGGCCTGCTCGTCCAGGCGACGCGCCTCGGTCACCTCCTCGCGCAGCGCCTGCTGTCGGGCCTGCACCTCCTCGAGCGTGGCGGCGAGCGTCTCGAGCGCGCCCGCGCGTTCGTCGCGCTCGGCCTCGAGCCGCTCGATCTCCTGCTCCAGCTCGGCGATGCGGCGCTTCAGCTCCTCCCGCTCCTCGATGATGCGCTGGATGCGACGTTCGGCGTGGACGCGGCGCTCCTCGGCGACGGCGAGCTCGCGGTCGCGCTCGGCGATGCGGCGGACGACGTCCTCGAGGCGCTGCGCGGCCGCCGCGCGGGTGCGCGCCGCCTCGGCGGCTTCGACGCGACGTCGCTCGAGCTCCGTCTCCGCGGCGGCGAGCTCGGCCTTGCGCGCGGGCTCGTCGCGCGACAGCTCCTCGAGGCGCTGCGTGATGGAGGCCAGCTCGGCGCGGCGCGCCTCGAGCTCCGCGTTGGCCAGGGTGACCTCGAGGGCCAGGCGGCGGGCGCGGAGTTCCGTGAACCGTTGGGCGCGCCGCTTCTGCCGCGCGAGGGCGCTCACCTTGGACGAGACCTCGTCGATCACGTCCTGCAGCCGGGCGAGGTCGGCCTGGGCGGCCTCGAGGCGACGCTGCGCGGCCTTGCGGCGCTCCTTGTAGCGCCCGACGCCCGCGGCCTCCTCGAAGAGCTGGCGGCGTTCGTCCGTCTTGTCCGAGAGGATCCCGTCGACCATCCGCTGCTCGATGACCGTGTAGCTGTTGGTCGCGAGCCCGGTATCGCGGTAGAGGTCCTTGATGTCCTGGAGCCGGCAGACCTGGCGGTTGAGCTGATACTCGCTCCCGCCTTCGCGGAAGATGATGCGACGGATCTCGATCTCCTCGTACGGGACGGCCAGCCGGCGGTCCTCGTTCGAGAAGTCGAGCGATACCTCGGCGCGGTTCAGCGCGCGACGCTCCGTCGTCCCCTGGAAGATGACCTCTTCCATCTTGGAGCCGCGGATCGCGGAGGCGCGCTGCTCGCCGAGGACCCAGCGGATCGCGTCGCTGATGTTCGACTTGCCGCAGCCGTTCGGTCCGACGATCGCCGTGATGCCTTCGTGGAACCGTAGCTCGGTGCGATCGGCGAACGACTTGAACCCCTGAAGATAGAGGCGCTTGAGCTTCATTCGGAAGACGGTCCCGTGCGACGGACGAGCGTGCCCTGGACGCCGGCCTCCCGGAGGAGGTGCGCCATCAGCTCGGCCTGTGCGGGGCCTTCGTAGGCGCCGGCGTAGATCCGATAGACGGACGGGCCGGCGGTGTACGGGATCTCGACGACGTAGGTCGGGACGTCCCGCGCGAGGAGCGTATCGGCCCGTGCGACGGCCGTCTCCCGCGTCGGGTACTCGCCCAGCAGGTATGTCCAGACGGTCGGTCGGATCGACCAGGGATCCAGGTCCGACTTGTGCCCTTCCCTGTGCAGCCGTCGCATGAGCTGGCCGGCCTCGACCGTGTCCGCGGCCATCCCCGCCATCACGCGGTAGTAGATCACGCTGTCCAGGGTGATGGGCGTGAGGAAGAACGGGATGTCCGGCTCGGCCCGGCGCAGCGCGACGATGCGCTCCATCGCGATCGCGTAGTTCGGGTGCGCCTCGACGGCGACGGAGTAGTACCTGGGCGATTCGAGCGGCTTGCGCTCGGGCGCCGGCGTGGTTTCGCCGCCTGGGGCGACGGCTCCGGCGTCGGTCGCGCCGGCGCTCCGGGGAGCGCCGGCCTGGCCGGCCTCGCCGCCCGCTCCCCGGCCCGCCGACGCCGCGCCATCGGCCCCGCCGAAGCGGCCGCCGGTGAGCGTGGACATGGCGGCGCTCAGCTTCGCCGCCATGTCCACGCCGAGGTACTCCTCCGCACCGAACCATCCGCCGACGCCGCACGCGACCAGCAACAGCGCCACGAGCGCGCGGGACGTCCGCGCGCGCGTTGGCCTGCGGCGCACGAACGTCGGCTCGCTGAGCGACTCCTCCTCCGACGGCGCGATCCCGCCGACCGGGTCGACGGGCGGAGGGGTTTGCGGGACCGCCGGCCCGCGCGTCGCCCAGGGGAGCACCGAAGTCGCCTCGGCCGCCCGCTTCGCGGCCGGGTCGTCGGGCCGATGCATGACGGCCAGGACCGAGCAGTTGGACGGGAGCGCCATCGCGATGCGCGGACCCTCCTCCGCGGCGGCGAGGACGATCGCCTTGCCGACGCGACGGGCGAGCGCGTCGAGCCCGGGCGCGTCGAACGGGACCCAGGCCAGCAGCGTCGCTTCGTGCTCCGCGTGCGCGAAGACGAGCCGCTCCCAACGCGGATCCTCGAGGAGCGCCCGGCCGTCCGGGACGTACAGCCCCGGCGACAGGAACCGGAACCGCCGCTGCGGCACGCTCCGTGACGCCAGGCTCAGCGAGAGGCCGAACTCGAAGATCTCCGCGATCCCCTCCCCCGTGTCGATTCCGAGGCGCGGCTCGAGGACCGGCGACTCGAGGTCCAGGTCGGTGAGCGTGATCGCGGGCCGCCGTCCCGCCCATTCATCCGCGATCCGGACGGCCGTCCCCAGCGCCCACTCGTCCCGCCGCAGCGACGCGGCCACGACGAAGAGGATCGCGGGAACCGTCGCCGGCGGACGCGCGAACAACGCCTCCAGCACGGGAGGATGCTCGCCCGAATCCGGGTCGAACGGCAACGGTGCCGGCCAGGTCGTCGGAGTCATCTCTGGAATCCAGCCTGGGAGACCAGCTGCGGGTTCAGAACAGAATATGATAACCGAACGAGGGGGAAAAGGAAACCGGGTTGGGTGGGGACGGCGGGGTGGCGCGTGGACGCGGGTGGGCTGGTGATGCGCGGGGGTGCGCGGAGGGGGCGCGCCTGGTGGGGGCGCGCCTGCGGCGCGCGGGGGCGGTGGGCCGGGGAGCGCGCCGTTGGCGCGCGGGGGCGGCCGGCCAGGGAGCGCGCCATTGGGC
>CALBZE010000162.1 GCA_937889645.1 uncultured bacterium
AGTCGTCGAAGCCCTGGACGACGTAGGCGAAGACGTCGGCCTTCTCGGCCTTGGCGAGTCGGCCGACGTTCTTGTCCATCCAGACGAGGCGCTCGGGCGCGCGGCCGATGCGCATCCGGGCGTAGCCGAACTTCTTGGTCCACTCACCGTAGAGCGAGAGGTACATCGGCTTCGCCGGGTCGATGAACTCCTCTTCGGGGTCGAGGCGGACGTAGCGATGTCGGACGCTGTCCTCGGCGCCCATGGTCAGGCGGCGGGCGTTCGAGCCGTCGGGCGCGACCTCCCACAGATCGTACTTGTCGTAGAGGATGACGGCGCGGTCGTCCTTGAGCCAGCCGGCCATCCCGAAGGGCGGCTTCTGGTCGACGGTGTGGTCGTCCTCGAGGTTGACGAACGAGGTCGGCACGTTGGCGGTGATGTTGGTACGCCGGCCGGTCCTCAGGTCGATCGTCCAGTAGTGATCGTCCTCGAAGAAGAGGAAGTAGCGGCCGCCGGGGCTGGCGCCGAAGTCGAAATCGAGCTTCTCCTCGATCCGCTCGCGCTGCCCGGTGGCGACGTCGATCCGGTAGAAGTCGTGGTAGATCGGACCGAACATGCGCTCGGTCTCGTAGGGCGTCTGATCCATCCCGATCGCGAGCTTCTGACCCTTGACGAGCACGACGTCCTCGGTCAGCTCGTTGCCGAGCTGGACGAACCGGCCGGAGCCGGTGTGCCAGACCGCGAGGTAGTTCCGGCGCTTGTCGCGCTCGAGGCGGACCTTCTGCTCGGGGATGATGTCGACGTCCTTCGAGTGCCAGACCTCGACGCCGGCCGGATCCTCCTTCTTGGCGGCGTCGCGGGCGGGCGCGGCCTTCTGCGTCGTCGCGGCCTTCTCGGCCGTCGGATCCGCGGCGGCCGAATCGCCGGCGGCCTTGGCGAGCGTCGTCGGCGGCTGCGCCTTGCGTTCCCACTCCTTGATCCCGAAGAAGACGGCCGAGCCGTCGTCTGCCCACTGCAGCGTGCCGAAATCGACGATGCGGGTGTCGGCCGGGAAGCCGTCTGCGCTCGCGGGGTCGAACTCGAGGCGAGTCCCGCGGCCGCGGGCGAGGCCCTTCCACGCGAGGATGGTGTGGGTCGGCTCGTCGTAGAGCGTGTCGACGCGGGCGCGCAGGACGGCCAGGTCGTCGGCGTCCTTGCGCCAGGCGAGGCCCGTGTAGCTGGCGGTGTCGGAATCGAGCGTGCGCAGCATGCCGGTGGCCGCGTCGTAGAGCTGGACGCCGTTGCCTGCGTTCGCGGCGGCGTCGATGACGAGGGCGAGGAGCGAGCCGTCGTCCTGCCAGCGGAACTGGGCGACGTTGCCGAAGTTGGTGTCGATGCCGCGGGCCAGGTCGCGGACGACGAGGTCCACGCCCTTGTGCTCCTGCCCCTGAGCCGGGTAGCCCTGCATGGCGAGGAACCGGCCGTCGTCGCTGAAGGAGAAGGAGGCGACGCGCTCGAAGGTGACCGTATTGCCCGTCCTGAGGTCGAGGAGTCCGAGCTTCAGGTGGACCGGCTTCTTCTGCTCCTGCAGCTTCTCGCGCTCCTCCTCCGAGACGCCGATCGAGTAGGCGAGCCAACGGGAGTCGCCGGAGAAGGTTGCGCGCGAGCCGTAGGCGACGACGCGCGTCGAGTCCTCGTCCAGCTTCCGGATGCGAAGCTCGTTCTCTCCGTTCACGCGTGTGATCGGGTAGGCGATCCAGCGTCCGTCGGGAGAGAGTGTGGCGAATCCGAGCGATTCCCACTGGCCGTAGTCCGCCGCGGTGAGCGTCGGCTTCTGGGCGTGCGCCGGCGCGGCGGCGAGCGCGAGGCCCAAGGCGAGGAAAAGGGCCGCCCGCAGGCGGAGGGTGACGCGGTGGTTCGGCATGAACCCCTCCTTGTGGCAACGGCGTGAAGTGTGGCGGGCCCGGGCGACCAGGCCCGCCACCGGCGAATGTAAACGTCGCGTCACGACATCGAAAGCAAGACGGCAGGCCTACCGGTTCGCCGCCACGCGGGGATTCCCGAGTCGCACGGGGGCTTTCAGGACGCCGCCCCGCGTGGACAATACGTGAACGGTCCCCTCGGCGCCCGGGATCCCGTAAGTCCGGACTCGGAAGGTCACGGTCTTGGACTCGCCCGGCTCGGTCCAGCCGGCGTACGCCGTCTTGTCGGTCCCCTCGGGGTCGATGATCCGAACCTGGGGCGCCCTGCGGTCCATCAGCTCCCTGTCGAACTCGAGCCGGACGCGGTCCTCGCGCACGATCTTGACGAGCTGCGCCTGCTTGAGCGCTGTCGGGAGCTTGCCGACGTTGGTCCAGCGAACGGTGATCTCGTAATCGGTGCTGTCGCCGTGGGCGGCGAGGCGGCGGACGTCGACGCCATCGAGCCGAAGGCGCGGCAGGTGGAGCGCCATCTGCAGGTTGAACATCGCCTGCCGGCTCGCCCACTTCTCGAGCACATGCGGCGGGCCGTTCTGCGAGAAGAACTTCGGGTGGAACCCGCCGATCTCGACCTTGCCGAGCTGCGGGTGGTCGAACGGCTCCCACTCGCGGAACCCGCGCCCGCCGTTCTCGCGGTCGTCCCAGAGGAGCGCGTCGTACTCGTCGATCTCGCCGTCGCCGTTCAGGTCGGCGTGCTGGCCGTTGTTCCAGAGCTCGTCGCCGTACCAGATGGCGCCGAGGTAGAAGTAGCCGAAATCCGGGCCGTGGCCGAAGAGCGGGGTCGGGCGCGTGGGCTCGCCGGTCACCGGATTCCTCGGGTTGCGCGTCGCGTACGTCTCGTAGACGTCGCCGGCCCAGGGGTAGCCGGTGATGGAGAGGCCAATGCTGTCGAAGCGCTCGTAGTACCTCAGGTCCTCGGGGTACATGCGGTCGCTGCTCTTGGACGTCGACGGCGGGCGCAGGTGCATCGGCACCCGGGTGTCCATCGAGTTGACGACCGAGATGTTCGGGTTCGACAGGACCCAGAGCACGGTCGCGCGGGTCTCGGGCTCGGAGAGCGGGAACGCGCCGGCGCCGGACTGGGTGTATCCGCGGCCGGTCCGGTCGCCGCCCGTGTCGGGGCGCCAGTTCTCGGGGTAGTTGCGGTGCAGGTCGAGCCCGCCGATCCCATCCTCGTTGTACCTGCCGTCGCCGTCGTTGTCGATCCCCTCGGTGATGACGATGTAGTCGCCCTCGCCGTTGGGGACCCTCTTCATGAGTCGGCCCTTCGGATCGCGCGGGTCGATGATGTAATTCCCTTCCTCGCCCGGCCCGACCCTCTTGCGGATCATGTAGATAATCCCGTCCCCGTCGAGGTCCTCCTCGGGATCCTCGTCGAGCAGGCCGTCGCCGTCGGAGTCGTGGGGCCGGACGGTACTCCGGTTCCGCTGGGCCGTGTAGAGGTAGAGAGTCGACCCGTCGGGGTTGTTCTGCGGCCGCAGGTAGATGGCGGCGTTGTCGAGAAGGTCGGTGATCGTCTTGTCCTTCCCGTAATTCTCGATCAGGTGCCTGGCGAGCCAGAGGACGGACTCGCTGCTGGTGATCTCGCCGCTGTGGCGGCCGCCCTCGAAGTACGCGGCCGGCTTGTCCGTCGCGGGGCCCGTCGCCTTGTTGGTCAGCGTGATCTGAAGGATCGGGCGCCCCTCGAAGCTGGTGCCGACCTCGTACAGCTCGACGATGTTCGGGTACTCTTCCGCCCACCGGCGCAGCCAGTGGTACATGACGTCGACGGTGTGGTACCGGTCGAAGGTCAATTTGTCGCCGGGCTCGTACTCGACCTCGGGGAACCGGTGCACGCGGAAGTAGCTGACGCCGTGGCGTTCGCCGGCGACGGTGTGCCACTTGGGCGCTGCCCCGCCCGCGGGCTGCTGCGCGATCGCTGGCGCGGGCGCGGCGTTCGACGCGATGACCAGACCGAGCGCGGCGGCTGCGACCCGGCCAACTACTGCGGCGTTGCGAGTCAGTGACATGAGCTTCTCCGAGCTAGTGGACGACGTCTCGCGGCTGGGGCGCCGCGTTCCCGGGGGGATAAGGGCCGCGCACGACGACGCGGACGCCGGCGGGGTCGACGATGGCCAACCCGCCCGACGCCGGGCGCGGCTCGAGGCCGGCATCCCGAACGTGTCGCTCCCAGCCCGGGAGCGCGTCGTCGGGCACGACGATCTCGTATTCGATGAGTCCGGCCGCGTCCTCGGGCGTGGGCGGGACGCCGATGCCGGCCCATATGTTCAATCCGATGTGGTGGTGGTATCCGCCGGCCGAGAGGAATCGAGCGCCGGGGTAACGGTCGTTGACCACGTCGAAGCCCAGGACGTCGCTGTAGAAACGCTCGGCGTCGTCGAGCTCCGGGACGTGGAGGTGGACGTGGCCCAGCACGGTGCCGTTGGGGAGCCCGGCCCGGGGCGGCGCTTCGTCGCCGAGTTCGGCGAGGAGTCCGCGCAGGTCGAGCGGGCGGGTCGTCATGTAGACCTCGCCGTCGTTCCAGACCCAGGAGTCGCGGGGCCGGTCGGCGTAGATCTCGATGCCGTTGCCGTCGGGGTCGGACAGATAGATCGCCTCGCTGACGAAGTGGTCGGAGGCGCCGTCGATCGGCCAGCGGCGCTCGTGGAGGCGGAGGAACGCCGCGGCCAGGTGACGCCGCGAGGGAAGGAGGATCGCGAAATGGTACAGCCCGGCGGTGTGCCTCAGCCGCGGTCTCGCGCCGAGCCGCTCGACGAGGGTCAGGAGCGGGGGCGCGTCGGGGGCGGTGGACAGTACTGCGGACCGCCCCGATTCCGTCGCCGCGTCCGGCCCCTCCTCCGACCGGGGCGTCGCCCCGGCGCCGGTCGCCGGGATCTGGCGGAGTCCGATCACGTCGGTGTAGAACGCCAGCGACCGGTCGAGGTCGGCGACGCGCAGCGCGGCCGCGCCGAGGCGGGTGGCGTCCGGGAGGCGGAATTCTGCCATTGCGGTTGCTCCCGACGGGGTGGAAACGCGGGGAATATACGGGGGTCGTCGGCGCGTGCGCCACGCGGCTGCCGCGCCGCCGGGAACTGGACGCCCCGGAAGCCGCGTCGTAAGATAGCGGAAGTCATCGTGCAAATATCGACGTTGCAAGCCGGCAGACGCGTAGGCCGGCTTGGGCACGAAGAAGCCGAATGCCGACGACGGTCTCCATCCACGCGCTGGGATCGCTCGAACTCCTCGACCACGAGGGGCGTCCCGTAAACGGGGCGGCGGCCCAGCCCAAGCGAATCGCCCTTCTCGCCTACCTCGCGATCGCGCGGCCGCGCGGCTTCCATCGTCGTGACACCCTTCTCGCTCTCTTCTGGCCCGAACTCGAGACGCGGCGAGCGCGCGCAGCGCTGAACAAGGCGGTGCATCACCTCCGCGCGTCGCTGGGCGCGGATGCGATCCTGAGCCGGGGTAGCGAGGAGATCGCCGTCGACCGGGAGCGGGTCTGGTGCGACGTCGTCGCCTTCGACGACGCGCTGGACGCCGGCCGGCCGGAAGACGCACTCGCTCTCTACCGCGGCGACCTGCTCCAGGGGTTTCACATGTCGGGCGCGGCCGACTTCGAGCACTGGTTGGACGTCGAGAGGAACCGCCTCCGGTGGCGCGCGCGGGAGGCCGCCTGGGGGCTCGTGGATGAGGCGGAGGCTGCGGGCGACGTCGCGAACGCGATCCGCTGGGCGCGCACGGCGCATCTCTTCGACCCCGACGACGAGTCTTCACTGCGCCGGTGGATCGAGCTGCTGCACCGCACGGGTAACGACGCGGCGGCGCTCCGCGAGTTCGAGACTTTCGCGCGCCGACTGCGCGACCTGTATGGGATCGACCCGTCGCCCGTGACGTACGAACTCGTCGCGTCGCTCGGGTCGCGCGGACACGGCGTGGAGTCCGACGATTCCGCCGGCGGTCCGGACGGGCACACGTTGCAGGCGCCGTCCTCCGGGAACGGACACGGTTCGGTCGGGCTCGAGGCGGGCTGGACGTTCCGCTCGGTGATCGAGGGCATGGCTGACGCGGTCGCCGTAGTCGACGGCGCCGGCACAGTCCATTACATCAGCGAGGCCGTCCGGAACATGCTGGGCTACGCTCCGGCCGAGATGATCGGGCGTCCGATCTGGGAGTTCGTGCACGAAGACGACATCGCGTTCCTCGAGTCGCGCTTGGCGAGCCGGCTGCGGGGCGAGGGCGACCCGGAGCGGTACACGGAGATCAGGCTCTGGCACCGCGAAGGCCACTTGCGCGTCCTCCAGCTCCACGGCCGGCTCTACCAGGATCGATCCCGGACTCCCATGGTGATCGTGGCGGCCCGGGACATCACCGCGCAACGCGGCCCATGGGATTTCCGGGTGGCGCCGGGGGGCGTGGACATGTAATGTTGCAGCGGTTTGCCTTCGAATCCGACCTCAACCGGAGACGGGTCATGACCATGTTGGGCAGGCACCGGGGAGGAGTGGCCGTGGTGGCGGCGATGTGGGCATGCTGCTTGGCGGCCGGGATCCTCGCACCGTCGGAGGGGCTGGCGCAGCAGAAGGCGTCGCCCGATCTGTTGGCGGAGGCGGATACGCGGGCGGCGGCGGTCATGGACAAGGTGGTCGCCTGGCGCCGTGACATCCACCAGCACCCGGAGCTGTCGAACCGGGAGTTTCGGACGTCGAAGCTGGTGGCGGACCACCTGCGCTCACTCGGGTTGGAGGTGCGGACCGGGATCGCGCACACCGGGGTGGTCGGCGTGCTGCGGGGCGGGCGGCCAGGACGGGTCGTGGCGCTCCGCGCCGACATGGACGCGCTGCCGGTCACGGAGATGGTCGACCTGCCGTTCGCATCGAAGGTGCGATCGGAGTACAACGGGCAGGAAGTCGGCGTCATGCACGCCTGCGGCCACGACAACCACGTGGCGATCCTGATGGGCGTGGCCGAAGTGCTGGCGGGGATGCGCGAGAAGATCGCGGGGACGGTCGTCTTCGTGTTCCAGCCGGCGGAGGAAGGCGCGCCCCCGGGCGAGGAGGGCGGCGCGGCGCTGATGCTGAAGGAGGGCGCCTTCTCGGACCCGCGCCCCGAGGCGATCTTCGGGCTGCACGTCATGCCGCTCGGGATCGGGCAGATCGCCTACCGCTCCGGCGGGCTCATGGCGGCGGCGGACAACCTGCGGATCGTGGTCCACGGGCGGCAGACGCACGGCGCGCAGCCGTGGGCGGGCGTGGACCCGATCGTCGCGGCCTCGCAGATCGTGATGGGGCTGCAGACGGTGGTGAGCCGTCAGGCCGAGCTGACCCGCGCGGGCGCCGTCGTCACGATCGGCAGCTTCAACGGCGGCGTGCGCCACAACATCATCCCCGACAGCGTCGTAATGCTCGGGACGATCCGCACGCTCGACCCGGACATGCAGCCGCGGATCCACGAGGCGATCCGCCGCACGGCGACGAACATCGCCGAGAGCGCGGGCGCGACGGCGACGGTCGAGATCTCGCCGATGGTCCCCGTCACGTACAACGACCCCGCCCTCACGGAGACCATGATCCCGACGCTGCGCCGCGTCGCGGGCGCGGAGAACGTGATGCTCGCCCCGGCGACGACGACGGCGGAGGACTTCTCCTACTTCCAGCAGGAGGTCCCGGGGCTGTACTTCTTCCTCGGCGTAGCGCCCGATCCGGCCACCGCCGCGCCGAACCACTCGCCGTACTTCTTCGCCGACGAGCGTGCGCTGCCGGTCGGCGTGCGGGCGCTGCTCCACCTCACGCTGGATTACCTCGGGAGCTGATCGACCGGAGCGATCGGGCGATGACGGCCGGATCGAGGAGGCACGGCACGATGGCGCGACCGAGAATGGGTCACGGACTTCCGGTCAGGGGCGACCGTGACGGGTTCACGTTCGTCGAGGCGCTCGTCAGTCTCATCGTGCTCGTGGTCGGCATGCTCGTCCTGTCACAACTCTTCGCGTACGCGGTTCGGGCGAGCTCGGCCAGCTACACGCGCACCGTCACCCAGATCCAGGTGCTCGATCTGGGCGAGCGAATGTGGCTGAACCTGGCCGACCCGCACCGGGCCGTGGTGGAATGGCAGGAATTCAACAGGGCCGCATTCCCCGGGTGGGACGGGACGGTCTCCGCCGCCGGCGATGGGAGCTACGAGATCGTGGTTCGTGCGCCCGGCGCGGGGAGTTCCACCCATTACCTGATCCTCCCGCAGGAGGGGGCATCGTGACGAAAGCACTGTCGCGCGCCGTGCTGCCGCAAGGTGATCGAGGCGGCTTCACGTTGGCCGAGTTGCTCGTCACGATCGTCATCGTATCGGTCGTGATGACGGGCGCCGTGTCGGCGTTCATGAGCCTCGAACGGGCCAGGGAGCAGCAGGAGGTCGTCCGGGACGTCCAGACCGAAGTGCACAGCGCCGTCGAGCAGATCGTCAGACTGTTGCGGAATGCCGATTCGGTGGCGACGACGAGCACTACATCGCGGCTCGAAGTCGTGGGCGGAATCGCGGGGACCACGTGCGGCGCATCCGTTTGCTGGGTCGAAGCGACGCCGTCCGAAGGGCTGAAGATCGGCCCCCAGGGCGGATCGGGGCGCGTGATCGCCGGCTCCGTGACCGCAGTGGATTTCCGGTACGGCCTGGACGCGGACGGGGATGGCAAAGTCGACTGCGGCACGAAGCCGACGACGGAGTGCTTTGGCGCCGCCGGCGCCAGAGCGGAAGACATCCTCGGCGTACTGATGCGGCTGCACTTCGGCGCGGAGCGCGGACGCGGGCGATTCGCGGACACGATCGTCGTCCACGCGGCGCTCCGATCGCGGGTACTCGAACGGATCAGCTTCTAGGTGACGCCATGAGAAACCACCTCGATAGCAGTCCCGGCGGATACGCGCTGCCGATGGTGATCGTGCTGCTCCTCGTGGGCACGCTCGGCGGTGCGGCGGTGGCGTCCGTCGCCTTCCATCAGGCGCGCGGCGCGGGCGCGTTGCACAGCTCGGTCATCGCGCTCCATATGGCGGAATCGGGTGCCGCCTACGTGGTGAATGGGCTGGCTTCCGGGGAGATCGCATGGCCGGCGGATGGCACCTACGCCGGAGCCGACGTCGCGTTGCTCGGCGATGCGTCTCTCGTCGCACCGGGGCACGCCCACGGCTCGGGTCGGTGGTGGGTCGATTCGGTGACCGTGAGCGGCGACCAGGCCAGGATCTGGATCACCGGGGAGGGTCCGACGGCACGGGCGGGCCAGGCCGGCGGCTCGAGGCGGACCGTCGAGATCGAGTACGCCCGCGGCACGGCGGCGTACGCGATGCCGTTCGGCGACGCCGTCCGCGCGTGCAACGGCATCCATCTCAAGGGGTCGGCGACGATCGATTCCTACGACTCGCGATCGGGCCCTTACAATGCGGCGTCCGCGCGAGCCAACGCAACCGTGACCACGCTCAACGGCGACATAACGCTCCCCGGCAACACGAAGATCCGCGGGAACGTGTACGTGAACGGCAACCTGACGTACGACGGGAGCGGGAGCGTCTTCGGTGAGGTCATCACGGTAGGCGACATCACGTTCGGCGGCGGGACGCCCTGTCCGACGCACAACGTGCGGGCTGGCGGAACGGTGCATTTCCCGGGCTCCTGGTGGTGCACGGGGCAACGCGGACTGATCGTGCAGAACGCCAACGTCCCGCCGCCGCCGGACACGACGTGCGACATCCTGAACGTGTACGATTACGTGGATGCGCAGCTCGCGACTGCCCGCACGGGAATCAGCAGCTACCAGAGTGGCAACTACTCGGGGTGGCTGGGCTACCCGGTCGAGTTCAATCAGAACGTCGCCTTTCAGTCAGGCCTGTCGGTAGGACCGAACGATCTGGTGTTCGACGCCGGAACGGTCGACCAGATCTTCGTGGACGGCGACCTGAGGCTCGGGTCGAGCGGCACGATTCGAATTCGGGCGCCGTCGACGCCCGGGAGCAGCGGGCATGTCCGCATCTTCGTCGACGGGGACATGGTCTTGAATGGCGGCGCTAAGTTCATCGTGGAAGATGGCGCTTCCGTCGAATTCCTGGTGACGGGCAAGGTGGACATCGCCGGAGGCCTGACGAACGATGCAGCGCCAACCATCGTAACGAACGACCAACCGAAGCCATCCATCGCCATCTATACCTCCTTCAGCGGAGCCGATGGCGTGCGCCTGGGCGGCTCGGTCACGATGTTCGCGTCGGTGTACGCCCCTAACACGAAGGTCACGACCACCGGGTCCGGCGCGTTCCACGGGTCGATCGTCGGCGGGTACGTCTCGATCGAAGGCTCGGGCGCGATCCACTTCGACGAGGCGCTGGCCGATGCCCAGGTCGGCAAGTCCACGGTGGCGACCCAGTCCAAAGTGCTGGTCTGGACCGAGCTGCTCCGGCGGAGCTGACCGCCGCCCGGGGTGACGCCGCGGTCGGGTGATTCGAAGGGGCGGGGGTGAACGATCACCTCCGCCCCTTCGTCATGCAGTTCGGGCGCCCGGTCCGGCTCCCATCGGCGCAACTGCAGCGTCAGGCCGTGATGCTCGCGAACAGGCGATCCAGCGCGCGATAGTACGAATCGCGGAAGGACTCCTGCGTTCCCGCCACCGCCCCGGCCAGGTAGAGGGCGATCAACCCGTGCATTTGCGCCCAGACCTCGATCGTGAGCTGGCCGGGGTCGCCGTTGGGGATCAGCCCGGCGCGCATGCAGTCGTCGAGACGGTCCCGGATGAAGGCGTATGCCCGGACGCGGACCGTGCCCACGGTTCGGCGCTCCGTCGGCGAATCGGGCTCGTCGAGGAAAAAGGTCCGGTAGAGCTCGGGATGGTCGAGCGCGAAGTCCAGGTAGGCCTGCCCCGTGTAGACGAGCCGGTGACCGACCTGCTCGTACTCGAGGACCCGGTCCAGGTACGACTGGAACGTCTGCAGGTCCTCGGCGCGCAGCGCCTGGATCAGCTCGTCCTTGTCCTTGAAATGGCGGTACAGCGCGGTCGCGGTCACGCCGACGCGGGCCGCGATCGTGCGCATCGTGAGGTGGTCGGCGCCGAGCTCGCGTTGGATCTGGCGCGCGGCATCGAGAATACGAGTTCGCGTGTCGCTCATGGGTTAACCCAAGTAAACGGCGGGGCGGGTGGTGTCAAGAGGGGCGCGCCTGCGGCGCGCGGGGGCGGCCGGCTGCGCCGGCGGGGGGCGGCGCCGCTGGCGCGGGGG
>CALBZE010000163.1 GCA_937889645.1 uncultured bacterium
AGGCGGGTGGGCATTGAGATGGGGGGTGCGGAACCGCGTGGGGGGTGAAGGGGGGAGGCGGTAGTGTATGGGGGGTGGGCACGGAGATGGAGGGCGCGGTGGTGTGTGGCGTTGACGGCGGGGGCACGGAGCCGTGTGGGTCGAGGGCGGAGGGGGGTGGCGGAATACTCGAGTGATCACCCCGGGGAGCGCGCGGGGTCGCCGGGCGCCGGGTGCGACGCCGGCGGGCGCGACGGTGCCGGGCCGTCGGCGGCGCGCAGTCGCCGGACAATCCCTGTTTCCGCGACGCGCTGCGCGCCGGTGCAGGCCCGCGGCCACAGCAGGCCCGCCGCCGCACCCGGCCCGCGGCTGCAGCCGGCCCGCCGCCCCGCTCCACCTCCGAAACACCGCGTCCCAGAAGCGAACGGTCCGCTCGCCTTTCGTCAGGTGGGCGCATCGTGATAAATTGGTGTGAGATAACGAGTTGTGCGTGCGGGTCGGTACGGCCCGCTTCTTTCCTCTCCCGGCCGGCGAGTTCACCTCTGCGGACGAACTCGGGATTGGCGAACGAACCCGGAACACGCGAACGAACCCGGGATTCGCGGGCGAAGTCGGGGCCGCGGACGATGCCGGGATTCGCGGATGAACCCGGGACCGCGGACGAAGCCGGGACATAGGGAGAGGATACGATGATGAAGCGGATCGAAATCACCGGTTACCCGCGCGCCCTGCTGGTCGCGCTCGCCGGCGGCGCAACGTACCTGATCGCGATCGTTGCGCTGATGATGCCGGTCGTGGAGGCGATGGGTAGATTCTGACCGACGGCGCGGCTGTGGTGACCGGCCATGCATGGGTCGCGGTCGGACATGCATGGATCGCCGCCGCCCATGCATGGGTCGCGGCCGGCCATACACGAGTCGCGGCCGGACATGCGGGCGTCCCCGGCAGCGATGCAACCGTGGCAACCGGGCATGAAAGCGTCCCCGACAGCCACGGAAGCGGCGCAAACGGTAATGTTGGTGTCCCCACTGGAAATGAGAGCGTCCTGACCGGCTCCGAAGAAGGAGAGAGATGGCGAACGACACTCCCCGGATCCTCGTCGCAGACGACCAGCCGGACGTGCTCGAGGCGCTGCGGCTGCTGCTGAAGGGCGAGGGCTTCGAGATCGAGACGCAGACGTCGCCCGCGGGCGTGATCCAGGCCGTCCAGGAGCGCGACTACGACGTCGTCCTGATCGACCTGAACTACACGCGCGACACGACGTCCGGGAAGGAAGGGTTGAATCTGCTGAGCGTGCTGCGCGCGAACGATGCGACGCTCCCCGTCGTCGTCATGACGGCGTGGGGGAGCATCGAGAGCGCGGTGGAGGCGATGCGCCGCGGCGCGGGCGACTACATCGAGAAGCCGTGGGACAACCAGCGGCTGATCACGATCCTGCGGACGCAGGTCGAGCTGGGTCGGGCGCTCAGGCGGAGCGAGCGGCTCGAGAGCGAGAACCGCATGCTCCGCAAGGACGGACTTCCGGAGCTGATCGCCGGCTCGCGCGTCATGAAGCCGATCCTGGAGGTGATGGAGCGGATCGGGCCGTCGGACGCGAACGTGCTCATCACCGGCGAACACGGGACGGGAAAGGAAGTCGTCGCGCGGTGGCTGCACGCGGCGTCGCCTCGGGCGAACCGGCCGCTGGTTACGGTGAACGCCGGCGGGCTGAGCGAGGGCGTCTTCGAGTCCGAGCTGTTCGGGCACGTGAAGGGCGCGTTCACGGACGCGAAGACCGACCGCGTCGGCTACTTCGAGCTGGCCGACCAGGGCACGCTCTTCCTCGACGAGATCGGGAACATGCCGGCGTCGCAGCAGGCCAAGCTGCTGCGGGTGCTGCAGACGGGCGAGTTCCAGCGCGTCGGCTCGGGTCGCACGCGGCGGGTCGACGTGCGCGTCATCGCCGCGACCAACGTCGACATCCGCAAGGAGGTCGCCGAGGGGCGGTTCCGCGAGGACCTGCTCTACCGGCTCAACACCGTCGAGATCCACCTCCCGCCGCTGCGCGACCGGACGGAGGACATCCCGGCGCTGGCGATGCATTTCCTGGCGCGTTCGGCCGCGAGGTATCGGAAGCGGATCCGTGGCTTCGACCCGGAGGCGATCCGGCAGATGCAGCTCCATCCGTGGCCGGGGAACGTGCGGGAGCTGGAGCATGCGGTCGAGAGGGCGGTGCTCATGTGCACGGGCGAGGTGATACGGGCGGACGATCTGGCGCTGCGGCCGCGGGCGGCGGATGGGGGGGCGGCGAGGTTGGAGGAGATGACGTTGGAGGAGGTGGAGAAGTACCTGATTCGGCGGGCGTTGGAGCGGTTCGAGGGGAATGTGAGCAGGGCGGCGGAGGCGCTGGGGTTGAGCCGCAGCGCCATGTACCGCCGCCTCCAGCAGTACGACATCACCCCCTAACGGACCACGTTTCCGTTTCCGAGATATATCGCGGTGGGACAGGAGGCCTGGCCCGTTCGCACGGTTCTGGCGTGTGCCGGAGCGGGATGCATGGGAAATCGGGCAATCAGAGCCTTCGTTCCGGCCAGAAGGCCGCGAAAATCGGAAAACGGAAACGTGGTCCGATCGTGGTCGTCCCGCAGATCGGCGTCTCGATCGACCCCGCCGACGCCCGCGACGTCGCCGCCCACGCCGACCACATCCGCCGCCGCCAGCCCGCGATCGACGACGTCCGCGCCTACGGCGACGCCGTCCGCCCCGGCTGCGGCACCGGCGCCTCTCTCTTCCTCCACGACACCGCCGGGATCCAGGAAATGGGCCCGCAAAGGCCGAGCGGGCTCGAGTACCGCCCCCTCCCCCTCGCCGCCATGGGCGACTTCCTCGCCGTATGCGACGAGTGGAACCCTGGCTTCGCGGCGTACTGTCGCGATACCCTGGGCCTCGGCGACGTCGAGGTGCTCCGCGCACGACGGTCACACTCCCGCGCGTCGCTCGCGACGCTCTGCCGCCGCGACGCCGACGTCCTCCGCCGCCTCGCCGACGCCGCCCGCAAGCGCGGCGGGCTGACGCTCCACCCCTACATCAGCTCGCCCGCCGTCTGGCGCCTGGCCGCCGCGATCTCCCGGGAGGCGGGGGGCGCACCCGTCCACGTAGCCGCGCCGCCGCCGCGCGTCGCGCGGTGCGTCAACGACAAGCTCTGGTTCGCCCGGCGCGTCGCCGAACTGTTCGGGCCGGACGCGCTGCCACCGTCATACGCGGCGCGCGACATCGACGCCCTCGTCCGCAGCGTCGAACGCCTCGCCCCCGAATGCGACCAGCTCGTGATCAAGCTGCCGAGCTCCGCGGGCGCCCGGGGGAATGCGATCCTCGACTGCAGGCGACTCCGCACCCGCCCGCGCGGCGCGTTGCGCAACGAGCTCGTCGCCCTCCTGCGACGCCGCGGCTGGCGACGTCCCTTCCCCCTCCTCGTCTCCGTCTGGGAGACCCCCGTCGCCATGAGCCCGTCCGCGCAGCTCTGGGTCCCCCACATCGACGAGGGGCCGCCCGTCGTCGAGGGCGTGTTCGAGCAGGACGTCGTCGGCAAGGCCGCCGGCCGCTTCACCGGTTCCGCGCCCGCCGAGCTCAAGCCGGAGACGATCCGTCGCATCGCCCACGAGGCTACGCTCCTCGCTTCGCTCTTCCAGCGACTCGGCTACTTCGGCCGGTGCAGCTTCGACGCGATCCTCGTCGGCGACGACCCCGACCGAGCTGCGCTGCACTGGGTCGAGTGCAACGGCCGCTGGGGCGGGACGTCGACGCCCATGACGACCGTCAACCGCCTGACCGGCGACTGGTCGCGCGCCCCCTTCGCCATCGTCCACCCCGACTGGCGGCTCCGCCTCTCCTTCGACCAGGTGCTCGATCGCGTCGGCGACCGTATCTTTCGCCCCGGCGACACGAGCGGGATCGTCTTCATCTCGCCCGGCGACCCCGCCGTCGGAACGGGAATCGAGTTCGTCGCCATCGACCGCGACGTCCGGACCGCGCGACGCGAGGCCGCGCGCGTCTCGGAACTCCTCCGGAGGTGAACGTGGCGTCCAGCCAGGAATTCGTCGACTTCGTCTGCGACCAGCTGCGCGGCGTCGGCGCCGTCTCGTCCCGCAAGATGTTCGGCGAGTACGCGATCTACGTCGGGAACAAGGTCGTCGCCCTCGTCTGCGACGACCGCCTCTTCCTCAAGCCGACCGCCGCCGGCCGCGCGCTGATCGGCACGCCCGCCGAGGCGCCGCCCTACCCCGGCGCCAAGCCCTACTTCGTCGTCGACGACTACCTCGACGACCCCGACTTCCTCGCCCGCCTCGTCCTCGCGACCGAGGCCGAGGTGCCGGAGCCGAAGCCGAAGAAGCCGAAGGCGAAGTAGACGAGGGCGCAGCAGCCGAAGCCTGAGAGGCCCAAGGCGCGCTGCGGGCGACGTCGCCCGCAGCACCCTCCAGCCCACCCGGGCGCGGTCCTGGCCCGGCGCCCCGGGGCCCTTTGACCCGGCGCCTCCGGGTCGTCCGGCCAGCCGACGCCGCCCGCCGCACCGCGCTCTCCGGCCCGCGTGCCCACGCTAATCCGCGCGCACTCCGCGCCGGTCCTCGATCCTTCCTCTTGACAGTCTGAAGGAGTCGTTGCATCCTATTCCTTCAGAAAATCTGAAGGAAGGCCCCGCGCGCCCGCGGCACGCGGCGTCGCGTCGCGCCACCATGGAAGCCGCACCGAAGAGCGGAAGGACCCCCGATGACCGACCACTCCGGAGAACTACTCCAGGGCACGCTCGAGATGCTCGTGCTCAAAGCCCTGTCGCTCGAGCCGATGCACGGCTGGGGGCTGGCGCAGCGGATCGAGCAGATGAGCCGCGACGTCTTCCGCGTGAGCCAGGGCTCGCTCTACCCCGCGCTCCAGCGCATGAAGCGGAAGGGCTGGATCCGCTCGGAGTGGCGCGTGACCGAAAACAACCGCCGCGCCCGCTACTACATGCTCACCCCCGCCGGCGAACGGCAGCTCGAGCAGGAGCGGGCCGAATGGGAGCGCGTCTCCCGCGCCGTGAACTGGGTGCTCGCGTGGGAAGGCGGCACCGCCTGACCCGCCCGCCGGTGATGTCCAAGAGCGAAGACCGAGGATCGAGGAAGTGAGACGTTAGCCCCACAACCCGACACCCGAAACCGATGCCCGAGGACCCGAACCCAAGGCCCCGAGCCCTGAGCCCCGAGCCCTGAGCCCCGAGCCCTGAGCCCCGAGCCCTGAGCCCCGAGCCCCGAGCCCCGAGCCCCGAGCCCCGAGCCCCGACAACCATGCGCCTCATCCCCGAACTCCGCGAACGCCTACGCGCGCTGCTCTTCCGCGACCAGGAAGACCGCGACCTCGACGAAGAACTCGCCTTCCACCTCGAGATGCAGACCCAGGCGAACATCGCCCGCGGGATGGCCCCCGACGAAGCCCGCCGCCAGGCACATATCGCCCTCGGCGGCCTCGCCCAGGTCCGCGAGGCGACGCGGGACGCGCGCGGGGTGCGGTGGCTCGACGACCTCGTCGCCGACGTTCGGCTCGCGTTGCGTGCGTTGCGGAACCGCCCGGCGTTCACGCTCGCCGCGGTCGCGACGCTCGCGCTCGGGATCGGCGGCAACACCATCGTCTTCGGCGTGGTCGACGCGCTCTACCTGCGGCCGCCGGCGGGCGTGCGTGCGCCGGGCGAGGTCGTGCGCGTCTTCATCGTCCGCGACGAGGGGTGGATCCGGACGCGGAACGGCGGGCCGGGCTCGTACCTGGACTACATCGCCATGCGCGACGGCGCGCGCGGCTTCGCCGACGTCGCGGCGATGGTTTTCCCTATGACCCTCGACCTGGACCGCGGCGAGAACGCGGAGCAGGTGCGAGGCCAGATCGTGAGCTGGAACTACCTCTCGCTGCTGGGTGTGCGCCCGGCCGTGGGGCGGTTCTTCACGGCGGAGGAGGACTCGGTGGCGGGCGCGCACCCGGTCGCGGTGCTGAGTCACGGCTTCTGGCAGCGCCGCTTCGGGGGCGAGCGGGAGATCGTCGGCCGCACGCTCCTGCTCAATGGAAAGCCGGTAACCGTTATCGGCGTCGCGAACGCCGAGTTTACAGGCATTGATCCGCAGCCGATCGACGTCTGGGTCCCGACGGCCATGGCCGCGCCCCTCGGCCTCATGTTCGGCGGCGACGAGTGGCGAACCGAGCCTGCGATGGCGGTGGTCAGCTACATCGCGCGGCTCGCGCCCGGCGTCGAGGCGACGGCGGCGGCGGCGGACGCGGCCGCGGCTCTGCGTCACGCGGCCGAGGCGTATCCGGGGCTGGACCCGACGCCGGATGTGCGCCTCGCGTCGCTGATCCACGCGCGAGGGCCGGAGCGCACCGGCACGGCGGTGGTGGCGCTCATGCTGATGGGCGTGACGGCGGTGGTCCTCGTCATCGCCTGCGCCAACGTGGCAAACCTGCTCCTTGCGCGAGGGACGGCGCGGCGGCGCGAAACCGCGGTCCGCGCCTCGCTCGGCGCGACGCGGGGCCGTCTGGTCCGCCAGCACCTGACCGAGAGCGTCGTTCTCGCGCTCCTGGGCGGCGTGGCCGGGGTCGCGCTCGCCGTCGCGGGCTCGAGGCTCACGCGGATGTTTCCGCTTCCCACGGGCGCGGCGGATTTGAACCTTCGCGTCCTCGCCTTCGCATTCGCCGTCGCGCTGCTGTCGGGGCTGGTCTTCGGGATCGCGCCCGCGCTCCGGCTTTCTTTCGTGGCGCCCGCGGACGGCCTCCGGGGCGGCGACGCCGGAATGCGACCCGGCCGGGGCCGTACGCGCCGCGCGCTCGTCGCGTTCCAGGTTGCGCTATCCCTGATGCTCCTGGCCGGCGCGGGGCTGTTGCTCCGTACGCTCCGCGCGGTGAACGCCGTCGACCCCGGTCTCGACACCGACCGCCTGCTCGTCGTCTCCGTCGCCCTCGCGAAGGCCGGCTACGACCGCGACACGCGCGAGACGCTCTACGCCGAGGCACGCGAGCGCGTCGGTCGCATCCCCGGCGTCGAGGGCGCGTCGATGGTCCACTTCGCGCCCCTCGGCGGCTCCGCGCAGGCGATCCAGTACGACGACGCCGTCGCCGACACCGCGCTCGTCGAGGAGGGGCCGTACGTGAACTGGGTCGACGACGGATTCTTCGCCGTCGCCGGCACGCGCGTGCTGCGCGGCAGAGAGTTCACGCCGGAGGACCTCGCCGGCGCCGAGCCGATCGCCATCCTCGACGAGCGGATGGCCCGCGTCCTCGCGCCGGGTGGCGACCCCCTGGGCCGATGCGTCCCGCTGGGCAAACAGGTCGACGAAGGCGGTTGCACGCGCATCGTCGGGATCGTCGAAACCGTGCGTCATCGTTACCTCGACGAGCCGACGGTCCCGCACGTCTACGTCCCGCGCCGCCGCGACGCTGCCATGCCGTCCTTCGGCGGGCCGGCGCTCCTCGTCCGCACCCGCGGCGAGCCGGCGGCGTACGTGCAACAGGTCCGCGGCGCCGTCCAGTCCATCGCGCCGGACCTGCCGTACGTGGCGGTCCGACCGCTCGAGGAGACGATCCGTGCGGTCACGACGCCGTACCGCATCGGCGCCACGCTCTTCACCCTCTTCGGCGCGCTCGCGCTCCTGATCGCCGCCGTCGGGCTCTACGGCGTGCTCGGCTATTTCGTCGCCGAGCGCACGAGCGAGATCGGAATCCGCCGCTCGCTCGGCGCCACCGGGCGGAGCGTCGTCGGCCTCGTCGTGCGGCAGGGGATGATTCCCGTCGCCATCGGCGCGGCGCTCGGGATCGCGGGCGCGCTCGCGGCGGGCCGGCTGATCGAGTCGATGCTGTTCGGCGTGTCGGCCCGGGATCCGGTCACGCTGGTCGGGGTGGCGGTTGCCCTCGCGATCGTCGGGGTTCTGGCGAGCGTGGTGCCGGCGGTGCGGGCGGTGCGGGTGGATCCGATGGTGGCGTTGAGGGTGGATTGACGGTGGGTGGCAGGTGGCAGGGCTTGGGGCTCAGGGCTCAGGGCTCAGGGCTCAGGGCTTGGGGCTTGGGGCTTGGGGCTTGGGGCTTGGGGCTTGGGGCTTGGGGGCGCGCGAGCGGGGGCAGCCTGGGTTACCTGGATTGCCTGGGGTGCCCGGGCAGTCCGGACGGCCCGGGCAGCTCGGGCGGCCCGGGAAGCCGGGGGGACGAGGGTGCCGCGAGCGCGCGTCGGATCCGGCGTCCCCATGAGCCGCCTGTCCGATGTCCTTGCGCTGGACCTGACCACACCGTCCCGCAACCAACGTTCACGGTCGCGCACCCGCTCGGCGCGGGGTCCGCGGACGATCCACAATGAATCTCGACCTTCTCATGAATACGCTGACGGAATCCCTGATCGCCGAGCTGGAGCACGAGGCCGCCATGACGCGCCGCGTTCTCGAGCGGGCTCCCGAGGACCGGTTCTCGTGGGCGCCGCACGAGAAGTCGATGACGCTGGGGGCGCTCGCGCAGCACATTGCGGAGATACCGGGCGGGATCGCGAGGCTCCTCGATCCGCCGGAGTCGCAGCTCCCGCCCGTGCCGCTCACCGAGCCGGCCTCGCGCGACGCGCTCCTCGCCGCTCTGGATCGGAGCGTGGCCGAGGCGATTTCGAAGATCCGCTCGTGGGGGGACGATTACCTCATGGCCGACTGCCGGGTGCTCGATGGCGAGACGGTCGTGATGGCGGGGCCGCGGATCGGCTGGGTGCGCGCCCTCATGCTGAACCACTGGTACCACCACCGCGGCCAGCTCACCGTGTACCTGCGTCTGCTCGACGTGCCGGTGCCGGGCGACTACGGCCCGTCGGCCGACGAGGCGATCGCCGCGACGGCGGGTTGACCACGACGGACGAGGCGATCTCCGCCACGGCGGGCTGACTCGGGATTCATGGAAGGATCCGACATGCCGGTCGAACGTGGCGGGCACGCCGCGCTCGACCGGCACGGCGGGCCCGCCGTGTTGGTCTAGTCCGGCTCGCCTGCCGCGCCGCTCGACCCCGGCGCGACCGCCGTGCCGCGCGCCGACCTCGCCGCGTCCCGCACGTACTCGGGCCAGTATGCCAGGAGCTGGAGCCGGGCGGTGGGACCGAGCGCGGCGGCGAGTTCGTCGCGGATCGCGTCGCCGGCGGCGACGTCGCCGAGGCGATAGTGCTCGCGCGCCATCTCGAGCGCGGCGCGCTGGCGGACCGTGAGGTTGCCGAACGGGTCGAAGTATGAGTCGACGCGCGAGCGGTCCTTCACGCCGTCCCACGTGAACCGCGCGGCCTCGGGCGCGGCGTCGCGGATCGCCGCGTACTCCCGGAGCGCCGCCGCCGGCTCGAGTCCGCCCCGGAGCACGGCGGCGCGCGTCCGGAGCAGCCGCAGCTCCGGCGTCTCGCCCGGTTCCGCCCGGGCCAGCGCGTCCAGCACCCGGTCCACCCACTCCCAGGCGACGAAGCCCGTCCGCGCCTGCACGCCCAGCACGTTGAACGTCGCGATCGCGTACAGGTCTTTGGTCCGCGTCGCCGCCGCCACCTCCTCCGCCGTCGGCACCCCGTACGACGACGGCTGTACGATCTCGATCCGCGGGTCGCTCGACAGGATCCGCTCGATGTCGTCCTTGTGGTTCGCGCCGACCACGACCAGCAGCGTCCCGCCCCGGTGCTCCGCCGCCGCGAGCGCCACGCGACGGGCCTGCATGTACGTCCGGTACCAGAACATCCGCCGCGCCAGGTCCCGCGACGCCGGCTCCCACGGCGTGCCGAACTGCTCGCGACGCTTCGCCCGGTCCTCCTCCGTGTCCGCGAAGAAGAGCGGCTGCTCGAGCACCGCGCCGTCCGGGAAGCTCACGAACCCCTGCCAGCCGCGTCGCACGAACGGCAGCGCCTCCAGGTCCACGCCCCACCCCAGCAGCATGTCCTCCTTCGGCGGGATCCAGTCGATCGGGTGCAGGGGGATCCGCCGCTCCCGCGCGTACGGGACGGCGATGTACTGGATCTCGTACGTGAACTCGTAGTGGTCGCCGCGTGAGAACTCCTCCGGCGGCCGCTCCACCGCGATCCCGTCCGGCGCGACCCGGTCGAAGAACGCCCGCAGCGCCGCCGGCTGCTGCGCCTCCGACACGATCTGCGTCGAATGATCGACGCCCAGCACCACGACCCGCGTGGTGTCCGGCGGCGCCGCTCCCAAATGCGCCGCTCCCACCGGCACCGCGAACCACGAGAGGAGGGCAAGGACGATGGCCGACGCCCGCAGCCGGGCGCCGGAGGTACGCATGCGACGATCGACGACAATCATCGCAGGTTCAGATCGAGTGATAGTGATATGGATGAACGATGTATAGCGGATGCACGGCTCGGGCTCGATGAGTCATGCACGCCCCCCACAACGCACCTCCCCGCCCGTCCGTGACGCCCCGTTCGACGTCCCCCTTGCGCC
Source organism: uncultured bacterium (assembly GCA_937889645.1). Lineage (GTDB taxonomy): Bacteria > Gemmatimonadota > Gemmatimonadetes > Longimicrobiales > RSA9 > CALBZE01. Next base: position 10,419 of record CALBZE010000163.1, read on the forward strand.
CCCGACACCGCCCGCATTATCATGGGCGCCCCCGAAGAAACCCCGAAGACGAGGTGCGGGTGGTCATGGCGCACGAGCGACACGACGCGCCCGCCACGCGCTGGGGGATGGCCGAGCCAGATGGGCCGGCCCGTGAACGATGCCCCGCGCCCGCCACGCCCAGGGGTTCGGTGCGAACCACACTACCGACAGGAGGCCCACATGGCCACAGGACCCGCCACCGCGGTCACCGTAACGCCGGAGCAGCTGCTCGAACACTGGCAGGGCCACCGTCGCCTGACGCGGCGCGTGATCGAGGCGTTCCCCGAGGATCAGCTCTTCACCTTCTCGCTCGGCGGGATGCGCACCTTCGGCCAGCTCGCCCGCGAGCTCCTCGCCGTCGGCGCGCCGGTGCTGCGCGGGATGGTAACCGGCGAGTGGTCCGACTACCAGGAGCCCGAGATCTCGTCCAAGGCCGAGCTCCTACAGCGCTGGGACGAGTCGGCGAAGGAGATCGCCGACCTCTGGCCGCAGCTCCCGCCCGGCCGCCTCCAGGAGACGATCACCGCCTTCGGCATGTACACCGCGCCCGGCTACGGCCAGATCCTCTACGCGATCGACAACGAGGTCCACCACCGCGGCCAGGGCTACGTCTACCTGCGCGCCCTCGGCCTCGAGCCGCCGCCGTTCTGGGAGCGCTGACGTCCGGTCAGGGGGCGCTGAGGTCCGGTCAGGGGGCGCTGACGTCCGCTCCGGGACCACGTGCACCCGATCGGGGGCGCTGCCCCAGGTCTCGGAGTACCGACGTCCGGTCGGGGAGGGGAAGAGAGGTGGAGAGGCGGGAGGGGCGCCGATGACGCGTCCCCTCCCGGGCCGGGCCTGCGCAGGCGCCGCAGACCGCTGAACAGGAGCGCGGCGCAGCCGGCCGGACCAGGAACGCGGTGCAGCCGACCGGACCAGGAGCGCGGCGCGGCCGGCCGGACTAGACGCGCGGCGCAGCCACGCGACCGTCTTCCCCCACGGTTTCTCGGATCCGTAGCCGTCCGACCTCGAGCTCCTCGATGCTCAACCGCTCGATCGACCCCTCGAGCATGTGCAGCGACTTCACCGCCAACCGCAGGCTCGCCCCGACGGCCCGCCGCAGGTCCGCTCCGACCGCTCACCGCTGGCCCGCTCCGACCTCCCGCCGCAGGTCCGCTCCGACCGATCGCCGCACCTCCAATCGCACAATCACCGCTGTTTCCGGGACGTATGTTCGATAGGGGGGAATATTTCACCCCTATCGAACAATGAAAACGAGCGAAGAATTCGCGTGATCGATTGGGGTGAACTATTCCCCCCAAGTGCACGAATGACGCGCACAGGGCGTTGATTGTGCAGTTGGGTGCGTCCGTGAGCTACACGGAGTCAATGGGCAAGGACCCGCCGCCGAAGGCGGCCGCCAACCCCGCCGGCGGCGCAGCAGCCGCACGGCCGCCACCCCGCCGCGCGCAGCGCGGCCGCCCCCCGCCGGCGAACAGCCGGCCGCCCCCGCGCGCCGACAGGCGCGCCCCCTCCAGCGCGATGCCCCCGCCCGCTACCCCGCCGCCGCCAGCTCCCACACCGCTTCCTCCCGCCTCAGGTGAATCGTCCGCCCCCGGACGTCGGTCGCGCGATCGGACGCCAGGAATGCCAGGTACCGCCCCACGTCCTCACGGCCGACGTGCCCCGGCGGGACCTCCTCCGGCGCGCCCGGGCCGAACCGCGTGTAGAGCACCACCTCGTTCACCCGGACCGGTGAACTCGCCCACTCCTGCATCACCAGCCGCGCCAGCATCGCCTGGCCCGCCGTCGCGATCGACACCAGCCCCGTCCCCGGGTAGATCGGGTCGAACGCGAGCGGCCCGTTGATGAACGTGTAGCTCCCGCCCCGCTCGGCGAGCGCCGGGACGAGCGTGCGCGCCACCATGAAGTGAGCGATGAGGTAGCCGTCGAGCGCGCGACGGAGATCCGCCCCCGTCGCCTCCAGCACCATCGGCGCGAACACCATGTCGCCGAGGCTCGCGATCGCGGCGTCGAGCGGCCCCGCCCGTTCCTGCGCCGACTCCAGGATCCGCGGCGCCTCCGCCTCGTCGCTCATCGACCCGACGAGCGGCACCAGCCGTCCGCTCTCCGCCAGCGTGCCCAGCCGCGACCGCATCCGCTCCAGCTTCTCCTCCGACCGCGACGTGACCACGACCCGCGCCCCGCCCGCGAGCAGCGCGCTCACCGCATACGTCCCCACGTTCCCAGCCCCGCCCACGACCATCACCGTCCGCCCCGTCAGCAGATCTGCCGGCACCGTTCCGATCATCGACTCCATGGCTCCCTCCTGATAGTTGATTAGTAAAACGCTGGGAGAAAAAGATCACGCGACGCCCGAGCGGACGCGCGCGAGGAGCTCGGAGAGACGCGCCACTTCCGCGTCGTCGAGCTCGCGGAGCACCCCCTCCGTCGCCTCCCGGACCGGCTCTTCCAGCGCTTCCAGCAGCTCGAGCCCCCGGTCCGTGATCGAGCACAGCACCACACGCCGGTCCTCCGGATGCCGCTCCCGCTCCACCAGCCCCTTTTCCTCGAGCCGGTCCAGCAGCCGCGTGATCCCCGGCGTCTTCTCCAGCATCCGGTCCGCGATCTCCATCGTCGCCAACCGTTCCGGCCGCGCCCCGCGCAGGATGCGCAGCACGTTGTACTGCTGCGGCGCCAGCCCGTAAGGCGCGTACAGCTCAGTGAACCGTCGCGTCACCATGTCCGCCGTCCGCACCAGCTCCAGCACCGTCCGCTGCCGCGCCGACAACTCCCGCTTCACCATTCCGCCCTCGTCTGGTCTCCAGCTTCTGCGATCCGCGCTCGATAGTTTATTATTAAAACATTGCCGGGTCAAGAGGCAAGCCGCCGCCCGGCCGCCCGCTCGCTACCATCATCTCCTCCCCCGGATTATACTTGACGCCGATACGCCCCGACCGAGGAGCCGCCCATGCCTCCGGAACTCCGCTACGCGCACCGCTCCCTGCGCCGGCCACCCGGCTTCGTCGCGGCGGCGGCACTCACGCTCGCGCTCGGGACCGGCGCACTCGACGCCGACGTCGCCGTCGACCCCGCCGCCACGCTCAGGGAGGAGTAGCCGCACCCGATGGTCGCACCCTTCAGCTCCGACCGGCGACGCCGCAAGCGACTCACCTACGAGCGCCGCATCACGCTCCTGGCCGTCCTGGCCGGGCTCCCCGGCGTCGCCGCCGCACTCATCCTCCTCTGGGCCGGCGACTTCTCGCCCCGCGTCCAGTGGACCCTCGCCGTCCTCCTCGTCGCCGCGTGGGCGATCCTCGTGGCGACGCTGCGCGAGCGCACGATCCGCCCGATCCAGACGCTCGCCAACCTCCTCTCCGCCCTCCACGAGGGCGACTACTCGATGCGCCCGACCGCCGGCCCCACCGACGACGCCCTCGGCCTCGCCTTCCGCGAGGTCCAGGCCCTCGGCCAGACGCTGCGCCAGCAGCGGCTCGGCGCCCTCGAGGCGACGGCGCTCCTGCGCAAGGTCATGGCCGAGATCGACGTCGCCGTCTTCACCTTCGACCACCAGCGCAAACTCCGCCTCGTGAACCGCGCCGGCGAGCGCGTCCTCGCCAGGCCCGCCGAGCGGCTCCTCGGCCGCACCGTCGAGGAGCTCGGGCTCGCCGAGGTCATGGGCGAGGCCGTGGGAGGAGGCGACGTCGCAACCGCGGTCGACACCGGCGCCGCCGCCTCACCCGGACCCGCCGCAGCATCCGGGGCCGGCGGCGCACCCGGGACCGCTGCCCCAGCCGGACCCGCGCCCGCTCCCGGCCCGCGCATCGTCGAGGCGACGTTCCCCGGCCGCGCCGGCCGCTGGGAGGTCCGGACCGGCACGTTCCGCCAGGGCGGCCTCCCCCACACCCTCCTCGTGCTGGCCGACCTCTCGCGCACGCTGCGCGAGGAGGAGCGACAGGCGTGGCAGCGCCTGGTGCGCGTGCTGGGTCACGAGATCAACAACAGCCTTGCGCCGATCAAGTCGATCGCCGCATCCTTGACCGGTCTGCTGGCCCGCGACCCCAGGCCCGCCGACCTGGACGAGGACCTGACGAGGGGACTCGACGTCATCGCCGCACGCGCGGATGCGCTGAGCCGCTTCATGACCGCCTACGCCCGGCTCGCGCGCCTGCCTCCCCCCAGGCCCGTCCCGCTGTCCATCGATTCGCTCATTCGGCGCGTCGCCTCACTCGAGACGCGCATGACCGTAGAGGTCGTCGGCGGCCCGGACCTCACCGTCCACGCCGACCCCGACCAACTCGAGCAGCTCCTGATCAACCTGATCAAGAACGCGGTCGACGCCGCGCAGGAAACCGACGGTCGCGTCTGGATCCGGTGGGACGTCGGCCCATCCGGCCAGCTCGAGATCTACGTGGAGGACGAGGGGCCCGGCCTGCCCGAGTCCGGGAACCTGTTCGTGCCGTTCTTCACGACGAAGCCGACGGGGTCGGGGATCGGGCTGGTGCTGTGCCGGCAGATCGCGGAGGCGCATGGGGGGACGCTCACGCTGGAGAATAGGCCGGAGGGGCGGGGGTGTAGGGCGGTGGTGAGGTTGCCGGTGGGGGCATGAAGGAAGGTGTGTAAGCGACTGTGACTCGACCGGCGCAGACGAAATGGCTTATTATCAAGCCACGGATGGCGCGAGACAGGACGTGAATGGGACTTGGGCTCGCCGGAGTCATGTTGCCGAGTGAGCACGCCGAAATGCGTCCAGCCGGGCACCGCCGCGCGCACAGCCGCTCAGAATTCTTGGGCGAAGCATCGTGGCACCGACGATCGGAGCCTATCAAGCCGCCGTGCGGCAATTCCTGTGCGCAAAGTTCCCCGTGTTGCAACTGATTGGCTCATTGCAATAAGCGGATCCTGGCGCCTTCTGCCATTATTGAATTACATGTTCATTTGGCCAGAACAATGAACACTACAAGCGTGTACGGCTCGATTTGGAGACTTTGGGATTTGCACGTCCATTCTCCCGCCTCGGCCCTGAACAATCAATTTCCTGGCGCCACGCCTGAGGAAAAATGGGAGAAATACATTGCCTATTTGGAAGGATTGACCGGTGTTGGTGCGCTAGGAATAACCGACTACTGTTCGATCGAGGGATACCTTCGGGTTGCTGATGAGCGGAAGCGAGGCCGGATTACTAACATTCCCTTCGTTTTTCCCAACATCGAACTTAGAATACTTCCTGTTACGCGTGACGAGAACGCGATCAACATTCACGTTCTTGCATGTCCGAGTATCGCCGATGAGCTGGAGACTATGCTCCTCGCGGAACTCCAATTTGAGTATAATGGAAATACATACCGGTGTACACGCGATGACCTAATCCGGCTTGGACGGGCGGTGTCGCGCGACCACAAATTGCCCGAGCCTTCCGCATACCAAACCGGCGTTCTTCAGTTCAAGACAGACATAAGGCAGATACGCAAAGCGCTGAGGTCCAATCAAGCACTTCGGGATAATTGTCTTATTGTCGTGCCGAATCGCAGTGGTGACGGCAACTCCGGGAGGCAGGAGCACAGTTTGGCGGCCACGCGTGAGGAGATATATCGGTTAGCCCACGCAATATTCTCGTCCAATCCAAGGGATCGCGATTACTTTCTTGGCAAGGGCGTCGACTCCCCCGAAGTGGTGATCGAGAAATGCGGCGGCCTAATGCCGTGTATTCATGGCTCCGATGCGCATTGCCTTGAGAAAATTGCCCAGCCCGATGGGAACCGCTATACCTGGATCAAGGCTGATGCAACATTCGAAGGGCTTAAGCAGATCTGTTTCGAGCCAGAGTATCGTGTGGAAATCTCCGCCGAGAAGCCATTGGAGCCGTTTCACCTTATTGACCATGTGACAATCACTATTCCTATCGAGGCACAAATCGGATCAGATCTGTACAGTGATCAGTTTTGCTGGGCCGGTGACCACACAATCTATTTTGCACCGGGTTTTACGTGTTTGATCGGAGGGCGGGGTAGTGGCAAGAGTACTCTGATTAACATACTTAAAGAGTCGTTGCGGGGCAATAGTACCTTTTTTCGCGATAATGCAATAAGAATCAACGGAAAGAGCGTTGACATAAAGGCGTATGTGAAGACACACGTTGTCGGGTCGCCAGAGGCGGTCGAGTTCTTGACGCAGAATGAAATCGAGCAGTTTGCTCTTAACCAGGAGCGCCTAACAGCGGCAATTTACTCGCGCTTGAAGCGACTCGATGCAGAAGACAAGCTTGCGGAGGCTGAGGAGGCCATCAAGGAAGAAATCAGAAAGATCGACCGGCTTATTCGGCTAATACAAGAGGAGAGGGAACTTGCTCGGCGTTTGGCTTCCATTGGTGAAGAATTGGCCACGAACGAGCATCTCATTCGGTCTTTGCAAGACGAGACTTATGTTTCGCTGACGGAAGAAGCCCGTACCGTTGCCAATGAACAATCAGCTCTCAAGAGCGCTCGGATGACGTTGCGGCAATTGCTCGATCGCGTGGAGCAGAGCATCGTGTCCGAAGAGTCGAGAACGGTACCGCTAGCCGGACATTATGAAGAGGTACGGCGGGCTTTGGTCGAAGACGTGCATGCTGCAATCCGGAAGGCTCGTTCGATGGCGAACGTCAACGAGCCGGATGCGCGTGAGGATGAACTAAGTCGTCGCGCGAACGAACTGGCGGGAAAGCTTCAGTCCTACCTAGCTGAGCGGAACATCTCGCCAGAGAACGTTCGGGACATATCGCGCGCCAGCAGCCTAATTGCGGAACTCCAAGAGTTGAAGCTCGAAACGCAACGGCAATTTGAAGAGAATCGGCGGCTACAGGAGCAGATTGTTTTGAGTGATGATGTGGTCGCCATGTACGAGAACATACTCGTGGGCCAGATAGAGCCAGTCAATAGCCGGCTCCAGGAGATGGGAGGCGAGGTCCAGCGAATAAGCCTTGAGTACAGTTTCGACCGCGACGCTGCAAGAGAAGCCCTTTTGCTTGAGTTAATAGATCTATTGGCGGCATATAATGAGGGAGGACGGGCACCACGTTTCGATCATATCTCTGGAGTTCTGGAAGGCCTAGACGTTCTTCAGCCGCCTGCTCAGGATAAGTTTCTGGACGCAATACGCGATGCTAAGTCTGCCACCAAGACGGTACAATTGGTTGTGGATTACTTCGCTGACCCATACAACTACAATGCTTTTGTGCTTCGTGCGCGCCGCGTTGTCTCTGATGTAGGGCGCTTTAGGAGGCTCTCTGTTTTGTATGATGGGAAGCCATTACAGAAAGCGTCGTTCGGGCAACGTTGTTCAGCTGCATTGATCTTGTTATTGACCCTTGGGAATACGCCCATAGTGATCGATGAACCGGAGGCACATCTCGACAGCGCATTAATTGCGAACTTGCTCGTACAGCTGATTAAGCATATCAAGAACAGCCGGCAAGTCATATTTGCGACACACAATGCGAATTTTGTGGTCAACGGCGATGCAGATCTGATACACATTCTCGAAATGGATGCGAATCGGAGAACGACGATTCAATCCACGACCCTCGAGAACCTAGACAACCGTCCGCGTATACTTGCGTTGGAAGGAGGGAAACAGGCATTTCAGCAGCGGGAGCAGAGATATGGCTTCCGTTCAAAGCTGGCATGATCATTGACGCCGGTTGGGTGCATAGGCGTATTACGCTGTGTCGACTGACCCACGTTCGAGTTGCAAGTTGTGCGTTCTCTAAATTCTGTCGCGGTTTCTCTCTAAATTCTGTCGCCTCCGG
>CALBZE010000164.1 GCA_937889645.1 uncultured bacterium
TAGCGCGCTCACCCCGCCGCCGCAGGCGGCGGACTCCGCCGCGAAGCGGCCACCCGCCGGCGAGCGGAGCGAGCCGGCCAACCCCGCGCCGCAAGGCGCCACCCCGCCCCGAAGGGGCCGCCCGCCGCCGAAGGCGGCCGATGCCCGCCGCACGGAGTGCGGCCGACACCCGCCGCGCGCAGCGCGGCCGGTCCCGCCGGCCGAAGGCCGGCCGGGCCCGCGCGCCGCAGGCGCGCAATACTCGGGACCCGGTCCCGACCCCCGGGGTATCACCCCGGATCGATTGTGACGACGAACTCAACGCGACAGCGGATCAATGCTCAAGAATCTGTTCTCGAAGGTCTTCGGCACGCGTCACGAACGCGAGGTGAAGCAGCTGCTCCCTCTGGTGCAGGAGATCAACACCATCGCGGAGCGGCTCGCGGCACTGCCCGAGGAGGAGCTGAAGAAGCAGACGGAGAAGCTGCGCGGGATCGTTCGGGAACGTACGGAGGCGCTCGAGTCGCGGCTCGCGGAGCTGCGCGAGACCAAGCGGCGCACCGAGGACGCGGCCGAGCGTGAGCGGCTGCAGGCGGAGATCGTCGAGACCGAGGACGAGCTCAAGGCCACGATCCAGGCGGTCCTCGACGAGATCCTCCCCGAGGCGTACGCGACCGTGAAGGCTGCGGCGCAGAAGCTCGTCGGGACCGAGGTCGTCGTCACCGGGCAGAAGCTCGTCTGGGACATGGTCCCGTACGACGTCCAGATCATCGGCGCGATCCAGCTGCATCGCGGCAAGGTCGCCGAGATGGCGACCGGTGAGGGTAAGACGCTCGTCGCCACGATGCCGCTGTACCTCAACGCCCTCGCCGGCCGCGGCGTGCACCTGGTCACCGTCAACTCCTACCTCGCCCAACGCGACAGCGAGTGGATGGGCGCGATCTACCGCTACCTCGGGTTGACGGTCGACTGCATCGACCTGCACGAGCCCGGCTCGCCCGAGCGGCGGCAGGCCTACCTCGCCGACATCACCTACGGCACCAACAACGAGTTCGGCTTCGACTACCTGCGCGACAACATGGTCCACTCGCTGGAGCAGCGGGTCCAGCGAGGGCACTACTACGCGATCATCGACGAAGTCGACTCGATCCTGATCGACGAGGCGCGCACGCCGCTGATCATCAGCGGCCCGGTCGGGCAGGAGCAGTCGGACGTCTACCGGCTGTACAATCCCGCGGTCGCGAACCTGTTCCGCAAGCAGACCCGGATCGTCAACGAGCTGATCGCCGAGGCGGAGCGTGACCTGGAGGAGGGCCGCACCGAGGAGGCGGGGCAGAAGCTGCTGGCCGCGCGGCGCGGCATGCCGAAGAACAAGCGCCTCCTCAAGATGTTCGCCGACGATCCCGGCCTTCAGAAGCTGGTTCAGCAGATCGAAGGCATCTACATGCGGGACAAGCGGCTGCACGAGGTCGACGAGCTCGTGTTGTTCGCCATGGACGAGAAGGGGCACAACGTGCACCTCTCGGACCAGGGGCTGGACGTGCTGTCGCCGGAGGACCCGGAGGCGTTCGTCGTGCCGGACCTGTCCGAGGCGATCGGCGCGATCGAGCGGGACGCCGAGCTGTCGGTCGACGAGAAGCGCGAGCGGATCCAGGCGCTGGAGCGCGAGTACGCGGAGAAGAGCCAGAAGATCCACGCGATCCACCAGCTGCTCAAGGCGTACACGCTCTTCAACAAGGACGAGCAGTACATCGTCGAGGACGGGCAGGTCGTCATCGTCGACGAGTTCACGGGCCGCAAGATGCCGGGGCGGCGGTGGTCGGACGGGCTGCATCAGGCGGTGGAGGCGAAGGAGGGCGTGAGCGTGCGCGGCGAGACGCAGACGCTGGCCACGATCACGATCCAGAACTACTTCCGCATGTACGACAAGCTGGCCGGCATGACCGGTACGGCGGAGACGGAAGAGGGCGAGTTCCACCAGATCTACGGGCTGGACGTCGCGGTCATCCCGACGAACCGCCCGGTGATCCGCGATGACCGGCACGACCTGGTCTACCGGACGAAGCGCGAGAAGTACAACGCGATCCTGGACGAGATCGAGCGGCTGCATCGCATGCAGCTGCCGGTGCTGGTGGGCACGGTCTCGGTCGACGTCTCGGAAACGCTGTCGCGGATGCTGAAGCGTCGCGGGATCCCGCACAACGTGCTGAACGCGAAGTACCACAAGCAGGAGGCCGAGATCGTCGCGCAAGCGGGTCAGGCGGGCGCGGTCACGATCGCGACGAACATGGCCGGCCGCGGTACCGACATCAAGCTGGGGCCGGGCGTGACCGAGCCGCGCACGATCGGCTGGCTGAAGGCGAACGGCGTCGATCTCTCGACGCTCGTCCCGGCCGACCCGACGCGGGCCGTCGACCTGTCGGACAAGCCGGACGACTTCGTGGTCGAGCCCGGCGGCCTGCACATCATCGGCTCCGAGCGGCACGAGTCGCGGCGTATCGACCGGCAGCTGCGCGGGCGCGCGGGGCGTCAGGGCGACCCGGGCGCGTCGCAGTTCTTCCTGTCGCTCGAGGACGACCTGATGCGCCTCTTCGGTTCCGAGCGCATCGCCGGGATCATGGAGAAGCTCGGCGCCGAGGAGGGCGAGGTCATCACGCACCCGCTGGTGACGCGGTCGATCGAGCGGGCGCAGCGTCGCGTCGAGACCCAGAACTTCGAGGCGCGCAAGCGGCTGCTGGACTACGACGACGTCATGAACCAGCAGCGCGAGGTCATCTACGACCTGCGCCTCTTCGCCCTCGAGGGTGGCGAGGACCTGAAGGGCGAGGTCTGGGAGATGATCGAGCACGCGGTCCGGGCGACGATCTCCGACTACGTCGATCCGGACGCGCACCCGGAGGAGTGGGACCTGGCCGGGCTGCGCAACCGCCTGGTCATCGACTACTTCGTCGTCGTCGAGGAGCTGCCGACGCAGAACTCTCCCGAGCACGAGTTCGACACGCCGGCCGCGCTCGAAGCCGTGGTCCTGGAGCGGGTCCGCGAGGCGTTCAAGCGCAAGCTGAAGAGCTTCGGGGAGCACGAGGAGCGGCTGCTCTCGTTCATCCTGCTCAGCGTGATCGACGAGAAGTGGCGCGACCACCTCTACGACCTGGATCACCTGAAGGCGTCGATCGGCTTCCGCGGATGGGGTCAGAAGGACCCGCTGATCGAGTACAAGAAGGAGGCCTACGACATGTTCGTGGACCTCATGAACGACATCCGCAAGACGGTCGCGTCGTTCGTGTTCCGGGCGCAGCTGGCCGTGCAGCCGCCGCCTCAGCCGGTCGCGCCGCGGCGGATGATCCTGACGGGCCCGAGCGACGTCCCGGAGACGCGGCCCGCGGTGGGGCAGCCGGCGGTCGATCGTGAGACGGACGGCGTCGCGACGGTGGTCGGGACGGGGCGCGGCCCCGCGCGCCTGGGGGCCGGCGCCGGCCGTCCGCTCGGCGCCGCGGGGCTGTCGCAGCTCAGGACGAACCGCGGCGAGGATGGCGGCGCGACGCAGCCGGCCACGGCGGAAGAGAAGATCGGCCGCAACGACCCGTGCCCGTGCGGCTCGGGGCGCAAGTACAAGAAGTGTCACGGCGCGGGCGTGGTGTGAGAGAGGAGGCGAGCCGACCCGGCTCGCCATTCTTTTGCCCCCGGCACCGATGTACCGTGGGGGCGTGAGCGAAACGAATCCGCGGTACACGATCAAGGAATGGCCGGCTGGCGAGCGGCCCCGGGAGCGGCTCGGCCAGGCCGGCGCCGCCGCCCTCTCCTCGACCGAGCTGATCGCGATCCTCGTCGGGAGCGGGACGGCGGGCAAGTCCGCGGTCGCGGTGGCGAGCGAGCTGTTCCGCTCCGCCGGCGGCTCGCTGCGTCGCATGTCGGCGTCGACGCCGGCCGAACTCGCGCGCGTGCGGGGCGTGGGCCCGGCGGTGGCCGCGCGCCTGGCCGCTGCACTCGAGCTGGGCCGCCGGCTCGCGCGCGAGGAGCCGCTCGAGCGCACCCGCATCCGCGGCCCCGGCGACGTCTACGAGCGATGCGCCCCCGCGCTGCGCGACCTCGCGCAGGAAGAGTTCCGAATCCTCCTCCTCAACACGCAGCACGCCGTACTCTCGGATCTGCTGATCACGCGCGGGATCCTGGATGCGTCCGTGGTCCACCCGCGTGAGGTGTTCAGGCCCGCGATCGCGGAGAGCGCGGCGGCGATCATCCTCGTCCACAACCACCCGTCGGGCGACCCTCTCCCCTCGATCGAGGACCGGGAAATCACGCGTCAGCTCGTCGAGGCCGGCCGCATCCTCGGGATCCCGGTCCTGGACCACGTCGTCGTCGGCGACGGGCGTTACGTGTCGTTCGTGGAGGCAGGGCTGCTGAGCGGGCCGTAGGTCGGCGCGCCATCCTGCCCATTGCAATTTTCCGAACGTTACTTACCTTGACTGCTGCCCAAGCCGAAGCTCTCGATCACAAGGGTAGGGCGCCGGTCCGTGCTGGCGCCGTGTCCTGGTGTAAACGGAGCTTCGTCGTGGGTGCAAACACGAGTTCCCGACGTCTGCGTAGTCGTTTGGAATCACCGAGATAGTGCTTCGGGCGGCCGCAGCATATCCGTCCGGCGCTTCCAATCTTCGGGGGACGGAGGTGTCGAATGCGGCGCGCGCATGCACATCGCGCTCTCCCCTCGACTGACTGGCCGGGTGTACGACCGGTGCGTGCCGAGCCTCCCCGGCCGGGATTCCCGTTCGTTCTCACCGTTCGTCCATGCCGAACTCGGCCGGGGCAATCCTCTAACACCAATCGCAGCGTGGACCTTTGATGACTGAGGATGCATGGCAAGCACCCACCAGATTCACGCCGGGCGAGCCCGGTCGCGTTCGCGAGCGGCGTTTGGTCTGCCGGTCATCCTTGCGCTCGGCCTCGCCGCGTGCGCGGACGAGCCCACTACACCCGCCGCCCGCGGCGGAAATGAAAGCGACGGCCCCAATCCCCGCCGGACTCTCGGCGTGGTCGAGATCACGATTTCCGGGCTCGGAACGGGCCAGGTCGCCTCGAGCGCGCTGAGCGCCCCGACCGTCGCGGAGCTCGAGCGGATGCGCGCGCGGCGGGAGGCCGGCGCGGGCGGCATGATGCCGGACGGCCTCGTGCCCCAGGACTTCGATTTGCCCACCGACACCGAGGGCGGGGATGGCACGATCCAGCTCAAGCGCCTTGCGGCAGGCACCTTCACGGTGGGGACGCCGGGGGAGGACGGCTACCGCTATCTCTACGCCACCTACAAGGTGCGGAACGCCCGAGCGGACGGCACGCCATACGACACGGAGCGTAAGAACCTGACCTTCTACGCCGTCGACACGGACGGGACGATCGGGGAGACGGCGATCTACAGGCTCTACTACTTCAACAGCGACCCGGGCGACGAGGATCTCGCGAGCTCGTTCGTGCCCACCGGCGCGGTGATGCAGGACGAGGGCGGCGCGGTCGTCCCCCGCTTCGCCGACGTGCTGCAGGTGATCACCGAGGCGGAGGCGGCCGACATCCTCGCCATCGCCACCGCGGCGGGGACGTCGGTGACCGACGTCTTCCCCTACGGCTTCGTGGTCCAGAACGCCAACGACGCGAGGAGCCGTACGCTCCCCGCGAATCCGGAGGAGGGGCAGTTCGACGGCGTCGTCACCTTCGCCTTCAAGGTGCCGCTCCAGACGACGCCGGCGGAGGATCCGTTCACGGTGAGCGCGATGTTCCTGGCCGTGGACGACGGCGAGGTGAAGATCACCCAGTCGGCGGAGGAACAGACGGCGGAGGGGCGGGTCGCGTTCGCGGATCGGGCGGCGCTGCTCGGCGCCGAGGTGCTGACACTCCTCCCGCCTGCGGGCGATGCCGTGCTCCTGGGCGGCGAAACGGTGCGCGTGCTCTGCGACGTCCGGGTCGCGGGGCCGTCGATTGCCCCAACCACGACGACCTTCTCTTCCGCGGGGATCTCGCCCTGGCCGGTTCCCTCGCCCTTCCGGGCGGGACACGCCTCTCTGCCGCGGGATGCCCGACTCGCCGCGGCGAGCTGCGCCAACATTACCGGGGCGAATGCGTCGACGTTCGCCGTGCACGGCTCGCAGAGCGGCCGCAACGTCGCCGGTGCGTACAGCGGCGTGGGCAGCTTCGTCCGCGCACCGGGAGCCCGTGGAGGCCAGTTCTTCCCGGGCGAGGAGGTGGAGGTGACGCTGACGAAGGGGCTCGGCGGCACGAAGCCGGTGGTGGCTCGTTACCGGGCGGCGGTGAGTGGAGGCTCCGGGAGCTTCGTCGTCGATTCGATGTCCAGCGGTAGCTACGGAACGTTCTCGATGGCGTCCGGCGACATCGACGGGGACGGGGACGTGGACCTGGTGCTGGTGAATTTGTCTGGCAACCAGCTTTCCGTGCTGCGCAACCAGGGCGATGGGAGCTTCGTGATCCAACCGATCAGCTGGGCTTCGGCGACTTCGGTCGCCCTCGGCGACCTGGATGGCGACGGCGACCTGGACCTGATCGTCGGGCACGGGACGAAATCCCTTGCGGTGCTCATGAACCAGGGCGACGGTAGCTTCGGTTCAGCCTTGGGTTACGAAGTGGGCTCCTATCCGACGGCCATCGCGGTCGGTGACCTGGACGGCGATGGCGACCTCGATCTGGCGGTCGCGAACCGATACGACGCCACCGTGACGGTGCTCCTCAATCAGGGTGATGGGTCGTTCGCGGTGGACGACACGTACAACGTGGACTCTTCCTGGACGGAATCCGTCGCGTTCGGCGACGTGGATGGCGACGGCGACCTGGACCTGGTCGTGGGCACGGGCAACATCGTCGTGCTGCTCAACCGGGGGGACGGGACCTTCGACTCGCCGACCAAGTATTCCGGCGCGGGGGTGTGGGTCGCCCTGGGCGACGTGGACGGTGACGGAGACCTGGACGTGGTCGCCTCCGGCGCCAGTGCCGGGAACGTCGCGGTGTTGCTCAATCGTGGGGACGGGTCTTTCCAGTCCGCCCAGCTGTACGGCGCGGGTGGCATGGGGTATTCCGTCGCTCTCGGCGACCTGGATGGCGACGGCGACCTGGACCTAGTCACGACCAACTACACCCCGAACACCATCACGGTGCTGTTCAACCAAGGCAATGGGATCTTCGGGTCCCAGGTGTCCTACGCCGGGGGGAACCGGCCGTGGCCGATCGCGATCGCCGACCTCGACGGGGACGGAGACCTGGACGTGGTGACGGCCAACAGCGCCGGCTTCGCCATCGCAACGGTTCTCTGGAATCAGTGACGGAGGAGCAATCGTGCGCCACCCGCCTTCGGGCGGGTGGCGCACCGTCTCGATTTTCATCCAACCATGAATGAATGGGAGGTAACCATGGAGAAAATGATGAATCAGGCAGTTGAGGCCCCGACGCCGCGCGCCACTTCGACCACTGCCGGGCAGGTCTCGTCCCGCGAGCACTACGTGCCGCCGGCGCTCGAGCGGTTGGGCTAGTGGAGCGCGCTGACGCTCCAGCAGTCGATCCCGATCTTCCCATGAGGAAAGGCGGGAAGACGTAATACGGATTCGATCGCACTACAATCCATTCCTCTGACGTTGGAGTTACGATGCGCAGCAGCGATCTGAAGCGCTCGGGGCGTACCCGAGCGCGGCTCGGGCGCGCGCTCGCCCTCTCCTTCCTCTTGCCTCTCGCTGCATGCGCAGACGAGCCCACGACCCCGAAGGCACGGGGCGGGGATGGGGACGGAGGGGGCACGCCACCTCGGACGCTCGGGTTGGTCGAGATCACGATCTCAGGTTTGGGCTCGGGGCAGGTGACCTCGAGCGCCCGGAGCGCCCCCTCCGTCACCGAGTTCGAGCAACTCCGCGCCAGGCGGCAAGAAGGGGCCGCCGGCATCTCGATTTCGCAGGCCGTCACCCTCCCCGACAACGACGCCGGGGGTGCGAACGGGACGATCCAACTGGAGCTCGTCTCCACGGGGAGCTTCACGGACGGGGATCGTGGAAACGGTGGCCACCGCTACCTCTACGCGACCTACCGCGTGCGGAACGCGCAGTCGGACGGCACGGCGTACGACACGCGCCGGCAGAACCTGGCCTTCTATGCGGTGAGCACGGAGGGAACGCTCGGGGAGACGGCGATCTCTGCCCTCAAGCGATTCGATGGGAGCGCTGCGGATCCTGCGCTCGCGAGCTCGTTCATCCCCACGGGCGCGGCGATGCAGGACGTGCGGGGCGATGTCGTCTCCCGCTTCCCCGACGTCCTCCAGGTGATCACCGAAGATGAAGCCGACGCGATCGAGGCGCTGGCGGGCGAGGGCGTCACCGACGTCTTCCCCTGGGGCTTCGTGGTGCAGAACGCCTACACCAGGACGAGCCGGTCGCTCCCCGCGGACCCGGCGGAGGATGAGTTCGACGGCGTGGTCACCTTCGCCTTCAAGGTCCCGCTACAGGCGAGCGCCTCGGACGATCCGTTCACGGTGAGCATGATGTTCCTCGCCGTCGACGACGACGAGGTCAGGATCACGCAGTCGGTGGAGGAGCAGACGCCGGCGGGGCGGGCGGCGTTCGATGCCTCCGCGGCAATGCTCGGCGCCGACATCGTGACCCTCCTCCCGCCATCGGGGGATGCGATGCTCGACGGCGGCGCGACGGTGCGTCTGGCGTGCGACGTTCGCGTGGCGGGGCCGGCGGGCGCCCCGGCGGCGACGCTCGCGCCCTCGCTCGGCTCGGAGTTCTGGCTCTTCCCCTCGCCCTTCCGGGCGGGCCCGATCTCTATCGCCCGGGACGCGCGGGTGACGGCGGCGGGGTGCCCTGGGATCGCCAACGCGACCGCGACCACCTTCGCCGTCCACGGCTTCCACGGCGGGCGCAACGTGGCCGGCGCGTACGAGGACGTCGGCGGTCAGTTCGTCCGGGCGCCGGCGGCCCGGGGCGGGGCGTTCTTCCCGGGCGAAATGGTCGAGGTGACGCTGACGACGGATCTCGGCGGCACGAAGCCCGTCGTGGGCCGCTACCGCGTGGCCACGAGCGGCGGCTCGGGTACATACCAGATCGCGGGTGGTGACTCGCTGCGCGTCGGGGTCGGTCCGTACGGCGTCGCGATCGGAGACGTGAACGGCGACGGCGCCCTCGATCTGGTCGCGGTGAACTTCAACGACGACAACGTCTCCGTGCTCCTCAACGAGGGGGATGGGGCGTTCGAGTCGCAGGTCACCTACACCGTGGGCGATGCGCCGATCGCGATCGCGCTGGGCGATGTCGACGGCGACGGAGACCTGGACCTGGTCGTCGCCAACGCGAACCACGACAACGTCTCGGTCCTCCTGAACAACGGCGACGGGACCTTCGCCTCGCACGCCACGTACGCTGCGGGCGACGGGCCGTATTCGGTCGCCCTCGGCGACCTGGACGGCGACGGCGACCTGGATCTGGCCACGGCGGACTACTACGGCGGCACCGTCTCGGTGCTCCTCAACAACGGCGACGGCACGTTCGCCTCGCACGGCACCTACGTCGCGGGGTCGTTGCCGACGTCGATCGCGATCGGCGACGTGGACGGGGACGGCGACCTCGACCTGGTCGCGACGATCCGGAACGCCAACAGCGTCCGGGTCCTCCTGAACCAGGGCGACGCAACCTTCACCTCGCCCGGGACCGTCCGCGTCGGGAGCGGGCCGCTCTCGGTCGCGCTGGGCGACCTGGACGGCGACGGCGATCTCGACCTCGTCACGGCGAACGTCGACGGAGGCAACGCCTCGGTCCTGTTCAACGACGGGAGAGGAACGTTCACCTTGCGCGCCGCGTACCCCGTGGGCACGATGCCGTGGTCGGTCGCGATCGGCGACGTGGACGGGGACGGAGACCTCGACCTGATCGTGGCGAACCAGTCGTCGTCCAACGTCTCGGTCCTCCGCAACCATGGCAACGGCAGCTTCGGCCCGCAGGCGTCGTTCGCCCTGCTCGACCTCACGCGGGCGGTGGCCCTGGGCGATCTGGACGGGGATGGAGACCTGGACATGGTCGTCCCGAGGTCGAGCCAATCCAGAGTCTCGGTGCTATTCAACCAGTAGACCGGGAGTGATAGGACGCCGCCCGCTCGCCTGCGGGCGGCGTTCGTTTCCATCGCCGGAGTCGACTCGACAGGCGTCGACCCGACGGGCGCCGCCGCCTCCGCCTCGGCGCGTCTCGGGATCGCCACCCGCCGCGACCGTGCGAGCCGGCGAGCGCAGAGACGAGACGAAACGCGTCCCTGGCTCCCGGGTATCCCATTTGCTAGCTTGAACGGGGAGGACCCGCTCCCCGGCGGCGCCACGGCGTCGCCGGGTGCGGGTCTATTGCGTGCCTGTCCAACCCCACGACGTGGTGGAACCGATGCAATCGACAGCAGTGCCGCAGACCAGCGCCCTGGACGTGTTGCCGCCGAGGCTTCGCGAGGTCGTCGAGCCGGACGCGGCGAGGCTGGACGTCGCCGTGATCGCGCGCGCGTACCAGTACGCGGCGCGGGCGCACGAGGGGCAGAAGCGGGCCAGCGGCGAGGCGTACATCGAGCATTGCATCGAAGTGGCGCGCATCCTGACCGAGCTCCACCTGGACACGGCCTCGATCGCTGCGGGGCTGGTCCACGACGTGGTCGAGGACACGGGCGCCTCCCTCGACGAGCTCCGCGACGAGTTCGGCGAGGAGGTCGCGGTCATCGTCGATGGCGTCACGAAGATCGGGAAGGTCCAGTACCGCTCGACTACGGAGCAGCAGGTCGAGAACTACCGCAAGCTGCTCCTCTCGATGGCGCAGGACGCGCGGGTCATCCTGATCAAGCTCGCCGACCGGCTTCACAACATGCGGACGCTGGATCACCTGCGGCCGGAGAAGCAGCGTCGCATCGCGCTCGAGACGCGGGAGATCTACGCGCCGCTCGCGCACCGGCTGGGGATGGCGCAGATCCGCTGGGAGCTCGAGGACCTCGCCTTCAAGCACCTCGAGCCCGAGGCGTACCGCGAGCTGGCCCGAAAGGTCGCCGAGAAGCGGCAGGAGCGCGAGGAGCAGATCGAGGCGCTCCGCGGCCCACTCGAGGAGGAGCTGCGGAAGGCCGGGATCCCGTGCGAGGTCTACGGCCGGCCCAAGCACCTCTGGTCGATCCACCGCAAGATGACGAGCCGCAACCGGCCGTACGAGGAGATCTACGACCTCATGGCCGTGCGCGTCATCACGGACTCGGTCGCCAACTGCTACCACGCGCTGGGCGTGATCCACAACAAGTGGACGCCGCTGCAGGAGCGGTTCCACGACTACATCGCCACGCCGAAGTCGAACATGTACCGGTCGCTGCACACGACGATCTTCGGACCGGGCGGGCGGCTCTACGAGATCCAGATCCGGACGTACGAGATGCACCGCACGGCCGAGTACGGTATCGCGGCGCACTGGCGGTACAAGGAGGGGCTGAAGTCGGGGCCGGACGAGGTCGACGACACCCTGACGTGGTTCCGGCAGGTCCTCGAGTGGCAGCAGGAGACGCGCGAGCCGGAGGAGTTCATGGAGTTCCTCCGGATCGACCTGTTCCAGGACGAGATCTTCGTCTTCACGCCGAAGGGCGACGTAAAGCAGCTGCCGAAGGGGGCGACGCCGATCGACTTCGCCTTCGCGGTGCACACCGAGGTCGGGCTGCGCTGCGCGGGCGCGCGCGTGAACGGGCGCATCGTCCCGCTTGCCAAGGAGCTGAAGAACGGCGACACGGTCGAGATCGTGACCGACCCGCGGCAGCGTCCGTCGCGGGACTGGCTCGCCTTCGTGAAGACGGCGCGTGCGCGGCAGAAGATCCGGCAGTGGATCAAGCAGGAGGAGTTCGAGTCCTCGCTCGCGCTGGGACGGGAGATCTTCGAGCGGGAGTTGAAGAAGCTGCGCAAGGAGCGCCAGTCGTCGGAGGCGATCGAGCAGGCGGCGGCGGCGCTCGGGCAGCCGAGCGTCGACCACCTGCATGCGGCCCTCGGCCGCGGCGACATCGGGATCACCGCGATCCTGAAGGAGCTGTACCCGGGCGAGGAGCCCGTGTCGCCGCGCCCGCCGACGGCGTTCGAACGCCTCATCGACCGCGTGCGGGGCGGCGGCCGCGGCGTGCGCATCCAGGGGCTCGACAACCTGATGGTGCGCTACTCGCAGTGCTGCCAACCGGTCCCCGGCGACAGCGTCGTCGGCTACATCACGCGCGGGCGCGGGATCTCGATCCACCGCACGGACTGCCCGAACATCCTCCACCTGAGCGACCACCCGGAGCGGCGGATCGAGATCGAGTGGGAAGCCGAGGCGGGCGACCGGTTCTACGTCCGGCTGGTGATCGAAGGCGACGACCGCCGCGGCCTCCTCTCCGAGATCGCGACCGCGATCACGAATACCGGCACCAACATCGGCTCCGCGGAGATCAAGGCCGTCGAGGGCGGGATGACCGGCGCCTTCGTGGTCGAGGTCGAGAACCTGACCCACCTCAAGAAGGTCATGAACGCGATCCGCGGGGTCCCCGGCGTGCTCTCCGTCGAGCGGCGGGAGCACTTCGCGGAGGCGGATCTGGAGTAGGGCCCGCCTCGGATCTGGAGTACCGCCCGCCTCAGAGCACCGCCCTCAGCAGAAAAGCCGTCGATACAGGTCGGACTGGACGAGGCCGTCCGGGTCGTAGCGCCGCTTGAGCTCGCGGAACCGCTCGAGGCACTCGGCCGGCAGGAAACGGTCGGGCGCGCCGCGCTCGAGCGTCGCGTCCTTGGCGAAGTAGAAGCGCCCGCCCGCCGCGATCACCTGCTCGTCCATCTCCCGGATCAGCGCCTGCAACGCAGCTCGGTTGCGCCGCGTGACCGGGAAATCGAGCGCGAGCGAGTAGCCGTCCACGGCGTAGCGGATCAGGAACGGGTCCTCGCGGTGGCGCTTCATGACGGCCAGGAACGGCGGGAGGCCGCGGTAGCGCGACAGGTCGAGCAGTGCGGCGAGGAGACGCCGGGCCTCGGGGGCAGGGACGAAGGCCTGGTACTGGATCAACCCGCCGGGGCCGTAGCTCCGTTGCCAGTTCGGGATCGCATCCAGCAGGAACGAATACGAGGCCAGCGGCCAGGGCTCGGGCTCGGCCGAGCGGTGCGAACGACGGTCGACGGCGTACTTGACCGCGTTGACGATCCGCATGCCGACGCGGTTGTTGAACGGCCGCATGAGCCGCCACATCTGGGACCTCGGGAGGACCCGGATCAGTCCGCGGGGCGCGAGCTGGTACCCGGGCTGGAGCGTCGCCCGGGCCATTTCCGGGTCGGCGCCGCCCGTTTCGTAATCCGCGCGGTGGATGATGCCGCGCCCGAGGCGGTCGCCTCTGGCGAAGCCATCCAGCCAGCCGACGAGGTAGTCGGCGTCGCCCGCGTGGGCCTCGAAGATGTCGAACGCCTCGGTGAGGTTCCGCGTCGGGAACGCTCGCACGACGACGCGCCCGGTCTCCACCTTCTTCAACTTCAGGCGAATCCGCGTGAAGTAGCCGAGCACCCCGAACCCGCCGATGGCGGCGTGGAACAGGTCGGCGTTGCGGGTGCGATCGCAGACCACGCGTTCGCCTGAGGGAAGGACGATCTCGAACTCCAGGACGTGGTCGCCGAAGCAGCCGGCTTTCCAGTGGTTCTTGCCGTGCACGTTCATGGCGGCGGCGCCGCCGACCGTGACCGTGGCGGTGCCCGGCACGACGGGCGGCCACCAGCCGTCCGGGAGCACGAAGCTCCACAGGTCGTGGATCGTGACGCCCGGCTCGACGTCGATCACGCCCTTCTCGGGGTCCCACGCGAGGATGGAGCGGAGCCGGCTGAAGTCGACGACGACGCCGCCCGTGGCGAGCGCGGCGTCGCCGTAGCTGCGCCCCGCGCCTCGGAAGACGACCGGGCGCCCCTGCCGGCGCGCGGCGTCGATCGCCTGCTCGACCGCCTCCCACGTCTCCGGCCGATACACGATCGCCTCGGCCGCCAGCGCGCCGCCCCAAGAGGAGATGCGCTCCGTCCGTCCCGAGGCGGGGCGCGCGGGGTTGGTGACGTCTCGGCTCGCCGCGCCGGGGACCGCGGGCGGTGTCACGTTGCGGGTCGCGCTCATCAGATCCTCAAGCGAGCAAGAAGCCACGATGGGATGGCACGGACGACGAGGCTGACCCAGCGCCAGCGCTCGGGGATGTAGGCGACGGCGCGGCCGCGGGCGGCGGCGCGCAGGATCAGCTCGGCGGCGCGGTCGGCAGACACGACGCCGCGCAGCCCCGGCAGCCCCGCCGTCATCGGCGTGTCCACGAAGCCGGGCTTGACGGTCACCACGGAGACCCCGTCGCGCAGGAGGCGGTGGCGGAGCGACTCCAGGTAGTTCGCGAGCCCCGCCTTGGATGCGCCGTACGCGGGGTTGCCGCCCCGCCCGCGGTCGCCGGCCACCGACCCGATCCCCACGATCGTGCCGCCGCCGCGCCGACGGAATCGGTCCGCGGCCTCGTTCAGCCACGCGACCGCCCCGATCAGATTGGTCTCGACGGTCTCGCGGTCGGCCGCCGAGTCGTAATCCTCCCACCCGATCCGGGGCATCACGCCGGCCGCGTAGACGATGAGGTCGATCGGGCCGAGGTCATCCTCGATGCGACGGAACAGCTCGGGCGCGTCGTCGACCTTCCGGACGTCGTGGACGTAAGCGCGGGCGCACCCCGCGCCGAACCGTGCCTCGAGCTCGGCCGCGCGCGACTCGAGCCGGTCGCCGCGTCGAGCGACGAGGGCGACCCGCGTGCCCTGCGCGGCGAGCCGGCTCGCGAGCGCCGCGCCGATCCCCGACGACGCGCCGATCACGGCCGCGGTCCGCCAGCGCGGCGCCTTCGTGTGCCGCGGAGTTTGCGCGGTCTCGGCAGTTCCTCGCTCGAGCGTTGACGGTGACGTCATATGACTTCAACCGAGGAAGTAGATGATCAGCACGGCCGTGGCGCCCCAGAGCAGCACGCTCGAGAGGAGCGGCCGATCCGTCAGCAACGCTTCCTCGGGGCGCCCGCCGCCGTTCTGCTGGTACACGAGGTAAAGATACCGGAAGATCCCGAAGACGACGAACGGGATCGTGTAGGCCAGCCGCTCCGTCCCGAAGTGCGCGCGCGTCGATTCGGCGATGGTGTAAAGCGCGTACGTCCCCACCGTGACCGCGGCGAGGATCGCGATGATCTGGTCGATCAGCAGCGTGCTGTACGATGCCAGGATCGGCCGGTGCGCGACCGCGTCCGCGACGGAGACCAGCTCGTGGCGTCGCTTGCCCGCCGCCAGGAAGAGCGCGAGGAACATGGTGCAGAGCAGGAGCCACGGCGAGATCTCCACGTCGAGCGCCTCGGCGCCGCCGATCGCGCGCAGCACGAAGCCCGCGGCGATCAGAAAGATGTCCAGCAGCACGACGTGCTTCCAAAACAAAGTGTAACCGACATTGATGAGCAGGTAGACCCCGCACACGACGGCGAATCCCACGTCTAGCCATGCGGCGGCCGCCATCGCCGCGGGCACGAGGAGCGCCAGGACGGCGATCGCGGTGCCGGGCGAGAGCTCGCCGGACGCGAGCGGGCGGGTGCGCTTGCGCGGGTGCAGCCGGTCGGCCTCCCGGTCGACGAGGTCGTTGAAGAGGTAGACCGCCCCGGCGACCGCGCAGAAGATCGCGAACGCGGCCGAAGCCCTGAGTCCGTTCGCCGGATCCAGCAGCCGCTCGGCGAAGACGAGCGGGGCGACCACGACGAGGTTCTTGAGCCACTGCCTGGGACGCAGCGACTCGAAGATCAGCGCGATCGCGCTACGGCGCGGGGCGCCTTCCTCGACGCGAGCGGCGGGCTCGCCGCGCGGCGTCTCTGAAACCGTCGTCGTCATGGCTCGCGGACGAAGCGTACGACGTACGGCAGCCCGGTCCGGCGGAACTCGAAGCCGTCGACCACGATCCGCTCCTCGCCGCGCTCCCACGCGGCGAGCACGGCGGGGAGGACCGGCTCCGCCGGATCGAACTGCCCGAGCTCGACGAAGTCCGGCCGGACCTCGCGCAGGTACTGGTCGAAGCGACGCAGCCCCGTCTCGGGATCCAGGTAGCGCCCGAAATCGGCGCCGGTCCGGCCATCCAGACTCAGGATCCTGACCGAGCCGTCGTCGGCGAGGAAGTAACGGATCTGGACCTCCGTGACCGCGACCGAGATCGGCCGGGGATCGGCGGGCGTCACGCCGAGGTCCCCGAGGTACCGCTCGGTGAACTGCTTCCGCTCGCGGACCGCCGCCGCGACCTGCCCGTGCGGGTGTCCGATCGGGGCGCCGCGTCGCCGGAACGCGTCAGCGGCGTTGAATGCGAGCAGCCAGAGGAGGCACGCGACGGCGCCCACGGTGCCCACGGCTGCGCGCCCTTCGCGCCGCAGCCGTTGGAAGGCCAGCACCAGCGTGCCGGCCCCCGCGCCGAAGAGGAACGGGTAGAAGGGGAGCCAGTACCGGCTGGCGTGGGCGGCTCCTGCGACGAAGGTGTAGAAAGCCAGCAGCGCGGCCGTGAGCAGGAGCGAGAACTCGACGGGCGCGCGCCACGGCTCGCGGGCGGGGCGCCCGACATCCTCGCGGCTCACCGGCCCGGGATCGTCTTTGGCCGGTCTGGCGTCACCCTCGCCGCCCGCCGACGTGATACGGCGCGAGAGTCCTAGCACCAGGCCCAGCGTGAGCGGCAGGTAGCCGGCCAGGAGGACGATCGACCGCAGGTCGGCGTGGAGCGGCCCGATCCGGACGCTCGCCCGCATGCCGGTGGCCAGTCGGGCCACCGCCGAGTCCGGGATCGGCGACCCCGTCGCGTACAGGTTCGCCAGGAAGGTGCCTGCAACGCCCACGGCCGCGCCGGCGAGAACGCCCAGTGCGACACGCGTTCGGCCGCGGTCCCGCACGACGAGGTAGCCAGCCAGGAGCACGACAAAGATCAGCCCTTCGGGGCGCGTGAGCGTCGCCGTCGCCGCGAGCGCGAACGCCGCCGGGACGAGTCCACCCTCGCGCCGGGCGGCGAACACCGCCATGAAGAGGAGCACGAGCTGGAGCGCGAAGAAGCTCGCCTCCATCCCGCCGGTCGCGTTGCGGAAGATCGCCGGGCTCAGCGCGTACACCGCGGCGGCGAGGACGCCGACGGCGCGGCTCCGGTACACCCGCTCCCAGCAGACCGCCATCGCGACCGCCGTCCCCCACCAGGCGGCGAAGCACACGATCTTGACGACCCACGCGACCGCCGCGGGGTCGAGGACGCGGAAGAGGCCGGCGAGGAGCAGCGTCCAGAGCAGACTCGTGGACGCGCCGACGGTCTCGCCGACGTTGTACTCGAACGGCCGACCCTGCGCGAACAACTCGGCGATGCGGAGGTGGATCACCGCGTCCCCGCCCCAGGCGGGCACCCAGCGATGCATAAGACCCGCGGCGAGCGCGCAGACGGCGGTGACGATCGCCCACGTGGGGAGCGACGGTCTCCGCGATTCATCACGACTTTGGGTTGGATCGTGCTCGAGGAAGGAACCTCGCCCAGCGAACTGGGTTGCGTCGTTCATAACTCTCGTGCGGCAAAGAACTATGAACTTAGCGGCGGCCAAGTTACGGGACGAGACGAGCCGCCGGCAAGCCACCCACGAACGTTGGAGGAAAAACGTCTGAGCTCACCGATTCCGGACAGCTCCATCACGACGAGGGGCATACGACGGCGCAGGTGCGGGGCGTGTTGCTATCTCCGTCCCGCTCGCCCCGCCTTGCATCCCCACCCGTGATCCCCTACCGTCCTGCGGGGTACTAACCAATCATGTCGACGTTCGATCTACAGCTGCCGTTCCCGCTCAAGGGCGATCAGCCGCAGGCGGTCGAGGAGCTCGTGCGCGGTCTCGAGCGAGGGGACCGGTACCAGACGCTCCTGGGCGTGACGGGCTCGGGGAAGACCGTGACGATGGCGTCGGTCATCGCCGCGTTCGGCAAGCCGACGCTGGTCATGAGCCACAACAAGACGCTGGCGGCGCAGCTCTACGGCGAGCTGAAGCAGTTCTTCCCGAAGAACGCGGTCGAGTACTTCATCTCGTACTACGACTACTACCAGCCCGAGGCGTACGTCCCCGCCACGGACACCTACATCGAGAAGGACTCGTCGATCAACGAGGACATCGAGCGGCTGCGCCTGCGGGCGACGTCGTCGCTGAT
>CALBZE010000165.1 GCA_937889645.1 uncultured bacterium
GGCACCACGACCGGGCGGCAGCTCGTCCCGACCTCCGCGCCGTGGGCGTCCGTGGATTCGCTTCTCTCTTCCGATCAAGCGCGCCTCCACATGCGAAGGGAAGGCGCTAAGGTGAAGCAGTCGCTCGGGGCACGCAGCACCCGAGCACGAGCACGCTGCCAGGTGTCAGATTTTCAGCCGCCGAAAGTGTCAGATTTACAACCGCCGGCTACAGGTGACATCGCGTTGGCGCCCCCGCCTGCACCGTCCTGCGCGCGGGCCGGCCCGACACCGTCTCGTCCTCCGAGCGTCCCCACGCGCGACCACGTCCTCCTCCACCCACCCCTCGCCTGTCCCCCCCGACCACCCCTCGCGGCGTGTACCTTGCATGCCGGATCGGGGTCCCGGAGTTCGGCGTAGGAGCAGGGTCGCACATAGAATGCGGAAATTCGAGCATCTGAAGGGGTCCGAGGCGGCGCTCCGCGCGCTGGAGGAGCTGGTGCGCGCGGGGCGGCGATCCGTGGCGGTTTATCGGGCGATCGAGCGGCGGGTCGGGGACCACAGGGTGCGGGCGGCATTGGTGCAGCTGCGTCGCGACCACAGGCGACACGTGCGCGAACTTTCCTCGATCCTCGCCGAGGTCGGGGAGCCGGTGGTCGCGTGGCACGGGGCGGCGACGACGGGCCCGCTCTACGACGCGCTCCGCGAGGAGCCGGCGTCGCCGGAGGCGCTCGTGGAGGCGTTGAAGCGAGCCGAGACCGAGCTGCGCTCGGTGTACGAGCGGCACGTGGAGCGGAGCTTCGTGGAGCCGCTGCGGGCGGCGCTGCTCCGCCACCTGAGGGAGGAGGAGGCGCATATGGCGTGGCTCGAGCGCAGTCGCTGGTGGCAGCGGACGGTGGCGTGACGGGGCGTCCGGAGGGAACAATGGCGAGGCGAGAGCGGGAGTGGGAGAGGCGTGAGTGGGGGCCAGAGAGGCGTGAGCCGGGGTGGCGTGAGCGGGAGTGGCACAGGCCGGCGGAGCGGCCGTGGTACACGAAGGGGATCGAGCGTGCGGAGCGGCCGCGCCCGGCGGCGGGCGCACCGAGGGTCGTCGCCTGGTACGAATACGACTACGACTACGATTTCCGCCCGCACCGCGTCGTCCCCTCGCGCGTGCGCGACCGTTACCGTCCCCGCCCCGGTCGCGAGCGCTATGTCCCCGCCTCCGAGGTGCCCCGCGGTCGGCCCGAGCGGTGGTGGTACGCGATCGGACCCGAGCGGCGCGAGGATTACGACTGGGCGTATAGCGCGCGACGCCCCGAACGTTATGGATGGACGGGCGAGACAGGACGCGACGGCGGGCCGGGCGCGGGGCGCGGCGGCTGGCGCACGGGTCGCAACGGCGCCCCACGCACTCGCCGCGGTGCCGTCCCCGGCACGCGCCGACGCCGCCGCGGCCGCTGAGGCATATTCGCGACCGACGTTGCTGAGTGCCTATCGACTTGAGCCGACGGCGGCTATCTCGCTATCTTCGACTGACCCGCCCCGGAGTCGCTGACCAGGACAACTCGTGTCGCTCGAACGATTCCGTCGCTACAGTCCGATCCGACCCGCCGGACGCTCGGCGCACTCCTTCGCACCGGTGCGGAAGGCCGCGTCGCGCCCGGCGCTCCTCGGAGTCGTCGGGCTTGCCGGAATCGCCGGGCTCGCCGCGCTCGCGGCCGGCGCGCTCACGCCGCTCGCCGCCCAGACCACGCAGGGTGAGGCGCCGTCCGGCGAATCGCTGCCGGTGGTCGAGCGGGTCCTCGACAACGGGCTCCGGCTCCTCGTCCTGCGCCGGGAGGGCGTGCCGACGGTCGGCTTCGTCATGCGATACGACGTCGGCTCGGTCAACGAGTCGCCCGGGCAGACGGGGATCGCGCACCTCCTCGAGCACATGCTCTTCAAGGGGACGACGACCGTCGGGACGCGCGACGTCGAGGCCGAGCGCGCGCTCTTCGCCGTCATGGACGCGGTCGACGACTCGCTGCGGGCCGAGCGGGCGCGGGGCGACGCCGCGGACTCGGCGCGGATGGCGGCGCTGGAGGCGCGGCTCCGGGCGCTCGAGGACAGCGCCCGCGCCTACGTCGTCTCCAACGAGTTCGACCGGATCCTCAGCCGGAACGGCGCCCGGGGACTCAACGCGACGACGGACGTCGAGGCGACCACGTACTTCGTCCAGCTCCCGGCGAACCGGGCAAAGCTCTGGTTCGTGCTGGAGGCGGACCGGTTCCGCAACCCGGTCTTCCGCGAGTTCTACGCGGAGCGCGACGTCGTCGCCGAGGAGCGGCGGATGCGGATCGAGACGGACCCGGGCGGGCTCCTCTACACGTCGCTCATGGCCGCTGCCTTTCGGGAGCACCCGTACGGCGTGCCGGTCATCGGGCACATGGAGGACATCCGGAACCTGAGCCGCGCGCAGGTCGAGGCGTACTACCGCGACTACTACGGCCCGAACAACGCCGTCGTCGCCGTGGTGGGCGACGTCGAGCCGGACAGCATCGTCGCGTGGGCGGAGGCGTACTTAGGGCCGATCCCGCGCGGGCGCGAGCCGCCGCCCGTGCTCGCGGTCGAGCCGCCGCAGCGCGAAGAGCGGCGCGTCGAGGTCGCCTTCGACGCGGAGCCGCAGCTCCTGATCGGCTGGCACGTACCGGACGCGCTGCACGACGACGCGCCGGCGCTCGCGATGCTCGCCTCGGTCCTGACCGGCGGCCGCACGAGCCGGCTCTATCGTCGCCTCGTGATCGACGAGAAGATCGCCCAGGACGTCTCGGCGACGATCGCGCCCGGCGCGCGCCACCCGCGCCTCTTCATGATCGGCGCGGCGCCGTCCGTCGGGCACGACCCGGCCGAGGTCGAGCGCGCGATTTACGAGGAGCTCGACCGGCTCCGCCGCGAGCCGCCGACGGAGGCCGAGCTGACGCGGATCCGCAACCGCCTCGAGGCCGGCGCGGTCTACCGCCTCCAGGGCGCGTTCGGCCTGGCGTTCCAGCTCGCCGAGTCCGCCGCGCTCTGGGGCGACTGGCGGCAGACGTTCCGCGAGATCGAGCGCTTCCGCGCCGTCACCGCCGAGGACATCGCGCGCGTCGCCGAGACGTACCTGACGCCGGAGAACCGGACGGTGGCGACGCTGGTGCGGAAGGGCGCGGAGGAGGGGACGTGAGCGTGCGGCGGGGTTTCTCGTGGCCGGTGCCGCATAGCGGTGACGGCCGTCCAGGGGCGAGGGCGTTGGTCGGCCAAGCGTCGGCCGCGCGCCGCCGGGGCTGGATTCGGCTCGTCGCCAGCTCCGCGCTCGCGATCGCCCTGGCCGGCTGCACGGCGACGGCGCGCACCGGCGGCCCGGCGCCGACGGCGGCCGGGCCCGCCGATGGCCCCGGGACCGCCGCGGGCGCGGTCGCGCACGCCGGGCCCGCGATCGGCCGCGCCGCCGTCGAATCGCTCGAGTTCCCGCCGCTCCGCTTCGAGCCGCCGCAGCCGGAGCGCTTCGAGCTGTCGAACGGCGTGCGGGTGCTCTACCTCCGCGACGCGTCGCTCCCGATCGTCGAGGTGATGGCGTACTTCCGGGGCGGGTACCCGTACTTCGACCGCGACCACTACGCGGCGGCCACGGCGCTCGGCTCGCTCCTGCTCTCCGGCGGGACGGAGTCGCTTGCGCCCGATTCCGTCGACCGGCTGGTCGAGTACTACGCGATCGGGGCATCGTTCGGCAGCTCGGGCGGGGTGTCGTTCGGCACGATGTCGACGCTGCGGCGCCACCTGGACGCCGCCCTCGAGCTCTGGGTCGCCATGATGCGGCGGCCGCGGTTCGACCCCGACCGCGTCGAGGTGTGGCGACGCCGCGAGCTGGACTCCGTGCGCCGGCTGCGCGACCTGCCCAACACGATCGCGATCCGCGAGTTCAACCGCGCGATGTACGGCGACCACCCGACGGGGTGGGTCATGGACGAGTCGGACCTGGACCCGGAAGACCTCGCGCCGGAGCGGCTACGGCGGGTGCACCGCGAGATCTTCTGCGCGGAGAACCTGGTCCTCGGCGTCGCGGGCGACGTCTCCCGCGAGGAGCTGGTGCCGCGGCTCGAGGCCGCATTCGGCGACTGGCCCGCCTGCCCGCGCGAGCTGGGGGCGCTCCCGGCGCCGCAGGTCCGCAAGGAGCCGGGCGTGATCGTGATCCACAAGCCGCTCGAGCAGAGCACCATCGTCATGGGACAGGCGGGCGGCGTGACGATGGAGGAGCGCGACGCGTACTACGCGTCGCAGATCGCGAACTGGATCATCGGCGGCGGCGGGCTGTCGAGCCGACTCATGAATCGCCTGCGGACGCAGGAGGGGCTGGCGTACCATGCGTCGTCGGTCTGGGTGAGCGGTCGGCGGAGCGAGCGGGTCTTCGGCGCGTTCACGCAGACCCGGGCGGAGGCGACGATCGCCGCGGCGGAGCGCGTGCGCGAGACGATCGCCGCGATGACGGTGGCGCCGCCGGCGCCGGAGGAGGTCCGGCTCGCCATCGACGCCATCGCCAACGGTTACGTGTTCGCGTTCGAGACGCCCGCCCAGGTCGTCGCTCGCCAGATGAGCTACCTCCTCGCCGGATTCCCGGAGGACTGGCTCGCGAGCTACCTGGACGGGATCCAGACGGTAACGCCGGAGTCGGTCCATGACGTCGTCCGGCAGAACCTCCGGCCGGAGGCGTTCACCGTCGTGATCGTGGGGGATACGACGCGGTTCGACGCCGCGCCCGAGGTCTTGGGGCCCGTGGTCGGGCCTTCGAGGACGCCCCGGTGACGCCCGGCCGCGCGCCGACGTCATTGAGGGGTGCACGTGAAACCGCCGCGGGCGAGCGGGGTGGGGTTGCCCCGCGCCGCAGCGGCGCCAGACGATCGGAGTGATTCATGAGACTGCGTCTACGTGCTGTCGGACTGGCTCTCGGCCTCACGCTGGCCGGCGCGGGGAGCGCCGCGGCCCAGGTCGCGTGGGACTCGCCGATGCTGATCGTGCCGGGCGGCCAGCCGGGTCTCGGCCTCTATCTGATGGAGACGTACGGCGGGGACCTCGGCTTCATGGGCGCCTGGCGCCGCGCGAGCCAGGGCGTCGGGTTCCGCGTCGGGATCGCCGAGCAGCCCTTCGATGACCTCGCCATCTTCGGCGGCGTCGACTTCAACGGCCGGCTCACCCGCGCATCGCGCGAGTTCCCGCTCGACATCGACTGGGTGATCGGCGGCGGGCTCTCGATCGGCGACGACTTCCTCCTCTCGTTCCCGGCAGGGATCACGCTCGGCCGCACGCTCGAGGCCGACGGCGTCCGCTTCGTCCCGTACGTCACGCCGCGCGTGGTGCTCGACGCGTTCTTCGGCGATGTCGACGACGAGCTGGACCTCGACGTCGCCGTCGACATCGGGCTCGAGATGTCCTTCCAGCGCAACTTCGCGATCCGCTTCGGCGGCACGCTCGGCCGGGACGCGGTAGCGATCGGCGTCGTCTTCTGAGGCGACGGGAGGCGCCTCTCGGGCCGCCGACCCCTAGCATCTCCCGGGCAGGGTGTTAGATTGCCCTTTGGCGGGAACCGCGCAGGCGGTGATCGCCGTCCGCGGCCCGCCGCATCCTGCCCAGGGAGGTGCCATGAGAGTCGCGGTGCCAAGAGAGATATGGCCAGGGGAGCGACGCGTCGCGCTCATGCCGGATGGCGTCGCCGCCCTTAAACGGGCCGGCTTCGACGTGCGGGTCGAGGCCGGCGCCGGCCGGGCGGCCGGTGCGGACGACGAGGCGTACCGCGAGGCGGGCGCCGCCGTGGTGGCGGAGCCCGCCTCGCTTTATTCGGACGCCGACCTCGTCCTGAAAGTGCGCGGGCCCACGCACCACGAGGCGCTCGGCCGACACGAGGCCGAGCTGATCCCCGAGGGCGCAACGCTCGTCGCCATGTTCCACCCACTCGCCCACCCCGACCTCGTCCGCCGTCTCGCCGACCGACGCATCACCACCTTCTGCATGGACCTCGTCCCGCGCATCACGCGCGCGCAGAAGATGGATGCGTTGTCCTCGCAGGCGACGGCGGCGGGGTACAAGGGCGCGCTGGTCGCCGCCGACCGGCTCGCCCGCTTCTTTCCGATGCTCATGACCGCCGCGGGGACGATCCCGCCGGCTCGCGTCCTCGTGCTCGGCGCGGGCGTCGCCGGGCTGCAGGCGATCGCGACCGCGCGGCGCCTCGGCGCCGTCGTGCAGGCGTTCGACATCCGGCCGGCCGCCAAGGAGCAGGTCGAGAGCCTCGGCGCGACGTTCGTCGGGCTCACGCTCGAGGGCGCCGAGACCGCGGGCGGCTACGCCAAGGAGCTCGACGAGGAGCAGCACCGCCGCGAGCAGGAGCTGCTCCACAAGCTCTGCCGCGAGGCCGACGCCGTGATCACCACCGCCGCGATCCCGGGGAAGCGCGCGCCCGTCCTCATCACCGAGGCCATGGTGCGCGACATGCGCCCGGGCTCGGTCATCGTCGATCTCGCGGCCGAGATGGGCGGCAACTGCGAGCTGACCGAGGCGGGCCGCGAGGTCGTCCACCACGGCGTCCTCGTCGTCGGGCTCGACAACGCGGCCAGCGCGGTCGCCGTCCACGCGAGCCAGATGTACTCGCGCAACGTCATCGCCCTCGTCCAGTACCTCTTCCAGGACGGCGCGCTCCGCTCCGACCTCGAGGAGGACGAGATCGGCCGTGCCTGCCTCGTCACCCGGGAGGGCGAGGTCGTGCACGAGGGCGTTCGCCAGCTCATCGCAGCAGGGAACTAGGAGGCCGCCATGGAAGGGCTGCTCTTCGCCATATACGTCTTCGTCCTCGCCGTCTTCATCGGCTTCGAGGTCATCAACAAGGTGCCCCAGATCCTGCACACGCCGCTCATGTCCGGCTCGAACGCGATCAGCGGGATCACGCTGATCGGCGCGCTGGTCGTGGCCGGCAGGCTGGAGGGGCCGCTCAGCACGGCGATCGGGATCGCCGCGGTCGCGCTGGCGACGATCAACGTGGTCGGCGGCTTCCTGGTCACCGACCGCATGCTCCAGATGTTCCGCCGCAAGCCGGATGGTGAACGATGAACGCGCACGCCGGCTTCACCCAGCTCGTGATCGATGCGGCCTACCTGGTCGCGTCGGTCCTCTTCATCCTCGGGCTCAAGCGTCTCTCCTCGCCCGCGACGGCGCGCGGAGGGAACGCGCTCGGCGCCACGGGGATGCTCATCGCCGTCCTGGCGACGCTGCTCGACCGCGAGATCGTCGGATTCTCCGGTATCCTGGTGGGCGTGCTGATCGGGAGCGCGATCGGCGTGGTCGCCGCGCGCGCCGTCAAGATGACGGCGATGCCGCAGATGGTCGCGCTGCTCAACGGCTTCGGCGGCGGCGCGTCCGTCCTGGTCGCCACGGACGAGTACCTGCGCGTGACCGGCGGACTCACCACGGCGACGGTCGACGTGGCGCTCACCATCGTGCTGAGCGTGCTGATCGGCGCCGTCACCTTCTCGGGGAGCCTTGTCGCGTTCGGGAAGCTGCAGGAGATCGTGACCGGCCGGGCCGTGACCTACCCGCTCCAGAAGACGCTGAACGCGCTCCTCGGCGCCGGGATCCTCGTCCTCGCCGCGCGCCTGACGGTCGGCGCGCCGGATGAGATGCTCTACTGGATGCTGATCGCCGCCGCGCTCGTCCTCGGCGTGCTCCTCGTGATCCCGATCGGCGGCGCGGACATGCCGGTCGTGATCTCGCTCCTCAACTCGTACTCGGGCCTCGCCGCCTCGGCGACGGGGTTCGTGCTGCACAACAACGTGCTGATCATTGGCGGCGCGCTGGTCGGCGCGTCGGGGATCATCCTGACCCAGATCATGTGCCGCGCGATGAATCGCTCGCTCACGAACGTGCTGTTCGGCGCGTTCGGCGCGGTGGCGCAGACGGGTGCGGGCGGGGCGGCGGCCGGCGACCGCACGGTCCGCGAGGTGAGCGCCGAGGACGCGGCGATCCTCATGGGTTACGCGCGCTCGGTCGTGATCGTGCCGGGGTACGGGCTCGCCGTCGCGCAGGCGCAGCATCAGGTCCGCGACCTGGCCAACCTCCTCGAGGCGCGCGGCGTGGACGTGAAGTACGCGATCCACCCGGTCGCCGGGCGCATGCCGGGGCACATGAACGTGCTCCTGGCCGAGGCCAACGTCCCGTACGACCAGCTCTGGGAGATGGAGCGGATCAACCCGGAATTCGAGCGGACGGACGTGGTGCTCGTGATCGGCGCGAACGACGTGGTGAACCCCGCGGCCCGGACGCAGCCCGACAGCCCGCTGTACGGGATGCCGATCCTGGACGTCGACAAGGCGCAGCACGTCATCGTGATGAAGCGGAGCATGAACCCGGGCTTCGCGGGCGTCGACAACGAGCTGTTCTACCGCGAGAACACGCGGATGCTCTTCGGCGACGCGAAGCAGTCGCTGACGAAGCTGGTGCAGGAGGCGAAGGCGATGCAGGAGGCGTGAGGCGCGAGCCTCCCGCGGGAGGCAGCGGGATCGTGACTTCCCGCGGGGGCGGGGAAACGCGAGCGGCCGGCTGTGCGACGCACATGGGCGGGCACTGCCGGCCGCTCCTTTCGTTACTTCTTCACGATTTTTTCGCCTTGCCCGTCGTTGCGACGGGGGCGTCGTCGGGCACTTCCTCCGGCGGCCGGATCGCGAGCCCCACGTGCTCGACCCGGCCGTTCTCGATCCCGCGCACGCGGAGCATGATGTCGCCAATCGTGATCCCGGCCCCCATCGCGAGCTTGTCGCCCAGCCGCTCGCGCAGGAGCTGATCGAGCGTCTGGTCGTCGGAGGGCGCGTCGACCTCGAGGCCGTAGAAGTTCTTGAGGTCGCCGACCGTCGTGTCCCCGGTCAGCGGGAACTCGACGTGGGTCGGGAACGCGCCCGGGGCCGGCGCGCCCCGGGCGAAGACGAGGTCGACGAGGGGCCGCACGCGTTGCTGGAGCACGAGGAACACGTGGTCGCCCGCCTCGAGACGCGTGCTGCCGCGCGGCGGGATGATGCGCTGGCCCCGCACGACCATCGCCACCACGGCCTCCTCCGGCAGCGCCAGATCGCGGATCGGCTGCCCGACGGCGAGGGAGTCGGCGGTGACCGTGTATTCGACGATGTCGCCCTCCACATCCTTGAGGGACGTGATTTCGAGGGAGACGGGCGCCTCGGGCTTCGGCGGGACCTGGAGGCCGAGCAGCCGCGCGGCCGGCGGCAGCGTCCAGCCCTGCAGGACCGCCGAGACCAGGACCACGAAGAAGACCATGTCGAAGATCGTCTCGCCTCCCTCCAGGCCGAGGAGGAGCGGGAAGGTCGCGAGCACGACCGGCACCGCACCCTTGAGCCCCACCCACGAGACGAGGAGGATCTCGTTCAAAGAGAAGCGGAACCACGGCAGGATCGCGCCCACCGCGATCGGGCGCGCCACGAAAATGAGTGCGGCCGCCACCAACAGCCCCTCGTGTGCCACGCCCCAGAGCCGGCTCGGGAACGCCAACAGACCGAGCAGCACGAACATGGCGATCTGGCTGAGCCACGCCGCCCCGTCGTGGAAGCGCAGGATCCCCGTCTTGAAGACGATTCGGCTGTTCCCGATCGCGATCCCCGTGAGGTACACCGCCAGGAAGCCACTCCCGCCCAGGTTCGCCGCGACGCCGTACGAGAGGAGCCCGGCCGCCGTCGCGAGGACCGGGTACAGCCCCGCGGCGTCCAGGTTCACCCGGTTGATCACCCACACCGCGGCCACCCCGATCGCGACCCCGACGATCGCGCCCACGCTCATCTGGAGCACGAAGAGCTTGAGGAGACCCGGGCCGAGCTCGATCTCGCCCAGGAGGACCTGGAGCAGACCGACCGTGAGGAAGATCGCCATCGGGTCGTTCGACGCGCTCTCGACTTCCCGGTCCGCCTGTTGCACGTTCGGCCCGCAACAGGAGGTGGACCCTGGACGTGGTGAACGGCCGCCGCTCCGACCTGCGCGGCTACTCCGAACACCTCGGTCGCTACATGCGGGAGTACGAGCGCTTCCGCATCTCCGAGCTGGACGAGCCCATCGCCGCCGACGACAGGGTCGTGACTTCCTACACCCTGGAGGGCGAGAAACGCAACGGCGAGAAGGAGGAGATGGCCGTCATGGCGATCTGGCGCCTCGAGGACGGGAAGGTGAAGTCGCTGCACGAGGTGGATGCGCCGGTGGAGGGGTGAGGGAGACGGTGGCCCGGGCGGATGAAGGCGATCGGCCCCGCACCCGATTCGGGTGCGGGGCCGCGTGCTTCCGCAGAAGTCGTTCTCGGCGACGTGGGTTACCGGCGACGAAAGGAAGCATGGGTCGTCGACCGATGGGCGCGCGAGATCGAGCAAACGGACAATTGCGTGCCAAGTCTTAGCGTTTTCCAGCATCTGGAAGAGTAGGGTCGGTAAGACGTTCGTCCACCTTGCTCGACTCGTTCAGCCGTTCAATTGCGTGGCTGGCCAGCGAGCGGTCGGTCTGGCAGGCAGACCGTTTCACCTACGTTCCCTTCCACGAGGAGGCGAGTATGCGAGGTAGAGTTCACACACTGGTGCTCGTGCTCGCGTTGGCAGCCTGCGGCGACCACGACCTGGTCATGAACGCCGAGCCCCAAGAGCCGCCCGATAACCCGGCAGCATCGGTGAAGTGGCGTGTGAGCATCTCCAACGAGGATGCGATGACCGGTACGGGCGCAAACACCGCAACGGTCACGGACGTCGCAGTTGGTTCCGCCGACCTAGCCGCCGAGGTGCTCGGTTCAAGCAGTGGTGTGTCGGTCCAGGGCACGTACCCGCCGCTGACTGCCTATATCTCTGGTCCAAGGATCATTACCAGCCCGGGGATGTACACGTGGACGGCGGACGTTAGCGGCGGGGACGGCAATTACACCTACCGCTGGGACATTCATTACATCGAT
>CALBZE010000166.1 GCA_937889645.1 uncultured bacterium
CGTGGACTCCTTTCTCCCAAAGGATCGCGTGTCCACGAAACCGGGTCAACTCCATGGTGCGAATGCAGCAGGTGTGTGGGCGGAGGCGGCGGACGCGGCGGCGCTGATGCTCTTGCTCTACTCTTCGTCGCCTACTCTGGTCCGCCGCGTGGGGGCCGCCTTGTTCGGGGCGCTGCGTCTGGGGCGCGGCGTCTGGGGCGTTGCGACGTCGGCGCTAATCATCCGTTGGGCGTAGGGCGGCGTCGAGCCGGAGCGATACCCCGCCCAGCCCGCCGCCCTCGCCCATGTCGGGATAGCGCGCGTCGGTGACGACGACTCGGTACCCGTCGGGGAGCGTGTCGACGCGGAAGATCGGGAAGCGCGACCAGACGAGGTAGTCGTGGACGCGCGGGGTCGCCGCGGCGGCGTCGATCACGGCGTCGCGAGGCGTGCGGGGGATGACGTCGCCTTCCAGCCGGACGTTGGGCCGCCCGAACCAGCGGAACGCGCCGAGGTGATATGCCGATGGCGTCTCGACCACGACGTCGCCGCTGAACGGGTTGGCCGGGACGGGCGCGACCATCACGCTCTCGACCGGGCCGATCCCCCGCGCCTCCGCCACGGCGCGTACCAGCCGTGCCGCGGCGATATCCGATCCAACCATTGCCAGGATGTAGGCGACGGCGAGCGCGAGCGCCCAGCGGGCGACGGCGAGGCGACGAGGTTCCGTGACATCCGGCGACGTCGCGACTTCGGGCGCCGCGGGCTCCGCGCGCCGCGCCGCGGTCGCGGGCGACGTCGCGTTCACGAGCGATGTCGCGGTCGCGTGCGTCGGTGCGTGCGCGGACGACGTCGCCGCCGCGCGATACGCGATCACGACCGCGGCCAGGCCGATCACCCAGGCGACCCGGGCGGCGCCGGGCACCATCGGCGCCGCGAACATCAGCGCGCTCGCGGCCGCGGCGAGCACGAGCCACCCGACGAGCCCGCGTCCGCGTCGCTCCCGCGCCACGAACGTCGCAGCGCCGAGGAGCAGCCAGAGCCACGGGTCGATGATGAAGAGGGCGTCGCCGTAGAACCACTGCATCGAGAACGGCGCGAGGAGCCGGATCCCGTAGGTGTTCATCCAGTCGAGGGCCGGGTGCGTGAGGACGCCGAGCACGGCGAGGAGCAGGATCGGCAGCGCCCGCGCCGGCTCGGCGCGCGGGTCGCGGCGGCGCCGCACCAGCCGGTCCCACGCCAGGATCGTGCCCGCGACCAGGAAGGGTAGGAGCATCATCGCCAGCGGGCCGTGGGTGTACCCGCGCCGGAACGCCAGCGCGTAGTATTCGTCGCGGAACAGGTAGATGCACGCGTCGATGTCGGGCGCGTTGGCGGCCGCGACGAGGGTGGCGGTGGCGAGGGGGGTGGTGCGGCGGAGGCCGGCGGCGGCGAGGGCGGCGCCGGCGAGCGAGTGCGTAAGGTTATCCATCGGACCACGTTTCCGTTTCCCGTTTCGTCACATAATGGCATGGGGATCACCCGTCCGGGAGGGGGGATTTGGGGTGAACGCCGCGAATCGGGCCCAGGAACTAGATCGTGCTCATGTCGAGATGGGCGAAAACGGAAATCGGAAACGTGGTCCGCATAGCCGGGGTCTGCTAAGTTCCGGGGGACTCGAGCGAGGAGGCTTTTCATGACGACGCGGATTCTTCCTCATCCACATGCCACCGCCCGCGCAACCACCCGCGCAACCACCCGCACGCCCACTCGTGCGACCACCATTGGGCTCACACTCGCATTCGCGTTCGCGCTTGCTCTACTTCCCGTCGCGACCACGCGCCCGGCTGCGGCGCAGGGGTTGTCGGACGTCGAGCGGCGGATCGCGGAGCACATCGACGCGCACGCGGAGGAAGCGGTCGCGCTCCTCGAGCGGATCGTGAACATCAACAGCGGCACGATGAACCCGGCGGGGAACAAGGCGGTGGCGGACGTGCTGGAGGTCGAGTTCCGGAAGCTCGGCTTCGACGTGCGCTGGGCGCCGCTCCCGCCGGAGACGGGGCGCGGCGGCCACCTGGTCGCGGAGCGGGAGGGGCGTCGCGGCCGGCGGATCCTCCTGATCGGGCACCTCGACACGGTCTTCGAGGAGGACAGCCCGTTCCAGCGCTTCGAGCGGTCGGGGCACGTCGCGAAGGGGCCGGGCGTCGTCGACATGAAGGGCGGCGACGTCGTGATCCTCCAGGCGCTCCAGGCGCTGCACGCCGCCGGCGCACTCGAGGACGCGACGATCCGGGTCATCCTCACCGGCGACGAGGAGTCGCCCGGCGAGCCGCTGGACGTGGCGCGGCGGGAGCTGATCGAGCTGGCGAAGCGGAGCGACGTCGCGCTCGGCTTCGAGAGCGGCACGAGCGACCGCGGGACGGACTACGCCGTCGTCGCGCGGCGCAGCTCGAGCGAGTGGCGGCTCAAGGTCAAAGGCCGGCGCGCGCACTCGTCGGGGATCTTCAGCCCAGGCGTCGGCGCGGGCGCGATCTTCGAGGCTGCGCGGATCCTGAATCGCTTCTACGAGGAGGTCCGCGGCGAGGAGTATCTGACGTTCAACCCCGGCGTGATCCTGGGCGGCTCCGACGTCGAGATCGACTTCGATCTGAGCGGCGGGACGGCGTTCGGGAAGACGAACGTCGTCGCGGAGACGGTCGTGGTGAGCGGCGGGATCCGGACGATCTCGCAGGAGCAGCTCGAGCGGGCGCGGGCGAAGATGCGCGCGATCGTCGCAGAGAGCCTGCCGGGCACGTCGGCGGAGATCGAGTTCTTCGACGGCTACCCGGCGATGTCGCCCACGGAGGCGAACCACGCCCTGCTGGAAATGTACGACCGGGCGAGCCGCGACCTGGGGTACGGTCCCGTCGTCGCCTTCGACCCGGCTCGCCGGGGCGCGGCCGATATCTCGTTCGCCGCGCCGCACGTCCAGGCCTCGCTCGGCGGGCTCGGCCCCGTCGGCGCAGGCTCGCACACGGTCGAGGAAACGCTCGACTTGCGCACCATGCCGAAGGCGGCCAAGCGCGCGGCGATCCTGATCTACCGCCTGACGCGCGAGAACCCTGCATTCTAGCGTCGTACTGTAGCGTCGCATCGTAGCGTCGCATTCTAGCGTCGCATTGTAGCGTCGCATTGTAGCGTCGCATTGTAGCGTCGCACTGTAGCATCGACGGAGAATCGTGCTTCACGTAGCCCTCGCGTTCCTGGCCGTCGTGGCCCAGGAGCCTGACTCGATCGCCGCGCGTCGTGCCATGGGCGCGACGCCACCCGACACGGTCGCCGAGCGCCGGGACACGACGTCGCTGCCGCCGACGGCCGAGCAGCTTGCCGACGCATACGCGGACGAGGGCGCGCGGGAGCTGGTCCGGCGCGCGCGCGAACGACGCCGCACCGTCGACCGATCGGTCGACGCCTACCGCACCCTGGCGCGCGAGCGCATCTCGGCGGGGCTCAGGGTCCCCGGGCGGGACCGGACGCTGTTCCTGCGGGAGACGGCCACGCAGATCGACTGGAGGCGGGAAGGCCCGATCCACCTGAAGGTCCTCGGCGCGCGGGAGGCGATCCCGCCGCTGATGGGGTCGCAGCAGGTGCCCGCCGCGCTGCGTCGCTTCGTCCCGCGCCTCGCCTTCGATCCGGAGAGCAGCGAGATGCTCCTCCGGCTGGACGACGACGGACTGCGCAACCAGATCGGCCCGAACGCCGAGCGCCATTACCGCTACGCCTCGGGCGACACGACCGAGATCCGGCTCCCCGACGGTCGGTCCGTGCGACTCCTCGAGCTGCGCGTCTTCCCGCGGCGGGCGGACTTCCACCTGATCCGCGGCTCGTTCTGGATCGAAGAGCAGAGCGCGGCGATCGTGCAGGCGACGTTCCGCCCATTGCGCAAGCTCGATCCCGACCGCGGCAGCGCCCCCCGCCTCCTCCGGCCTCTCGGCCTCGACATCGAGTACATCACGCTCGAGTACGCGTTCTGGGATTTCCGCTGGTGGATGCCGCGCGTCCTCGCCGCGGAGGGCGTCTTCCAGGCGACGTCGCACCTCAAGGTCCCGTTCCAGTACGCGCTCCACTACTCGGAGTACGAGGTGGAAGGCGACGCGACGCGCCCGCCCGACCCGGTCGCGCGCGACTCCGCCGGCTCCACGACCTGCATGGCCGGCGGCCGGCTCGTGGTCCAGGTGACCATCAGCGGAGGGCGGACGGAGCCGCCCGGCGACACGGCGGGCGCCAGCGGGCGGCGGGGAGCGCCGGCCGCGCAGGATCCGACGGGTGCCGGCGCACCGCCCGGCAATCCGGACGACGCCACGGCGCCGCCGTCCGCGAACGCCGACAGCGCCGCACGGCGGCCGTGGGACGTCGACGAGCGGACCGGCGCCGGCTACGACCGTTGCGGCCGCACGCTCCAGGTCGACCTCCCGGCCGATTCGGCGTCGCTCCTGACCAGCGAGCTGCTCCCGCGCTCGATCTTCGAGACCGACGCGGCGTGGGACACCGAGCTGCGGCGGATCCGGGAACTCGCCGACTGGCTGGGCGGTGAGGCCGGGACGCCGTGGCGGCGGCCGGAGGTGGCCTTCGACTGGGGGTTCGGCTTGCCCGGCGGTGTGCGCTACAACCGCGTCGAGGGGCTGGCCATCGGCGCGCGCGTCGCCGTCGACGCCGGCCGGCTGCGCGCCGACGCCACCGGCCGGCTCGCGCTGGCCGAGCCGCGCCCGGACGTCGAGCTCGCGCTCACGCGCCCCATCGTCGCGCGCGACTACCGGCTCTCTCTCTACAACGGCGTCCGCCTCGCGGACCCGGCCACGCGCGCCTTCGGGCTGGGCAACTCCTTCAACGCCCTCCTCTTGGGCCGCGACGACGGCGAGTACTACCAGGCGCTCGGCGCGTCGCTCGAGGTGCGGCCCGCGTCGCTCCGCCCCCAACGCTACGCGCTGCGGCTCTTCGCCGAGCGTCACGACGCCGTCGCGACGGCGACCGATTTCAGCCTGCCGTCGCTGTGGGACCGGGAACGCACCTTCCGCCCGAACGTCGTCGCCGACCGCGCGGATCTGTTCGGCGCCGCGCTCACGCTGGCCGGCAGCCTCGGCGCTGATCCCACGCGGTGGCGCGTCGCCGGCGTGCTCGACCTCGAGGGCGCGGGCGGCGACTTCGAGTACGGCCGCGCCGCACTCACGATCCGCGCGGGGCTCCCCACGATCGGGCGCATTGCGCCCGCCCTGGAGGCCGCGGCCGGGACGAGCACGGGCGACGTGCCGGTGCAGCGGCTGTTCTACCTCGGCGGCCCGGCCACGCTGCGCGGTTACGCCGGGAACGCCGCCCGCGGCGACGCCTTCTGGCGCGCTCGCGGCGAGATCGGCTACGGCGGCGCGTTCGGCCGCATCGCCCTCTTCGGCGACGTCGCCCGGGCCGGCCCCCGCAGCGCCTTCACGACCGACTCGCCGCTGCGCTCGATCGGGATCGGCACCACCCTGTTCGACGGGATCATCCGCGCCGACGTCGCCCGCGCCCTCGACGGCGCTCGGCGATGGCGAACGGACGTGTGGGTGGATCTGGAAGGGATGTGAGGCGGACGGAGGGTTGGGAGCCGGACCGGAGGGATGTACGCCGGGCTGGAGGAATGTGAGCCGGAGCGGAGGGATGTACGCCGGACCGGAGGAATGTGCGCCGGACCGGAGGAATGTGCGCCGGACCGGGGAGAAACGGGAGACGGAACGGTGAGCCGTGGGCCGGAATGCGATCCGGTCCGAGGGACAGCGGGCCGGAACGTGATCCGGCTCGGGGGTAGGATGGGCCCATGAACGAACTCGAGATCTACGACGTCGTCGGGGAGGACGGATTCCGACGCCTGGTCGCCGCGTTCTACCGCCAGGTGCCGGACGACGACATCCTCGGCCCGATGTACCCTCCGGACGACCTCGACGGCGCGGAGGAACGCCTCCGCGACTTCCTCATCGGCCGGTTCGGCGGCCCGCAGCGCTACATCGAGCGTCGCGGCCACCCGCGGTTGCGAATGCGGCATATGCCTTTCCCGATCGACGTGCGCGCTCGCGATCGATGGGTGGAGCTGATGGGGAAGGCGCTGGACGAGGCGGGGTTCCCGGCGGAGGTGGATGCGATGCTGAGGGGGTTTTTCGAGGTGGTGGCGACGGCGATGGTGAATAGGGGGTAGGTGTTGGGTGTTAGGTGTCAGGGCTCAGGGCTCGGGGCTCAGGGCTTAGGGGGTGCTGGGCGGCCGAGGGGGCGTTGGGGTACTCGGACGGCGACGGCTCGAAGCGCCGGTGCCCGACGCCTACATCTCGCCCGACGCCGACACCCCGCCCGCCGGTCTCCCACACCCCACCCACCCACCCAGTGTCAGCTATCAGCTATAAGGTGTCAGGTGTCAGGTGTCAGGTGTCAGGCGGCGACGCGATTGCGGCGAAACGCCGGCGGCCCCTGCCCGCTCGCACTCGAGCCCCGAGCCCTGAGCCCCGAGCCCTGAGCCCCAAACCCCGACCCCCGGGCCCCTTACCCCCTCAACGCCCTCACCGGATCCACGCGCGACGCTCTGATCGCCGGCGCGAACGCCGCCACCGTGGCGACGACCGCGAGCAGACCCGCTGCGCCGGCCATGACGGCCGGATCGTGTCCTTCGAGCCCGAACAGGAGCGAGCCGGCGGCGCGGCCGATGCCGAGGGCGGCGACGAGGCCGATCGCGCCGCCGACGGCGAAGAGCGCGGCGACCTGACGGAGCACCATCGTGCGGATGCGGCGGCCGTCGGCGCCGAGGGCCATGCGGACACCGAACTCTCGCGTGCGCTGGGCGACCGAGTAGGCCAGCACGCCGTAGAGGCCGACGGCGGCGAGGAGCGTCGCGAGCGCGGCGGCCGCGGCGGAGAGTAGGCCGATCGTGCGGTCCTGGAACACGTTCTCGCGGACCTGCTGCTCCATCGTCTTGAGGTTCTCGACCGGGAGGTCGGGGTCGAGACGTCGCATCAGCTCCGGGATCGCGCGCAGGACGGGCGACGGGTCGCCGGCGGTCCGGACGTAGAACGTCATCATCCCGACGCCGCGGTCCTGGCGGTACGGCAGGTAGAAGATCGGCGGCTCGCCTTCCCGGACGCCGCTGTACTTCGTGTCGCGG
Source organism: uncultured bacterium (assembly GCA_937889645.1). Lineage (GTDB taxonomy): Bacteria > Gemmatimonadota > Gemmatimonadetes > Longimicrobiales > RSA9 > CALBZE01. The sequence goes on from CALBZE010000166.1 coordinate 7,115, forward strand.
GCGAGCCCGACGATCTGGATGTCCAGGTCCGTGGCGCCGCCGAGCGCCATCCACTTTCCGACGACGTCGTCGCCAAGGCCGAACTTGCGTGCGAACGCCTCGTTGACGATCGCGACCTTGGGCGCGCCATCGATGTCGGCCGCGGTGAACTCCCGCCCCGCGATGAGGGGGATGCCGAGCGCGCGGAAGAAGCCCGGGCCGACCAGGTTGTAGTTGGACTGGTCGTCGACGCCGGGGATGCGCTCGAACCCTTCGACGGCCACGTTGCTCCCCCACGTGTCGCCGTTGAAGAGCGGAACGAAGGACGCGGCGACGCTGGCCACCCCCGGGATCGCCGCGAGCTCTTCCTCCACGCGCTCGAACAGGATCTGCCGGCGCTCGGGCCCGTAGCCGTTCAGCTCGGGCGAGATCGTGAACATGACCAGGTCGTCGATGCGCATTCCGAGATCGGCGCGGAAGACGTTGACGAGGCTGCCGAGGAACAGCCCGGCCGAGCCGAGGAGCGCCATGGCGAGGGCGATCTGGGCGGCGACGAGGCCGTTGCGGAACCGCGCCGCGCCGCGGGCGCCGGTGAGCTGGCCCGCGTTCGCGCGGATCGTGGAGACCAGCTCGGTCCGCGTCGCGTGCAGCGCCGGGTAGATCCCGAAGAGGAGCCCCGTCCCGAGGGCTACGGCGGCGGTGAAGAGGGTCGCCTGGGTGCTGAGCGTGACGTCGATCGCCGCGGCGGGTTCAGGCGGGAACTGCGACGCGATGAACGCGAGCGTCCACTGCGCGACGAGGAGGCTCGCCGCGCCGCCCAGCGCCGCCAGCACGCACGACTCGGTGAGCAGCTGCGCCATGAGCTGGCGACGGCTGGCGCCGAGCGAGAGGCGCACCGCCATCTCCATGCTCCGCCCCGCGCCGCGGGCCAGGAGCAGGTTCGCGATGTTGGCGCACGCGATCAGGAGCACGATCCCGGTCACGGTGAGGAGCAGGATGAGCGGCGTGCGCGCCTGATGCTGCACGATGCTCTGCCCGCGCCACCCCGGCTCCACGGTCACCGTCCGGGCGCGGAACGCGGCGAGCATCTGGTCGCTCATCCCTCGCTGGAGGGGGGCTTCGACGTCGTCGATGATCGGCCGGACGACCGCGTTGATCGCCGCCGTCGCCTGCCCGATCGTCACCCCGGGCGCGAGACGGCCGAAGACGTATACCCAGTGGCTCAGGCGGTCGTCGAAGCCGGCGAATCGCGGCTGGAGCACCCCGCGCATCGTGATCGGCACGAAGACGTCGGGCCGCACGAACAGCGTCGTCCCCTCGAACCCCCGCGGCGCGACGCCGACGATCGTGAGCGGCTGGCCGTTGACCGTGATCGTCTCGCCGATCACGCCCGGGTCCGCGCCCATCCGGGTCTCCCAGAACGCATGGCTCAGGACCGCGACCGGGTGCCCGCCGATCGTCTCGTCGTCCGCGGGGCCGAGCAGGCGGCCGAGCGCGGGGCGCAGCCCCAGCACCGGGAAGTAGGAGCCGGAGACGTACATCCCCGTGCCGGGCGCCGTGTGATCGCGGAGGGAGATGTTCGCGCGGAACGAGCGGTGCGCCGCGAGACACCCCCGTCTGGGCCACCTCCAGGTCGCGGAACAGCGGGTAGCTGAAGATCGCCGTACAGTCGCCTGCCATGTTGCACGACGTCGCGCCCTGCTTCGGGCCAGGCGCCGCAAGGTTGACCAGCCGCTCCGGCTCGTGCACGGGCAGCGGCCGCAACAGCATCCGTTCGAAGAGGGAGAAGATCGCCGCGTTCGCGCCGATCCCCAGCGCGAGCGACAGCACGGCGACGCCGGTCACGAACGGCGTGCGAGACAGCGTGCGGAATGCGAGTCGCAAGTTGCGCATGACGGCCTCGTCCATGGTCCCAGGATCCAACGATCGCCGCTCCGTCCGGGCAAGTCCCCTGCCCGGCGACGCCGGAACGTGCAAGCGACAACGACGTCGCGCGTTACGCCCGCCGCCGCCCGCCTGCCCGCCCGATAATACCGTCCGCTTCCGGGACCGTCACGTCCCGAATTCGGACGTTGGGTGCGCGGGAATCGGAGCGAGGGTGGGGGCGGGGTGGGTGGTCGGTGGACAGCGCCGCCGGCCGGGCGCGCCTTCGGGTCGGCGGCGAGGCGTGGATTCGGGCCGCCGGCGAGGCGCGGATTCGGGCGGTCGGCGAGGCGTGGATTCGGACCGCCGGCGAGGCGTGGATTCGGACCGCCGGCGAGGCGCGTATTCGGTGCGCGGGAGCGGCCGCGCTGCGCGCGGCGGGGAACGGCGGCGCTGGCGCGGCGCGGGGGGCGGCCGGCGGCTGCGCCGCCGGCGGGTGACGGCCGCGC